>NZ_JBHJTJ010000015.1:38990-95880 GCF_042267765.1 Gottfriedia sp. NPDC056225 | reverse complement strand
AAGTAATACTTAATCATAATGTAATAATTCTTTGTTTAAGAAGAGCTTAACTTTAATTTCAAAAATATTAAATTTATTAAATCAATTCAAATATGTACAATAACTAATGTTACTATAAAAAAATTAGGTATTCGGAGGTGGTAGTAGTGTTAGCAAAATTAGTAACTAATCATCCGATAAATAATAATACTGTTATTTTTGTTGAAAATTCGCTTTTCGTGGCGGGTATTCGTACTATATTAGAATTCAATCAAATAAACGCAATTAAATTTAATATAGAAGAAAATGTACTAATTCAAGAAGTTAGTAATTCTGTTCTTATAACGCAGGTTTCAGGCGAAGAAATGGTAAAAGAAGCGAAAAGAATTATGTTACATGATGATTCTACTAAAATAATAACGATAAAAAATACTTTAGACTTTTACGAAATAGATCGTTTACTAAACGTAGGAGTGAAGGGGATTTGTTTAACGGACGTTGACGAAGCGTATTTAGTAAATACTGTTAAGCAAGTTCAAGGTGGACAATTCATGGTAGACAATCGTTTTACAAATGAATTAATAAAAGAATATAGATTCCTTAAAGAGAATTCTATCCATTTTATGCCACCTGATGACAAATATATTAAAGAATTACTTACAAATAGAGAATTCGAAATATTGCACCTTTTAGTAAAAGGATTTTCTAATATCCAAATTGGAAAAGAATTATTTATTTCAAATAAGACTGTTAAAAATCACGTTGCTAATATCTTAATGAAATTAGATGTTCAAGATCGTTTAAATGCAGTAATTAAAGTGATAAAGAATAATTGGATCTCTATTAAGCAGGAAGTAAATTAACTAAAATAGCACTTTATTAAACACGTAGACAACATTAATGAATGCGTGTTTAATAGAGTGCTTTAGTTTTGGAGTAGGCTAAATAAAAATTGAGATAGTAAGTAAAGCTTAATAGTTGGATATTCGTTAATATTTGCGCTGTTATTTACACTAGAAAACAATTCATTAAAAATTAAGTAAAATGACTTTGCAATTTTAATTTCTTCCTCTTGTTTAGATGGCAAAGCGTCTAAAATAAATTAAGAATGATCTCTTAAAACATGCAACCAAAATGAGTGCTCGTAGGTAGCAGTTTGTACAAAATCTGGCATCTATTCCCCCCTGTTAGTTATGCAAGTTAATTATATTAATGATTAAACGAATATAGTATAAAACAAAAAAAGAGAAAACTTTGACAAAACAAAGGTTTTCACTTATTTGTTATTAGTTAGAAATAGTTGAATCCGCTAATAGCTCAAAAGCAGCATGGGTCATTAGTTTTACACCAACTTTTATTGCTTCTTCATCAACCATAAATTTTGGGTGATGCCATCCGTAAGTTATACCCTTTTCTTGATTCCCAGAGCCTAGCCATAAAAAGCAGCCGGGTACTTCTTGTTGATAAAATGAAAAATCTTCTCCGCCCATTGTTGATTCTGCCGTCACAACATTGTCAGTTCCGACTGTTGTAATTGCTGCTTCACGTACTACTTTTGTTACTTTTGAATGGTTGAAGACGGTAGGGAGTAAGATGTCATAATCGATTTCTACTTCTCCTCCAAGTGAATGAACAAGGTTTTGAACTAATGTTTGAAAGCTTGTTTGAATTTGCTTTCGAACTGATTCATTTGAAGTTCGAACGGTACCTTTTAAAATTGCAAATTCGGGAATTACATTATTTGTATTTCCAGCCTGGAATGCCCCAACTGTAATGACAGCTGATTCTTTTGGTGAAATTGTTCGGCTAACTAGTGTTTGTAGAAGGTTGACAACCGCGCTACCAATTACGATCGGATCAATTGCTTTTTCTGGAAGTGCTGCATGACCGCCTTTACCTTTAATCTTAATTGAAAAATCATCTACACTTGCCATTAGGAAGCCTTCTTTTATTCCGATTGTACCAACTGGAAGATCAGGCATATTGTGAAGTCCAACAATTGCTTTTACATCATTAAGCAATCCTTCAGCAATCATTTTCTCTGCACCACCTTCTGCCTCTTCGGCAGGTTGAAAAATTATTCGAACGGTACCAGGAAGTAGATGTTTTAATTCCTGTAAAATGAATCCAACTCCTAGTGCAATTGTAGTGTGAACATCATGCCCACACATATGAGCGACTCCATCAATAACGGAACGAAATGGTAAATTAGCTTCCTCTTGAATTGGTAATGCGTCAATATCTGCTCGGAGTGCAACAATCGGTCCTTCAAGACCAGTTATTTCAGCACATGCTCCAGTTTTACTATTTAAAGATAATTTTTTGATGTTAGCCTTGTCTAATTCTTGATTAATAAAAATCGTTGTTTGGAACTCTTGATTACTTAATTCAGGATACATATGCAAATGTCTACGTATTTCTAATAGTCTTGAAAAATATTTGTCTACTAATGCGTCTATATGTGTTTCTAATTGATTCATCTTAAGATTCTCCTTTTGAACTGAACTCATACCTTTTTGTTTGTTTATGTAATAAATTGTATAATTATTCTACCCTTCATACAATACCTTTTTACTATTTTGTAATTAGATAAGGTGTTTTTTACTATTTTGATATTGTACTCATTGGGTATTTAGAAGTTAACATCTATAAAAAATTTAAGTATATTTATTATTTGTGGATAAGGTGAAATGAGTAAAAATTCATTTTGTAGAACAAGTTTCTCGATGTTCCTGGAAAATAAACTTTCATCCTTTTCTTTTACAAAATTGAAATTCTGTTTTAAGGTATTAGGTATAAAAAAGTAAAGGAGTGAGAGAATTGGTATATGCAGTTGGATTAATGTCAGGTACATCTTTAGATGGAATCGATTCAGCCTTAGTAGAGATCACTGGATATGGATCTGATACAGAGGTTAAATTGATTGATTTTATGACGCTTCCTCTAGAGGAAGCTTTATTAAAAGAGATTGAAGATGCGATTACACTTGTTTCTTCAAATGCCCAGCATTTGTGTAGTTTGAATTTTAAACTTGGCTATGCTTTTGCAGATGCAGTGAAACAAATTTGTAGTAAAAATCAATTTCCACTAAATAAGCTAGATTTTATTGGATCACATGGTCAAACGATTTATCATCAGCCTGAAGTAGAAGCAAATTTTGTACAGTCTACATTGCAGTTAGGTGAATCAGCAGTAATTGCCTATGAAACGAATACGAAGGTTGTTTCTAATTTTCGAGTGATGGATATGGCAGCTGGTGGATATGGAGCACCTTTAGTACCACATTCAGAGTTGTTACTTTATAGGAGTAAAACGAAGACACGCTTATTACAAAATATTGGTGGAATCGGTAATGTAACGATCATTCCAAAGAATGCTACGATTGATGATTTAGTAGCCTTTGATACAGGCCCAGGTAATATGATTATTGATGAAATTTGTAAGCGTTATTTTAATGTGCCATTTGATGCTAGTGGTGAATTGGCTGCTAAGGGGAATGTAAATGAGAGATTACTAGAAAGATGTATGAGTATCCCTTATATATTAGCACCAATACCTAAAACCACAGGCAGAGAGTTATTTGGTACACAGTTTGTTGATGAAATTTTAGTAGAATTTAGTGATGTTTCACCGATTGATTTCATTACTACAATGACGATGTTTACAGCAAAATCAATTGCTGAAAACTACAAAAAGTTTATTTTACCGGATCATCCAATTGATGAAGTCATTGTTGGTGGTGGTGGTAGTCATAATAAAACGCTATTACACATGCTTCAAGAGTTATTAGGTGAACATTCAAAAGTATTAGTCCAAGAGGATATTGGCTTTTCTTCAGATGCAAAAGAGGCAATTGCCTTTGCTATTTTAGCAAATGAAACATTAAATGGTTTACCAAGTAATGTTCCTGGGGCAACAAAGGCAAATCGATTAGTTATTTTAGGAAATATTACACCTAAACCATATTAGGAGGATGAATCGTGAAAAAATTGGGTATCTCAATCTATCCAGAACACTCAACTGTTGAAAAAGATAAGGCTTATATTAAATTAGCTCATCAATATGGTTTTAAACGAATTTTTACTTGTTTATTATCAGTAAACGGTGACAAGGAACAAATTATCAAAGAGTTCAAAGAAATAATTGATTATGCAAATAGTTTAGAGATGGAAGTGCTTGTTGACATTGCACCCCGAGTATTTGGTACTTTAAATATTTCATACAATGATCTATCATTTTTTGCTGAGTTAGGTGCTTACGGTATTAGACTCGATATGGGATTTACTGGGAATGAAGAGTCCATTATGACTTATAATCCTTACGGGTTAAAAATCGAAATTAATATGAGCAATGCTACAAAATATTTAGAGAATATATTAGCTTATAAACCTAACCAGTCAAATTTAATCGGATCTCACAATTTTTATCCACATCGTTACGCAGGTTTAAGCTATTCACATTTTGTAAAATGTAGTGAAGAATTTAAAAAGCATGGAATTCGCACAGCTGCATTTATTAATTCACAAGCTGCAACATATGGTCCATGGCCAGTATCAGAAGGTCTTTGTTCTTTAGAAATGCATCGTAATTTATCGGTTGTAACCCAAGCAAAGCATTTATTTTACTCAGACTTAATTGATGACGTCATTATTGCAAATGCATACGCGTCTGAAGAAGAATTCAAACAGCTTGCAGAACTTAACAATAACGGCAAAGATTTATTTACTTTAACGATTGATCTACATGATTCAATTACAGATTTAGAAAAAAAGATTGTTTTAGATGAATTTCATTTTTATCGAGGGGACGTATCAGATTACCTAATTCGTTCAACGCAATCTCGTGTTAAATACAGAGACGAGGAATTTAAACCAACTTATACACCACAGATTCGTAGAGGAGATATTTTAATCGAAAATGAATTATATGGTCAGTATAAAGGTGAATTGCAAATAGCACTACAGGATATGGAGAATTCAGGGAAAACAAATGTAGTCGGACGCATTGTCGAAGAAGAAATTTTCCTACTAGATTTCTTGCATCCATGGAGTAAATTTCAGTTTAAAGAAAACTAAATAATCAGTATTTCAAAAAGGTGTGAAATTTTTTTTTACGTCTTTTTGAAATTTTATTTCAATTTTTTTCGGAAAATATTGAAATTTATTTTTGGTAGGAATATAATAGCCTCATAGAAAACGATTTCAATTTTTTGAATCTTTTATTTTATCGAAATTAAATTAGGAGGATATAACTATGAAAGTATTATTTGTATGTGCAGGCGGAATGTCTAGTGCAATTGTTGTAAACGCTTTAAAAAAAGAGGGAGAAAAGAACGGATTAAGTCTAGATGTTTTAGCAGTAGGAACGCAAGAGTTTGCTGAAGAAGTTAAGAATGGTTGGGATGTAGCGATGGTTGCACCACAAGTTAGACACCGTTTTGATGGATTTAAAGCTTCATCTGATGAGGCGAATGTACCTTGTGCAGTAATTCCACCTCAAGCATATAGTCCACTTGGAGGGGCAACTTTATTAAAACTAGTTCAAGAATTAGTTAAATAGTTTAGTAATTTAATAAAAAGGGAGAAGAATAAATGGATAAGTTTATTGCATTTTTGGAAAACAATCTATCAACACCAATGGCAAAACTATCTGAACAGAAGCATTTACGCGCGATTCGTGATGGAGTAGTCTCAGCGTTGCCATTTATCATTTTTGGAAGTTTATTCTTAATTATTGCCTTTCCACCAGTTCCTGCAGATTCTGCAGTTGGGGTATGGGCAGCAAAACATGCGGCGGACATTTTAATTCCGTACCGACTTACAATGTACATGATGACCGTTTATATTACCTTTGGAATCGGGTATAGCTTATCTCAAAGTTATAAACTAGATCCACTTTCTGGTGCATTATTAGCTGGCTCCGCGTTTTTATTTACAACTGGGGTTCAAATGATTGATAAAGTAGGTTTTGTGTTACCGATGGCTAACATGGGTGGTCATGGACTTTTCGTTGGTATGATTACATCGATCTTTGCAGTTGAAGTATTACGTTTTTGTAAAACCAAAAATATTACAATTAAAATGCCTGCTTCAGTGCCAAGTTCTGTAGCGCGTTCTTTTGAAGCACTTATACCTGTAACAGTTGTTTTAACAGTAATGACTTTAATTACAGTTGTATTTAAAGTTGATACACATTCTCTTGTAGACAAAGCTGTTGCTCCGCTAATTAGCGCTGGTGATTCACTACCAGGTGTATTAGTACCCGTATTCTTAATTACATTTTTCTGGGCATTTGGTATCCATGGGGTATCGGTAGTAGGTGCAGTTGCACGTCCCGTTTGGGAAGTTTATATAGCTAATAACTCTGCAGCAGTTGCAGCTGGGAAAGTTGGTAGTCAATTACCACATATTGCCCCTGAAACTTTCTTCCAATGGTTTATTTGGATTGGTGGTTCAGGTGCAACACTAGGTCTAGTAATTGCTATGTTAATTGCAGGGAAATCTAGTTACTCAAAAGCTCTTGGAAGAACTACTATTATCCCGAGTATTTTTAACATTAATGAGCCAGTCATTTTCGGTATGCCAATTGTATTAAATCCTGTACTAATTATTCCATTTATGATCGTTCCAATAATTGGTGCTACGGTTGCTTATCTAGCAACTGCAGCTGGATTAGTTAATCCAACTTACGTAACGGTTCCATGGACTTTGCCTGCTCCAATAGGTGCATATTTATCAACAGGTGGAGATTGGAGAGCTATTATTCTAGTAGTAATCAATTTGACTATATCTGTTGTAATCTATTTACCATTCTTTAAAATGTACGATAAAAAATTGTTAGCACAAGAATCGGCTACAATCGAAATCGATAAAGATGTAAAAATGTCTGTATAAATTCATAGTAAAGGGAGTTTGGGATCATAGATTCCAGCTTCCTTTATTTATTACTAAATAAGCAAGAAAGGAAGCTTAACATGAACACTACAAAGAATCTTCATTTTTTTAGTTATAAAGGTGCTTTTGTATTTTTTATATTTATTCTTGCGTTTAATCTTATCTTTAATCCAGTTCTACTATTTATTGGAACGAGCAAAGATCTTGCAGTATTTATTACGAATAGCATAGGTCTGAGTGTAGGACTTACAAGCGTGATTGTATTTATTGAAGGTAAGTTTAAGAATAAGAAACAAGCTTCAATCTTATTTTTTATATTATTAGTTTTCTGCACCGTGACTTGCTATATTGTTGTTTTCAATTCATAAGAAAAAATATGAAATGAAGGTGTATTCAAAATGAATAAAAAAAGCGGAATTAAAATCGTAACAATAGGTGGAGGCTCAAGTTATACTCCAGAATTAGTTGAAGGATTTATAAAAAGATATAATGAACTACCTGTTAGTGAGCTTTGGTTAGTTGATATAGAAGCAGGTAAAGAAAAGCTAGAAATTGTCGGTAATTTGGCTAAACGAATGGTAAAAGAAGCAGGAGTTCCAATGGAAATTCATTTGACTCTTGATCGAAAATTAGCTTTAAAGGATGCTGACTTTGTAACGACCCAAATGCGTGTAGGATTATTAGAAGCAAGAATTAAAGATGAACGTATTCCGCTTCAACTCGGTATGATTGGTCAAGAAACGAATGGTGCAGGTGGTTTATTTAAAGGCTTAAGAACAATTCCTATCTTACTTGAGATTGCAAAAGAAATGCAGCAACTATGCCCAGAAGCTTGGTTGATTAACTTTACAAATCCGGCTGGCATGGTGACAGAGGCTTTGCTTCGTTATAGCAATCATAAAAAAGTAATCGGTGTTTGTAATGTACCAATTAATATGACGATGACAATTGCTAATTTATTAGAAGTGGACAAAAGTCGTGTACATATCGATTTTGCTGGATTAAATCATATGGTTTACGGACTACATGTTTATGTTGATGGAAAAGAAGTGACAAAGCGTGTTTTAGAGCTATTGGCAGATCCAGCTATACAAATGACGATGAAAAATATCGCACCATTACCATGGCAAAAAGAATTTCTTATGTCATTAGGAGTCCTTCCTTGTCCATACCATCGATACTATTACAAAACTAAACATATATTAGATGAAGAATTAGAATCATTCAAAACTGGTACTACTAGAGCAGAAGTTGTTAAGAAATTGGAAGATGACTTATTTGAATTATATAAAGATGAAAACTTAGCAATTAAACCGCCACAGCTTGAAAAACGAGGTGGAGCATATTATAGTGATGCTGCTTGTAGCTTAATTACTTCTATATATAATGACAAAAAGGATATCCAAGTATTAAACGTTCAAAACAATGGTTCAATACAAGGGATTCCAAATGAGTCAGCTGTAGAAGTAAATTGTATTGTTACAAAGCAAGGTCCAATTCCAATTTCAGTCGGTGAATTACCACCTCAAATAAATGGTTTAGTTCAGCAGATTAAATCATTCGAACGAGTTGGGGCAAAAGCAGCCGTTACTGGATCTTATGAGTTGGCTTTACTAGCTTTAACAATTAATCCTTTAGTACCAAGTGATGAAGCTGCAAAGGACGTTTTAGACACATTATTAGATGCTCATAAAGAGTACTTACCATTATTCTTTAAAGATAAATTGGTAGTTCAATAACGATTAAAATAAATAAATAACTAAGGGGATCATGAAGATGAATATGACTAACGAACAAGAAATTTTTGAAATTATATCACACGGTGGAAATGCAAGATCACTAGCTTATGAAGCATTAGAAGCTGCGGAAAAAAATGATTTTGAAACGGCCGATCGTTTAATTGAAGAGTCCCACGAAGAAATCGGTCATGCACATAAAACACAAACGACTTTAATACAAGCTGAATTAAACGGTCAACCATGCGAAAAATCTTTACTGATGATCCATGCACAGGATCATTTAATGACAGCAATGAGCGAGCAAAAGTTAATCGAGCACATCATTCGCTTGCATAAAAAATTAGCTGAAAAATAATAGTTATATAGATAGAGTATAGATAGAGATGGTGGGGGACAGCCTGGTGAAATATATAATTAGTCTTGACGGTGGAGGAACTAAGTCAGAAGCAGTTGCTTATGATTTAGAAGGCAATGTTATTAGCCAAGGTTACTCTGGTTTTAGTAATCTACTAATTAATGAAAAAGATGGAATTAATCACATTATAGAAGCGATTGAAAAATGTTTAGGCACTTTATCAAAGGAAAATTGTCTATTTCTATTTATAGGAATTGCTGGAATTGGTGGAGTTAAAGATCGAAGTCCTTTAGAAAAAGCATTAAATGATGCCTTTCAGATTCCTTTTAAAATTGTAAACGACGCGCAAATTGCCCATGCGGCAATGCTTAATGGGCAAAGCGGTGTATTGACAATTGCCGGTACTGGGTCAATTTGTATTGGAATGCATAAAGAACATACAATTACAGCGGGTGGATGGGGACATCTACTTGGAGATGAAGGAAGCGGTTATTGGATTTGTATGGAAGTTTTTAAAAAAATTACGCAAGAATTTGATGAAGGCATACCGTTAAGTTATTTATCTTTAAAAATGCTAGAAAGATTACAGCTAAAAGAAGCTGATGGACTCAAAAAATATATTTATCATAATATAAAAGCTGAGATTGCATCTCATGTTCCATTCATTGTTGAAATGGCGAATTTGGGTGATCTAATGGCCTTAACAGTACTAGAAAGAGCTGGTCAACATCTTGGAAAAACGACAATCCATGCGATAAAAAAATTAAGCCTTCGAGAAGAGCTTCGAGTTGCTATTAAAGGAAGTATTCTTCAAAGAATACCAGTTGTTCAGAAAACGTTTATTCAAACAATTCATGAGCAATATCCAACAATACTATTCTATACAGAAGATGTTTCCTCGACGTTTGGAGGATATCTTCTAGCGATGAAAGAATTAAATAATTATTAAAAGCAGGAATAGTTTAAGTGCAGGGAGAACTGGAAATGCATTTAATAGAATATCCTTTCCTTCATCCTTAACCCCTGCCCTTTTATTCCTGAACTTAAGGGGTGGTATTGTGTTAGAGGATTTAACAACTGAAATTAGAAATGAGCGTACAAGTAAACTAGATGAGTTAAGTGTTGATGAATTTTTAAAGATAATGAATGAAGAAGATCAAAAAGTAGCATTGGCAGTTAAAGATGAGATCCCGATGATTTCGAAAGTAGTTCAGCTAGTCGTTGAAGCATTTCGAAATGGAGGCCGTTTAATCTATACAGGTGCTGGTACAAGTGGAAGAATTGGACTTTTAGATGCAGTAGAGTGCCCACCTACATTTGGAACTGATCCTAGTGAAGTAGTTGGCTTAATTGCAGGGGGAGAAAGAGCATTTATTAAAGCAGTTGAAGGTGCTGAAGATAGCGAGGAGCTTGGCAAAGAGGACCTTCAAAGTATATCACTTACTAAAAATGATATCGTTATCGGTATTGCTGCATCTGGTAGAACGCCTTATGTAATAGGTGCTTTAAAATATGCTAACGAGATTGGAGCAAAAACCGTCGCTATAGCATGCAATAAAGAATCGAAAATTGGAGAGGTTGCGATACATAAAATTGAAGTAGATAACGGTCCAGAAGTATTAACTGGCTCTACTCGATTAAAAGCGGGGACATCTCAAAAATTAATTTGTAATATGATTTCAACTGCTTCAATGATCGGTATCGGAAAAGTATATAAAAACCTAATGGTAGACTTGCAATTGACGAATATTAAACTAGTAGATCGAGCGAAAAGAATAATTGTAGAAGCAACTGGATGTGATTATGAAACAGCAAGTCATTATTTAGTGAAAGCACATAATCAAACGAAGATAGCAATCGTCATGATTTTAACAGGAATGAATTATGAAGAAGCCATTAAGAGTTTGAAAAAAGCTAGTGGTTTCATTAGCAATGTAGTGAAAAATTAAGTAGAGCGGCAACTAGTAAATCGCTTACTAGCTTGTCGCTTTTCTTTTCGTGGCAAAATTGTATTCAATTTTTATACTATATAATTTATAATTTGTTTAGATTGTATTCATGCGAAAAAGAGTGGAATACAATATTTTTCGGTTTAAAATTTTCATAATTCTTAATTTTATATAAATACAAAGAGAGTTGAGTAGATTAAATGAATGCATTAAACGGCGGTTTAATCATGTTAAAAGAAATGCTATATAAACTTCCTCCATCTGAAAGAAGAGCAGCCAAATATATTATCGAAAATCCAGAAAAATCAATTCAATATACAGTTTTTGAGCTTGCAGAAAAAAGTCAAACAAGTAATTCAGCCATTATTAGATTATGTCGTTCACTAGGCCTAAAAGGGTTTCAGGAGCTAAAGCTACGCATTGCAGGTGATATTATCACGACAACTGAGACAGGTTCAAGAGATATTAATTCAGGAGAATCAACTGCATCCATCGTAAAAAAAATGATGAATAATAATATTCAAGCTATTAAAGATACTAGCGATATTATTAATGTTAGTGATTTAGAAGAAGCTGTACAAGCTCTAACAAAAGCTAGAAATATTTACTTCTTTGGTGTCGGAGGATCAATGGTAGTTGCATTAGACGCCCAGCAAAAGTTTTTACGTATTAAGAAATATACATCTGCATTTACTGATTTACATTCGTTAGCTGTACAAATAGCAAACCACGAAGAAAATGACGTATTAGTTGGAATATCGTTTTCCGGCGAAACATGGGAAGTTCAAAAAGCTCTTCAAATAGCTAAGGAAAATGGTGTAAATACAATTAGTATTACTGGTTTTGGTTCTAATTCAGTTTCGAACCTATCAGATATAAAGTTATTCAATTCTCCACACCGAGAAGCGACATTTCGAAGTGGAGCAACGTCTTCAAGGATGGCTCAACTACACGTAATTGATATTTTATTTATTGCTGTTGCGACACAGGAATACGATCAAACAATTCAGTATATTGACCAAACAAGGACGGCTATTTCATCATTAAAAAAATAAAGATGATAAAAGTAATGAAAGATCGATAATGCTGACGGAAATTTTAAAATATTTGTATCCTCAATTTATTTGAGATATAATACGTTAAACCATTTCTTTACCAGGATCCACGTTAGATAGCCCTTATTCTATTTTGGAATAAGGGTTTTTTGATTTTGCACATTAAGAAAATATAAATTGGAAGGTGGTGAAGGTCAGTCGACGTAGATGCCAATTTTAGGTATAAGTATAAGTGCAACTACCCCTCTGTCTTCGCCTAAGGCTCGCCAATCGGCGAGTTTTCTTTATAAACATAAAAAAGTCAGATTCTACTATGGAGAATCTGACTTTTATTAATTATGCTTTTTTAACGTTAGTTGCTTGTGGACCGCGTTGACCTTGTTCTACTTCAAAAGTAACTGCTTGTCCTTCATCTAATGATTTGAAACCATCAGTTTGAATTGCTGAGAAGTGTACGAATACATCATCACCATTTTCACGCTCGATGAATCCAAAACCTTTTTCTGCATTAAACCATTTTACTTTACCATGTTCCATTAATGTAACCTCCTTGTGCTGCTTATGCACATTGTAATAGTTAAATTTTAACAATTTTATTAAAGATAAGCAAATTTCTCTGAAAAATAATTTATTAATTAATTTTAGCGACTTGTTAAAAGTCCATTTTAAAAGAGCAAAATGAATGAGTTTGATAAAACTTTGAGCATGATATCAAACGGTTCTATTTTCCATTTTTTTTAATGTCTAAAAAATTTTTTTGGAGCTATTTATGCTAGGAAACCTTGTCATATCAACGAATTTTAAGGATGGACAAATTATGTCCATAGGGTGGGTAAAGTCCCTGGAGAAATGCTGATTCGAACGTGTTATAGTGTGCTTAGGAGGTGTTTCTAATGCAAATTTTAATCTGTAAAGAATGCGAAGAAACCATTGAGTACACTGAGTATAAAAAAGTTGTCAAAATCTATTCAACTTGCGAAACTTGCAAAAACGAAGCTACTAATTCAACTGCAGAATAATATATATACTAATAAATGGAAACCAGCAAACTTAATTTCATTCTTTCGGTTTTCTACAATTATTCCAAATATTAAACGGAAAGAGGCACCTCCAAGCTAGGATGGTGCCTCTCACGCTGTTTTGAATCGGATTAATTTATTAATTGCATCACTTTTACTTATAAATGGGCCGCTTTGACCATTTAGCATACGTAATTCACAACGTCTGCACATTTTATCAACAAATTTCACCGTTATATCAACAAAAACTCTTCTTTTATCAACGAAATGCACCGCTTTATCAACAAATTTCACAACTTTATCAATAAAATTCACAATGCGTTTGTATTTTCGATATAGATTGGGTTATATTTCAACACACGAAAAAACACAAGGAAATTCCTTGTGCTTTCTCATCATGTTTATTTTACTTCGTATTCAGCTGCTTTTAAAAGTATATCAACGATATGCACGACTTCCACACGATCTGATTGTTTTTCTCGATCGACACCTAACTTCATTTGAAGTAAGCATCCAGGATTTGCAGTTACTATTGACGTAGCTTGCGTTTTTGTTGCTTGCTTCATCTTGTAATCTAGTATTTGCATCGACATTTCTGATTCGACAATATTATAAATACCGGCAGAACCGCAGCAACGGTCTGCGTCTTTCATTTCGTGATAGTAAACATTTTGAATGGACTTCAATAATGTTCTAGGAGCGGAAGCAGTTCTCATGACATTTCTTAAGTGACATGAATCCTGATACGTAATAATTTGTTCTGGTAAACTTAATTTCACTTTTTTATGGAATTCAACTTCTACTAGAATTTCTGATATATCTTTTAGTTTATTTTTAAATGAAAACGCTCGATCTTTCCAAATCGGATCATCTTTAAGAAGGTGATCGTAGTCAATTAGGAAACCACCACAGCCACCTGCATTTGTAATGATATAATCTACTCCAAGATTCTCGAAAGCTTCGATATTTTTCCTAGCCATATCCTTCGCAATCGACTTTTCACCGCTATGTCCATGCAATGCACCACAGCAGGCTTGGTTCTTAGGAATGACAATTTCACAGCCAGCTAATTGTAAAAGCTTCATTGTGGCATTGTTGGTGTCTAGGAACATCGTATCCATTAAACATCCAGAGAAAAATGCTACCTTTTTAACTTTTTCTTTTAGTGGAGGTAGATAATCAGGGCGTGATTTCATTTGTTTCATAGTTGGAACTTTTGGTAAAACTTTTTCCATAGCAGATAAGTTGTTTGGTATTAACTTCATGATTCCAGCTTTTCTTGCAACGACTTGAAGGCCTGTTCGTTGATATAATCCTAATAAGCCCACAGCTAGTCTCATACGCTTTTGGTGTGGAAAAAGTTCTTTAAATACGACTTTACGTATTGCTCGTGCAGGAAGTGAATGCTTTTTGTGTTGCGCAATAATATCTCTTGCTTCTTCTAGTAAATGGCCGTATTTTACACCAGAAGGACAAACAGGCTCACATGCACGACAACCAAGACAAAGCTCAAGTGTACGTTCCACATCTTCATCTGGTTCAATTAAACCGTCCGTTACTGCTTTCATTAAAGCAATACGCCCACGTGGTGAGTGCGATTCTTTTTGCCCAGATTCAATATATGTTGGACAGCTTGGTAAACAAAAACCGCATCGCATACAGTTTAAAAGCTCATCTTCGTTCATTCGTTCTTTAAATTGTTGACCGATTGCTTGTTGTTCTTGAAGTGTTGTCATTTTGACACCACCATTCTTTTGCGACTATCTTTTGCAAAGACTTTACCAGGGTTCATAATGTGATTTGGATCTAAAGCTGATTTGACAGCAAGCATTGCATTAATGCCTTCTTTGCCAAGCTTTAATTCAAGGTAAGGAGCTTTTACTATTCCAACTCCGTGTTCACCTGTAATCGTGCCACCTAGTTCAATTGCTTTTTCAAATATCTCTGCAAATGCTTCTTCTACTCGTTCCATTTCTTCATGATTACGAGCATCAGTTGGACAAGTAGGGTGTAGATTACCATCGCCCGCATGGCCGAACGTACAAATTTTTACATTATGTTTTTCAGCAATCTCATTAATTGCATTAACCATTTCAGCAATTTTAGAACGAGGTACAGTCGCATCCTCTAAAATTGTTGTCGGTCTTAATTGTGCAAGAGCTGAAAGAGCAGAGCGTCTAGCCGTACGTAATGCTACTGCTTCTTCTTCAGATTTAGCTACACTCACTGAAACGCATTTTTCTTGCTGACAGATTGATTTAATTAATTCGATGTCTCTGTTAACAACTTCTTCGGGACCATCTTGTTCAATTAGTAATACAGCTTTTACATCGGTCGGTAAGCCAATTTGTGCAAAGTTTTCAACTACTTCTAGAGTAGGTTGATCCATAAATTCAAGTGAAGTAGGAATAATTTTATTAGCAATAATTTTAGAAACAGTTTTGGCTGCATCTTCTAAGCTATCATATAATGCAAGCATTGTTTTTTTCGTTTCTGGCATTGGGATTAGCTTCAATGTAGCTTCAGTAATAATCCCTAATGTTCCTTCAGAGCCAACAAATAAGCGAGTGAAATCATAACCTGCAACATCTTTTGCTAGTTTCCCACCAGTTCGAATGATGTCTCCGTTTGCTAATACGATTTCAAGAGCGATTACATAATCACGTGTTACGCCATATTTTAATCCACGCAGGCCACCTGAATTTTCATTAATATTTCCACCTATTGTAGAAATTTTCATTGAGCTTGGATCTGGCGGATAAAATAAACCTTTTTCTTCGATTCTATTGATCATATCAAGTGTCACTACACCTGGTTGAACTGTAATCGTTAAGTTTTCTTCATCAATCTCAAGGATATTGTTTAAGTGTTTAAATAAAATGACGATTCCGCCCTCAGTTGGACAAGTACCACCGCATAAATTCGTTCCCGAACCTCTAGGTACAATTGGAATGATGTGTTCGTTACAAATTTTCACAATTTCGGATACTTCTTTAGTAGAGCGAGGACTAATGACTGCATCCGGAAGTGATTGCAAATTAGGTGTAGCATCGTAAGAGTAGACGAGTCTCTCAACTTTTGAATCATCATAATTTTCATTTCCAACAATTGCTATAAAACGTTGAGCAATGTCTTTTGTAATCATAAATAAATTCCCCCCATTATCTTAATTCAAGTATAAAGAGTTAGCAGACGAATTTACTATAGAGAAAAATACAGAAAAAACACCAATTATCGGTGTTTTTTTGTAGAATCATCTAAAAGATATGTTCCTATATATAGTTTGAATAAATCCTGGATATTTTTAGGATTCAAATTCGTTAATTCATAAATTTTATTTAGACGATATAGTAGTGTGTTTATATGAATATGTAACGCTTGTGCAGTATTTTTAAGCGATAGATTTTGGTTTAAATATTCTTTGATCGTACTATATAAATCTTCTTCGCTTAAAATCGGTGAAATCGTCCGTTGTATAAATGTTTTCTTAATTTCTGGTGAAAGTTCCTGCAAGATTAGATCAATTGTTAAGTCTACATCAAAAATAATTGAACTTGTTTTCAATGCGACCTTCAATGCTCGAACTGCTTGATGGTATGATTTATGTAATTGATTTGGAAGGATTTGTTGACCAACACCAGCAGCGATTGGGAAGTTTAGTCGATTTTTAATTATTTCATAAAGGTCATTTACTCGTTGTAGAGTATCTTTATTCAAATCGTCAACTTTCATCAAAACTACAATTCGGTTATTGCCCCAACGAACAAGTACGTCCTCTGAAGATCGATTAGTTAAATCCAACAATAGTTGGCGAGTATCGATTGGTAACATATTTGAATTTTCCCACTCAAAAATAACAATCTGTCTTGCATAATTTAAATCAATATTTAACATAGTCGAACGTTCATAAAAAGGATCATCCCACTCGATATCTTGAATCCAATCAAATACAAATGCTTCAAGTGCTCTTTGGTGTAAATCAATTTGGTCTGTATAATAATTTTCTCTAATTAATAATTCGGTCATTCTACGAAGCATTTCTCCAAAAGGTGAAATATGTTCGGGATTTCCTGTAATGCCAATCACTCCAACTATTTCATTTTGAAAATAAATAGGAAGATTAATACCAGCCTTTACACCAGTCAATCGACTTTCATCTTCGGAAGTTATCGTAAAAGTTTTCCCCTCATTAATTGCAATTAAGGAACCTTCGTGAAAAGTACCAGTTCGCGTTGGATCCGTACTTGCTATAATGAATCCATCTATATTAATAATAATGATATCCTCTTGTATTAGTTTCCTAACTTCATTTATGATTTTTAAAGCTAACTCATTGAGTACCATGGTTTTCTCCAATCACAATAGTTAATACTAGTATAATGAAAAATTTCGTTATTTCTACTATATGTTATACAATTTAGTTTGTGATAATAGTAAGAGCAGGAAAAATAGGATTCATTTAACCCTGTCTTTTCTTAGTTTTGCCCGTAATATCCTAGTTTTAACGTGAAGGGTTACTAAATGGAAAGGGTATAATAATCTATATATAAGTAATAAAAAGGAGTAAGTGATGAACAATTATAAATTAATCATTCAGTACGATGGAGGCCGTTATAAAGGTTGGCAAAGGCTTGGTAATGGTGAGAACACAATTCAAGGCAAAATTGAACATGTAATTTCAGAAATGGTAGGAAGAGAAATTGAAATTATTGGTAGCAGTCGAACGGATGCAGGTGTACACGCCTTTGAACAGGTTGCTAATTTTAAAATAAAAGAAAACATACCTGAATTAGAAATTAGAAGTTATTTAAATCGTTATCTACCAAATGATATTAGTATAAAAGAAGTTTCGATGGAATCTGACCGTTTTCATTCAAGATATAATACGAGTGCTAAAACGTATGTATATAAAATTTGGAATGAAGAATATACGAATCCTTTTATGCGTAAATATAGTATGCATGTAGAAGAGAACTTAGATCTTAAAAAAATGAAAATGGCAGCAAAGTACTTTTTAGGTGAGCATGACTTTACAGCATTTTCAAATGCCAAGTCTAAGAAGAAATCAATGGTTCGTGAAATCTACTCAATTGATTTTGAAAAGAAAGACGGATTTATTCAAATAAGAATAAGTGGTAATGGGTTCTTATACAATATGGTTCGAAAAGTTGTAGGAACATTAATTGAAGTTGGTACTGGTAGATTAAATGCTGATAATATACCAAAAATAATTGAATTAAAGGATCGTGCACAAGTAAGTAATCTTGCTGATCCTGGTGGGTTATATTTGGAAAAAATAGAGTTTAAGTCATAAACTTGAGTCACCTTAGAGTATTACGAACACAATGTGAACTTTATTGATAAAGCTGTGAACTCCGTTGATATAATGGTGTTTCTCGTTGATATCTCACTGAACTCTGTTGATATATTGCTGATTCACGTTGATATAAATCTGGTACTGGTTAAAATCATCATTTTGCCAGCAGATAATACCTTTTTAACATCAAAAAAGAGCATGGAAATAATATTCCAGTGCTCTTTTTTTAGTTCTTAAGTTTATTTTCTCTAGCATCATATGCTTTTTCTTTAAATAGAAGCATAAGGAAAAATCCGATTAGTAATAAAATTAGCATGAAAAAAACGGAATGATTCCATGTAGATTGTTCGCCTTTAATGAACTGCATCGCATCGATTACAATTACCGCCCCTAAATTACCTGCCATTAGAAGTAGCCCAGTTGCTTCTCCTGATACAGTTTCATCAACTAGCTCTTCTGTAGATGATAATAGTAAGGCGAAGGCCGGTAAAAAAATGAATCCAAGGACACTACCTAATACGAGTAGAAATGTAAAGTTTCCTGAAGTGCAAACAGGATAAATTAAAAGGAGGGATCCGATTATCGTAAAGAGTAAAAATGGTTTTCGTTTGCCAACTTTGTCTGATAAAAATGGAATAATAACTGAGCCAATTATGCCCCCAATGATTAGAGAGCCTCCGACAATTCCAGCTTGTTCCGAGGAAATTCCGAACGGTTTTAATATTTGTTCAAGCCAGGAAGTTAGCCCATTAAAGACGCCTAATCCTAAAAAGGAAACAATATTTAACAGTAAAAGGTTTTTGGTTTTGAGTAATTTAAATGTAGTACTAAAACTACTAGATGTCGTTTGTTTAAAATCTGTATTATGATGACCGATGAAGTAGAAGATGAGAGTAGCAAGTATTGTTAGAATTGCCATGATGACTAAAGTTAATTGAAATCCAAAAAAATCGACAAAAAGGGGAGTCACTGCTAATGCTATTGCCATGCCGATGAACATCCCTACGGTGCCAATGCCTGTTGCGGTAGCTTGCTTAGTTTTAGGAAACCAGTCAACGACTAAACTTGATATGGCATTTAAAATATAAGGTTGGCCAATCGCAATTCCTATTTGACCAAGTAAGAGGAATGAGAAGCTTGAATCAAATATTCTGATACAAGAAAAAACTGACATGAATAATCCACCTATTAATATGCTAACACGATATCCACGTCGATCAATTACTTTGCCAGAGTGTATTGAAAGGAGTATATAAATTAGTGGGAATACAATTAATAACCAATTAATGTCTGACTCGGTTACTTCATAATGCGATTTTAAATAAGAGATAAGAGGTGCAAAATTTAGCCAAAGCATTTGACTAATACCAGCAAGTACAGCAAATGACACTAAGACATACCAGTTTGTGAATGGCTTAGAAACTTTAGTAGACGTCATTCGATCACTTCCCTAACATATTTTCTATAAATAAATCGATTTAATAGAATATATGTTACGAAGTCTACTAATAACAACTCGTTTGAATAAACAAATATAAACATTTTCTTCAAATTTAAACACCTCTAAAAGTAGCCTAACTAATCTGCTACTTTTAGAGGTGTATTTAAACTATTGATTCCTTTCTAAGTAATCAATCGCGTTTTTTAATCTGTTTAATCCTTCAATAATCTTAGATTTTGGGCATCCAATATTCATTCGGATAAAATCCTTTCCGGCCAAACCGTATGTTTCTCCAGGCATGATCGCTACTTTTGCATGATGAACAAGTGCATGCTGTAACTGCTCGGTAGAAAAAGGGAGCTGGGAAATATCAATCCATGCCAGGTATGTTGATTCAGGCATAGTAAATTTAAGTTTTGGAAGGTTTTTATTAATGAAATCTTCTACCGTTTTTAAATTATCATGTATATATTCGACCAACTCATCAACCCAGTCGCCACATGTATTGTACGCTTTAATTGTCGCCAGTGTCCCAAAAATACTTGCTGATGAAAGGCCGTCTCGATTTTTTAATGATAAGAGAAATTCATTATTCATTGTTTCATTAGGTAAAATCATATATGAGCCACCTAATCCAGGCGTATTAAATGTTTTACTAGCGGAAGTACAAATACATACCTTTTCCAAATTGATGCTAGTGTTTATGATTGGAATATGAGAATTAGGCTCATGCACAATATCCATATGAATTTCATCAGAAATAATGAAAACATTATGTTTATTACACAAGTCAATAATTGCTTTCAATTCATGTTTTGTCCAAACCCGACCTGTAGGATTATGTGGACTACATAATAGCATGACTTTAGCACGCTTGTGAGATAGTTTTTGTTCCAAATCATCAAAGTCGATTCGGTATTTACCATTTTCGTAGAGTAATTGATTGTCAGAAATGAGTCGATTGTTATCTTGAATGACTTTAAAGAAAGCATCATAAGCTGGAGTTTGCATCACGATATGATCACCTTCAATCGTCAAGTATTCAATTACTTTCGAGATCGAATAAATGACACTTGGACTGTAAACGATCCAATCTTCTTTTATTTCACATGAGAAACGATTACGAAACCAACCGATAATTGAATCTTTAAATTCAGCATGATTCCAACGCGTATAGCCAAATATGCCGTGATTCATTCGTGTTTCTAATGTCTGTATTATTTCATCTGGACACTGAAAGTCTGTATCTGAAATCGAGAAGGGGAGCAAATCTGGTTCTCCAAAACGATCTTCAATATAGTCCCACTGTGTACAATAAGTGCCAGTTCGATCAATCATTTGATCAAATTTGTATTTCATTTCGTACATCCCCAATTTTATTTATGATGATAATTTTTCTAATTGTGATTTAAGAATACCTACTTGTGGACCAATAACAACTTGTAAATTGTGTTCATCTAATTTCACAACACCAAGTGCACCGCAATCCTTTAATACTTTTTCGTTAATCATCTGCATATTATCGACAACAAGTCTCAATCTAGTAATGCAGTTATCTAGTGATTGAATATTCTCTTTCCCACCTAAAGCAGTAAGAATTTTTAAAGCTTGTGCATTTGTACCTTTAACTACTGGTTCTTTACTTTGATTTTCTTCTTCTGCTATTTCTCTACCAGGAGTTTTTAAGTTGAATTTTAATATTGCGTATCTGAAAACTGAGTAATAGACGGCAAACCAAATTGCACCTATAACGGGTACGAGATACCATTTTGTTTTAACGCCTTGTAAAACACCGAAGATAATAAAATCAAGTATGCCACCATCAGTATTACCGATTGTTAAGTGAAGCAGAGCCATTACCATAAAACCTAATCCTGTTAAAATAACATGAATGAAATATAACGGTGGAGAAACGAATAAGAATAAGAATTCGATTGGTTCTGTGATTCCGGTTACAAAAGTTGCAATAACACCTGAAATTAAAAGTCCTTTAATTTTCTTACGATTTTCTGGACGAGCAGTGTGATAAATTGCCAGTGCTACTGCTGGTAGACCAAACATAAATGTTGGCATTTTTCCTTGTGATAAGAAAGCTGTCGCTGAAGGACTAAATGGTACACCAGCTTTTAATTGTGCGTAGAATATATTTAGAGCCCCAGATACTGATTGACCATTAACAACCTCAGTGCCACCAGCATCAGTAAATCGAATCATTGCAACTAAAATATGATGAAGACCAAACGGTAATAGTAAACGCTCACCAGCACCAAATAAAAATGGTCCGAATACACCAGATTTTTGAATCAAAGTTCCAATACCTGTAATTGCGATTGCAAAAATTGGCCAAATCATTGGAATGATAATCCCGACGATTGATAAAGTAAGTGTTGTTATGATTGGAACGAAGCGGGCACCGCCAAAAAAGGCGAATGCATCTGGAAGTTTTATACTATAAAAACGGCTATGTAATAAATAAACGATTATACCGGCAATGATCCCGCCTAACACACCCATTTCGATTGTTTGGATCCCCATTACCATACCTTGGCCAGCTTGACGCATTTTATCTGCTGCTACTAATTGATTTGTTTCTGTTAAATAAAAATTAATTGATAAGTGCATGATGACATAACCAACAAAACCAGAGAAAGCAGCTACGCCTTTTTCATAACGTACAAGACCAAACGGAATGGCCATCGCAAATAAAACTGGTAAGTACGAAAATGCAAAACCACCTATCGTAGACATAAAGCTAAAAATAACTTGCAGTACATGATTTCCTAAAAATGGGAATGTATCAATTGTTGTTGGACTAGTAAATGAACTTCCAATACCCAACATAAGACCCATAAAGGCCAATAAGGCTACAGGTACCATAAAAGTCTTACCTAAACCTTGGAAAAATTCCCATAGCTGTGATTTAACGGACTTCTTCTTTGCCATGTTATTAGCTCCTTCGTTTTTTATTATGTCTTAAGAATACTCACACCCAAAAAGATTAACAACCGTTTGAGATGATTATGTAAGCGTGTACAATTTTTGTATATTGGAAAGAAATTAAGAGTAGAAAAAGAAGTGAAAGCAGGAAGAGAAAAAAGCAGGGGGACTAGGAAAAGTTTAAAAATTTTACCTAGATCCTGCTCATTATTTTTCATTTAGATAGGCAATGATTATGAAGTCAAGTACCATACTTAAAGGGAATCGTGATGTCATATCAAGTTCTCCGAAGTAAGTATTTGTAATGTAGGCTTGGAGTGATAAATTTACTTCTTTTTGTAGGCGGTTGCTGTGATTTCCGGTGATGGCAATCGTTTTAACATTTCTGTTTTTTAAAATATGAGCGAACTCCAACATGTGCAAAGTTTCTCCACTATATGAAACTAATATAGCTAAATCATTTTCTGTTAAACTATTTGCTGCACTTCGTAGCTCGTCCCAATCAGTTCGGGCATTACATAGTTTTCCCGCAAACATAAGTTTTCTAGAAGCATCGACACAAGCAGGAAGAGAATTACCAACTCCAAAAAACTCTACATGTGTGCTTTCTTTTAGTAATTTAGCGGCTAGCTTTATTTTTTCCTCATCAATATACTCTAATGTTCGCTCCATTTCTTCCTTCATTCTCTCAATATGTGTATTCAGTAGATAGGAGGTAGAAGACACTGGACTTTGAGCTTTATTCGTTTCCATTGAGAGGGTATACTTTAAGTCCTGAAACCCACGAAATCCTAATTGTTGGCATGTTCTACTGATCGTAGCTGTAGAGACATAAAGCTCCTTAGATACCTCATCAAGATTAAGCTTCGTAATATAATCAGTATTTTGCAAAATATAATCCAAAACTTGTTTTTCAAGCTGGCTTAGTTTTTCTCTATTTTGTGATAGACGCTTTAATAGTATTTGCATAAAATCTCACCTGCTTTTAGTGAACTAGAATAATATCTTATTATATAGCAATTATTCAGAATTAAGTGAAAGAAATGTGGGTAATTTGCAACAGGATTAAAGAAGAGAAAGATATTTTAATTTTAATTTAATCTATTCAAAAGAATAATAGGGTGATAATTTAATATAGAGATTAAATTTTTTAATTAAATCTAAATAAAGGGGAAATCATTAGTTGAATAATTTGCAGGATATTTTTATTCAGAATGGATTTAAAGTAACAAATGAGGGAAGTAAGTCAATTGAATTTGAAAATAGTTTAATCAATGAAGTAATTTATTTACTCCCTAATATTGAAATTACTATTGTTAGGAGTCCAGAGAAGATTGAAGAGAAACCAGAATTAATTAATGATAACATACGCAAAAATCACAATGCATCGTTTAAAAAGTTCCCTAAAAAAAGAAATAAAGGGAAAAGTCCAATTCACTATGGCTATGCCTTTAAATTTCAATCACCTCAAGAATTATCTACGTTTCTTTACACTTTAAATAAAAATTAACTTAAACGAAAAGGGGAAAGAATATTGAAAAAGTATTTTACATTTTTAATTGTTATTAGTTTTATTCTATTAAGTTTTAAAAAACCAGTAGAAGCAAGTACAATTACATATCCTATTAATCAACCAACCTATGTTTATAAAGATAAAAAATTCACCTCAAATATTAAAGGTGATATAAGACCAAAAAAGAAGGTAACAGTCGTTAAATCTAGCAAAGATTGGTATTATGTAAAATACACAGATCTAAATGATAACCAGCAATATGGATGGATTAACACTAAGGGCACGAAGGTACAAATAACGAAACCTAAGACATTTTATTCAGTACCTATGAAGACGAATGCTAATTTAGTAAAAAAGAAGGTATTAAAAGGTTATTACATAATAAAAGGTGCAACGAAGACAGGGTGGTACAAGGTCTTATATAATAATCAAGATTATTTTATTCCGATCTCACCTTTTAATGTTACTCTAAATGTAAATACTTTAGCATTTAAAAATCCAATGGAGCAGACCAATCATATAACTGTAAAAAGTGGAACATATACAATATTAGATGAACAGGCGGAAAATTGGTATAAAATCTCTTATAATAAACAGCAAGTTTGGGTGCAAAAAATAAAAAAAGTAAGATCCGACGAAAAAGATGTTTTTAAGAGTGGCTTAAATATTGTTAAAGAGTTGGAAGGAAACGCATGCACTAAGTTGGGGAATGATCATGGCGGTTTGACTAAGTATGGAATTACCCAAACTGTTTATGATGAATATCGAAAGGGTCAAAAATTAGGGGGAAACTCTGTTTGTTATATCTCAAATAAAGGGGTTGAAGACATAATATACAATACATATTATGTACCAACTAACGGAACAAAAATGAGCTCAAAATTAGCAATTGTCATGTTAGATACAGCTGTTAATTTTGGTAAAGGGACCGCGTACGCGATTTTTCAAAGAGCATTGAGCATTGATAAAGGAACGACGAATTGGGGTCCATTAACTAATTATAGTTTTAACCATTTACCGACGAACCAGGAAAATGATGTTGCATTAAGAATGATATATGAAAGAATGCGTTCGCGTTATAATATTGTAGCCAAAGACCCCGGTCAAGGGCAATTTCTTAAAGGCTGGCTAGCTAGAGATCAGAAGTTACTCACGAAATTGGCATTGAAATAGTATAGTTTAGAGAGTGGGTGTCCCAAAAGTAATTTTTTAGGGACACCTTTTTTATGTTTAAAAGTAAAAAGGATATGAATCAATTCAGGAGAAAAGATTCATATCCTCAAGGTAGTAAAGTTTTAAATTAAAACTCACCAGTTCCGTGATTAAACATCCAATGAATGCCGAACTTGTCCGTTAAGCTACCGTAAGCTTTGCTCCAAAAAGTTTCTTGAAGCTCCATTTCAACTTTACCGCCATCACTTAACTTATTAAAGACAGATCTAAGTTCTTCTAAGTCTTCACTTAAAAATGATAAATGAATATTATTGCCTTCCACAAAAGGGAAACCAGGGAATGTATCTGAGAACATAACATTGCTACCGCTAATGTTAAGTCTTGTATGCATAACTAAATTTTTTGCTTCTTCAGGTAGTGGGTACTCTGGATTTGGAGGTGCTTCTCCAAAAGTCATGATTTTTGGTGTTTCCGTGTTAAATACAGCTGCATAGAACTCAACTGCTTGACGAGTATTTCCATTAAAATTTAAATAAACATCGATTGGCATTTAATTCACTCCTATTTCTTATGTATTTAAAAGCCTACAAATCCATTCTATCCAAAAAAAGGGAAATTAACAAACTAAGATTTGTAAAATATGTGAAATATTCTGATTTTATTTTTAATTGGAAATAAAAAAGTGGAATCGCAAATAAATTAAAAAAATATCAAATGAATAACTCAAAATGAACTAAATTAAGTCGTTTCTATAAAATTATTTCTTAAAAAACAATTAATCTTCTGTAAATCACTTCATGAGTAGGTTAAAAAGCTTCTGTTCAAATAAAATTTGCTCAGTTTTAACCCGGACCGCTAATCTCCATAAAAGTAATTACTGAGAAGTTCGTAGAAAATTGTCGTAAAGATAGTAAAGACTGATTATCTTGTTTGTTTTACTGGCCATATATTTTCCTATTCTATAAGTGGTATTCCACTAATGAAAATGTAAAATTGCATCTTTATACTAATTAAACTTGCAATTGCCTCAACATTTATTTAGCTTTTCCCGGAAAAATAAATTTTTTTCGTACCTCATCGACTGAATATGTCAAAAATTTCTTTTTTTCTACTCGGTATTATGAAAAATTTTCCTGTTCGTGCATGCCAAAAGTCCAATTGAATAACCCAATATGATTATAGGGGTTACGTAATTAAAATTAAGTTAGTATCAACTTTCTTACCAAAGCATTAGCAATTAATTGGAACTGTTTGGGGTGAATCTATTTTTATTTTAATAGATTGAGAACATTAAAGTTTACTGTAGAGGAGATTAGAAATGAAAAAGAGAAAAAGCTTTCCTTACCAAGTTCTAGCGACGACAACTTTAGCTTCAATGTTATTTACATCAACTGGATTTGCTGAAGGAACAAACGAAAATCAAGTACCAGCTCCAAGTTTAGATGAAATTGTAAAACAAGGTCAAAAAATTTTTGCTGAGGAGCAGAAGCAAGCAGGAGGAGAGGTTGTAGATCCATTTGGATATAAAGATTTAAAAAATGCCCAAGCTTATAAACCAACTGATAAAGTACGTGTAATTGTTGAAGTTGAGGAACCAACATCTACAGATACTTCTACTCAAACTAAAAAAACACGTTTTAAACAAAAGCAGGATCAAGTAATCTCACAAATTTCAAAGGGAAGATCGACTCCTAAAATTAAGCAACGTTTTTATGAAGGATTTAATGGATTTAGTATGGAAACTGAATATCGTAACTTAAACGATATTCAAGCAACTCCAGGTGTAACAAATGTACATATCGCAAGACAATACCAACCATCAATGGGAGCAAGTAAAGAATTAGTACAAGCTCAAAAAGTATGGCAAAGTTACGGATATCAAGGTGAAGGATTGTTAGTAGGGATTGTCGATACAGGAATCGATTACACACATAAAGATATGACGATCACTGTAAAAGGTAAAGCGAAAGAAAAGTGGACGAAAGAAAATATTCAAAGCAAGCTTGATCAAACAAGTGTCGGTGATATTTGGTATAGTGACAAAGTTCCAACTGGTTATGACTGGGCAGATCATGATACAGATGTAATCCCGCATGGTGCAGGGAATGAACATGGTATGCACGTAGCTGGCACTGTTGGTGCAAATGGTGATGAATCGAATGATGGAGTTCAAGGTATTGCTCCAGGCGTACAGTTATTAGCAGAAAAAGTATTCTCTGATAATGGAAACGGTGGTGCTTATGAAGATGATATCATAGCAGGTATTGAGCACGCTGTAACAATGGGTGCAGATGTTATTAATATGAGTTTAGGAACTGATTCTGGTTTTGTTAGTGAAGTAGATGATCCTATTCAAAAAGCGATTCGTGAAGCGACTGAGCAAGGTACACTTGTAATTGTCGCGGGTGGAAACTCTGCTTATAGTACACAAAATAATTTGTTACAATCTTCTGCAAAACCTTATGCCGAAAATCCTGATATTGGTACTGTTGGGGAACCAGGAGTAAGCCCTTATGCTATTTCAGTTGCATCATATGAAAATACAAGCATACATATGAGTACACTTCAAGAAGAAAATGGTTTACAACTTCCTTACCAAGATCAAACACAATATAATTTTAACTTGTCAAAAGTATTATCTCCATTAGAGTCGTATGACATGGTATATGTAGGAGAAGGTAAAACGGCAGATTTTAAAAATCTTCCTGATTTAACAGGTAAGATTGTCGTTGCAAAACCAAATGTAAAGTATAGTACTTACACTTATATTCAATCTGAAGCGCAGAAGAAGCACGCAAAAGCGGTGATCCTTGTTCCTGCAAATGAGGATATTGATTATCCATACGTTTATTGGAGTTCTTACTCATTATTCCCGCAGGCAGCTACGACAAGTAAAGCGATTGGTGATGCATTGATTTCTAAGTTAAAGAGCGGTTATGTTGTAAAAATGAAACCTTCTAAAGGTGTATATGTAGATAATCCAGCTAAGAATACGATGTCATATTTCTCATCTTATGGAGCTCCACATACGCTAGACTTTAAACCTGAAATATCAGCACCAGGAGGTAATATCTACTCAACAGTACCGGATAACGGGTATGAAGTAATGAGCGGTACGTCAATGGCATCGCCACATGTTGCTGGTGGTTCAGCATTAGTATTGCAATCACTTTATGAAAAAGGATTAAAGCATTCAGAAGAAACGGCATTAAAAGCGAAGATTGCTTTAATGAATACTGCGAAATTAGTACAGGATCCTCGTACGAATAATGAAGTGCCGTATTCTCCACGCGTTCAAGGTTCTGGTTTAATGCAAATTCAAAATGCAATTAAAACACCGGTGATTGTTACGAGAAAAAATACACCACTTGAGCAGGCGGGAGCAGTTGCGTTAAAAGAAATTAAAAATGATCGTGCGGTCTTTAATTTAAATGTTGAATCGCTTCAAACAGAGAAAACGAAAGATGAATATGAGTACACTGTAAATGTTGACTTATTAACTGACGGAATTGAAACGAAACAATTTGACTTAGATAACGATGGCGCATTAGATACAAAAGACTATTTAACTTTAAAAAGCGAACGTATTGAAGGTGCTTCTGTATACGTTAACGGCGAAAAATTATCTGGATCAGAAGGTGCAACATTAAAAATTAAATCTGGTCAGAAGAAAAACCTAAATGTTGAAATTCGTTTGCCTAGAACGATGAAGAAAAATGAATTTGTTGAAGGATTTGTGCATCTTGTACCAACAGGACAAAATAGTGATTCTGCAGTACCTTTAACAGTACCATACATGGGCTTTAATGGAGATTGGGATGAGCCTAAAAATATTGATCCGGCGGCATATGAAAAAGATGCATTCTTAGGCTATACGACGCTTTGGAATGATGAAATAGGAGCGGAAGGGGTATTCCCATTAGGTTATGACCCAAGAACAGGAAGATTTAATATGGATCGAATTGTCATGTCTCCTAATACTCCATTGAACGAAGTGTACCCATCATTTACAGTACTTCGTAATTTAGAGAAGGCAGAAATGTATATTGAAGACCAAAAAGGCAAATTGATTCAATATTTAAGTGATTTTAGTGAATACACTGGGACTGGTCAACCTTGGAAATTCCGTAAAAATATTATGTCTTACAGAGATTATATGAACACTGGATATTTTTGGGATTTAAAGGATAAAAATGGACAGTTAGTGAAGGATGGCACTTATAACTATGTCATTAAAACAACGCTTGATTATAATGGTGCGAAGCCACAAATCGTTAAACTTCCATTGCATATTGACTCAGTTGCGCCAGTAGTATCTGATATTAAGGTAACACCTAAAGATGGTCAATATGAAATATCCTTTAAAGCAACAGATAGTGGAAGTGGCTATAATGGAGCAATTGTTTGGTACAATGGTAAATATACTCCACTACAACAAGGTGCAACATCAATTCTTGTAAAAGAAGAGCCAAAAAGCGTAGTTGTTTTAGGAGCAGATTATGCCCTAAATCAAAGTTATACAGTTTGGGGAGATCCTTCTTATATTAATGAAGAAATGCTTGTTAGTTACTTCAGTGTCTATCCAAACAAAAACGTAAATGCTAAAACTCCAGCAGGAATCAATGCATTTGCAAATAACGCTATAAATTGGAAAGTGTATGTTAAAGATGTAAATGGTAATGTAATTGATACTTTAAACGTAGAAAATCAAACTGAAATTCACTTGAAATGGACTCCAGAAGCTGATGTTCCAAACGGTACGTATTCAGTTTATGCTGATGCATCTAGTAAAGATGGATTTAAAGTAACAACTAAGCCACAAACAGTTACAGTACAGCAATAAAAATGCAAATAATAAAAGTGTAGGAAGAATTTTTCCTACACTTTTTCATTTTTAACAAGATTATTAATGTAGAAAGTACTAAAAACCAACTTTAATCGGGTTATTAATATGATTTTCTGAACATTTGGTCCATAATAGAGAATAGAAGTAGTTTGTATGTTTTTTGCAGAAAGGTGTTTAGTAAATGAGGCATTTAACAATCTTATCAAAAATTGAAAATTACATGGATCGATTTACGCAAGCGGAAAAAAAAATCGCTGTATATATAATGGAGCATGCTGAAATAGTACCGAACTTAACGACTAAAGATATTTCTAATAATACTGGAGCGAGTGAGGCGAGTGTTGTTCGATTTTGTAAAACAATTGGAATCGGAAGTTTTAAAGCATTCAAAATAGCTTTAGTTCGTGATTTGACTGTTGCTGAAATGAATATTAATGATTTTTCTGTAATGGATAAAACGGACACACCGTATGATTTATTTAATAAAGTAACATATGTAAATAAAGCTGCGATTGAAGCGACAGTATCAACTTTAGATAAAAGAGAATTAGAAAAAGCAACCGAAGAAATTGTAAAAGCAAAAAAGATCATATTTTACGGAGTGGGCGGGTCAGCTGTATCAGCAATGGACGGAGCATATAAATTTGGAAAAATTGGCTACCACGCTATTATGTCTCCAGATTTCCATATGGTGATCACATTAGTAGGACATATGGAAGAAGGAGATATTTTTGTTGCTGTTTCTAATTCAGGTAAAACGAAAGATGTTTTAGAGCTGGCGCGTTTTGCTAAGAAAAGAGGAGCGACAATCATTGCAATTACTAAGCTAGGTAAATCTCCTTTATTTAAGGAAGCAGATATCAAACTTTGTACCCCAGATATGGAACAGGACAATCGAATTGGTAGTATAGCTTCTAAAATGGCACAACAAAATATAATCGATTCATTATATGTAATTTGCTTTAACCGTATTGGAAACAAGGTATCAACTAAGTTACATGAGTATAGTGAAGAAGCAGGCAAATTAAGAAGATAAAAGTGAATATGGATGATGAAAGAAGATGAGCAAAAGTAAAATTTGACTTGTCTTCTTTTTTTTCGACTAATAGGAGTAAAATGTCAAAATTTGAAGAGGGAATTTTATCCAAAATATTAATGTTACATATTTTACAGTAGAAAATGCATATTTTTAATATTTGTAATAATACTAAAGTGCTAAACTTCATTACTAGTATGAAATAAAAATATGAGGCTAAAGGTAGTGGTTTTAAAAAAACAAGCTATAAAAACTGACGAATTTCGTCATTATTCTATAAAAAAATGTTAGAAAAATGTTAGAAAATAATGAAAAATGTTAGTATTTGATGAAAAATACCCTCTATAACTAAAAGAATTTTTAGAATATTATTAAAATGTACTAAGGAAACTATTAGGGAGGGCTTATTTTGAACAAATTTGTTTTATCAAGTTTCGCATCTGTGATGGTTGCAGGCACATTATTTTCTGGAATTCCATTAAAAACAGCATCATCTGAAAGCTTAAGTAAAGTGCATAGTCAATTAGCTAAGCATTCAAAAAGTACTTTAGATTTATCGTTAGTAAATGATGAAAAACTTTTAGCTGCATTAGTTAAACGTGGAGTTATTTCTGGAAATGCTTCTCAAGATCAGAAGCAGGCTGCATTACAGAATTATTTAGAGGTTAAAGGACAAGCTAATTTAGTAACAGAAAAAGATCCAATTGCTAGTAAAGCTAAAAAAGCAGAAGCTGCTAAACATAATGAATTTAAAGATTTTAATAACGGATTATTACATGGAAATGGTAAGAAAAATGGTCAATTAAAGGGTAATCCTGATCCTGTTAAAGAGTCAGCTTCACCAGGTATTCAGAAGAAGGGTAAACTTTTAACATTAATGGTTGAGTTTTCTGATCTTCCACATAATCAAATTAAGCCTTCAGAAACAGACAATTACTATAAAGATTACGATACAAAACACTATGAAGATATGATTTTTGGTGAAAACGGTGTGAAAGGTCCAAACGGAGAAACATTCCTTTCACAAAAACAATATTATGAACAGCAATCTGGTGGGACTTATACTGTTGATGGGAAAGCATATGGTTGGTTAAAGGTACCTGGAACTGCAACATTTTACGGAGCAGATTCTAAATCTGGACATGATAATGTAGCGCCAGGAGGATCAAAACAATTAGTAGTTGATACATATAAGGCTGCATTAGCTGCAGGAATTCCTTTACAAGATTATGATTTAGAAGATCCACATGATTTAGATGGTGACGGAAACTACTGGGAGCCAGATGGATTAGTTGATCATCTTCAAATTATTCACTCAGGTATGGGACAAGAAGCTGGCGGTGGAGCACAAGGCGACAATGCAATTTGGTCACACCGTTCTGCTAAATACGTTGACGATACAGATGTACGTGGAGAAGGTTTACCAGGATTCTATGACTACACAATGATGCCTGAAGACGGAGCAACAGGTGTATTCGCACACGAATATGGTCATGATTTAGGATTACCAGATGAGTACGATACAATTTATTCTGGTGATGGTGAAGCTGTTGAATATTGGTCAATCATGTCAGCAGGTTCATGGGCTGGAAAAATTCCAGGAACAGAGCCAACTGGTTTCTCTCCTTGGGCTAAGTCATATTTCCAATCAACATTAGGTGGAAAATGGACAAACCCAACTGTTGTAAATTGGGAAGATGTATCGACAAAAGGTACTCAATTCTTATTAGACCAAGCAAATTCACCACTTGGACAAAATAACCAAGCGGTTCAAGTGAATTTACCGAAAAAAACTACACCAGTTAATAAACCAGCTACTGGCACTTATGAATACTGGGGTGGACAAGCAGACGAAATGGATAATAGTTTAGTAACAAATGTAGATTTAACAGGTAAATCATCAGCATCATTAACTTTTGATGCTTGGTACGATATGGAAGAACAGTGGGATTTCGCATTTGTTCAAGTTTCAACTGACAATGGTGCTACTTGGAAGTCATTAGGTAACGAACATACTAGAAATGATGTCGTTTCAAATGGCTATCCAACAATCATAAGCTCAATGCCTGGTTTTTCTGGCAAATCAAATGGATGGGAAGCACAAAGCTTTGATTTATCAGCATATAAAGGTCAAAAAATTCAGCTTCGCTTACGTTCTGCAACTGACTGGGGTACTTCAAATGTTGGATTCTTTGCAGATAATATCAAAGTAGTAGCAGATGGAGCTACAATTATTGATGATGGAGCTGAAAATGCAACTTCTCCATTTACATTAAAAGGATTCTCAAAATTCGATGGTAACAAATATTCAAATCATTACTATTTGTTAGAATGGCGTAACCAAAAAGGTGCTGACGAAGGTTTAGCTCATATTAAACGAGGAAACTCTCTATTAAGCTATGATGGTGGTTTAGTAGTATGGTATGTTGATGATAGCTTTACAGAAAACTGGACAGGTGTTCACCCAGGTGATGGTTTCTTAGGTGTTGTTGACGCGCATGATGATACGAATTTATTATGGAACTACGGTGATCAAGCAGTTTCACGCTATGCTGTTGCGGATGCAGCATTCGGATTAAATTCAACATCAGGTTATAACATTGGTTATACAACAGGTGAAAAATTGACTTCTCCAAGTCAAGTAGGTATCTCATTATTTGATGATAGCAAGGACTATAATAACAAGTTCTTACCAGATGCTGGTCGTAACATTGGACACTTTGGTTTAAAAGTTCGAGTTAATGGTCAGTCTACTGATAAATCAGTTGGATCAATCGTAGTATACAAATAATATGAAATCAGAAAGGCAACTTGATGTTGTCTTTCTTTTTTTTGACTCTTTTATAATTAAAGTCTTCCATTATTTGTGGATTTTTTTGAAATGAAATTTCATTAAAAATCACATGTTATATTGACTTTTAATTTCGAAAGCTTAAAATGATAAGCAAATAGTATTATTCTAATAGTAGGAAGAAGGAATGAGATTATGCTAGGGATATCAATCTATTTATCTGAAAAAAATATTGAAAAGAATAAAAAGTATATCGAAATAGCGAAGAAAAATGGATTTACTTCAATTTTTACCTCATTACACATACCGGAAGATGACCCTTCAACTTATAAAAATCTACTTCAAAACCTTGGTGCAGTGGCAATGGAAAATGAAGTCGAGCTTATGGCAGATATTTCAGCAAAATCACTTACTCATTTAGGGCTAGATTACTCAAACGTTAGTGAATTACTAAATTGGGGTGTTACTGGATTACGAGTTGATTACGGACTGGACGAAAAACAAATAGCAGACCTTTCTAAAAAAATGAAAATTGCTCTAAATGCAAGTACACTAACACCTGCATTTTTAAATGAATTACTTAAATTTGGATTACAAACTGAAAACGTAGAAGCTTGGCATAATTTTTATCCGCGCCCTGAAACGGGATTATCAACAGATTATTTAATTGAAAAAAATAAATGGTTAAAAAGCTGTGGAATTACAACAATGGCATTTATTCAAGGCGATGATGAAATGAGAGGGCCTTTGTTTAAAGGATTACCAACTTTGGAAAAGCATCGTGGAATGGATCCTCTACTTGCTTATTTAGAGTTAACTCAAAAATGCTATGTTGATAAAGTTTTAGTTGGCGATATTAGTATTAAAGTAGAAAAGATGACTACTCTTTCAAAAATGAATGGCTTGATCGAGCTAAGATATAGACCATATTCACATAAAGAGGAAATTCTTTCAATCGTTGAAAGGATTCATACAAATCGTGAAGATCCTGCGCGTGATGTAATTCGATCAATGGAATCTAGATTATACGGTAGTTTTGGTGAGACTAGTTTAAAGCCAGTAAATACAATTACACGAGAGATGGGCTCAGTTACAATCGACAATGAACGATATGGTAGATACGGAGGGGAGTTACAAATTATGCTTACTAATCTACCAAGCGATGAAAAGGTAAATGTAATAGGGAAGATTATTGAAGATGATCTATCGTTATTGCAATTTATTGGAGCAGGTAAGAAATTTAAATTAAAAAGAGTATAAAATAGACATTGAATTGTCTACAAGAAAAGCGTGTTTAAAGTTAACACGCTTTTTGTGTAAAAATAGACTGAACATATTTAAAAGCGATATTATGTATATATAAAACTAATATTGAATGGTCGTGGATTAGTGATTGATAAGTATTATGATGATTTGTTGAATATAAAAACAGAGGGAGAGCAAAAAGGTTTTAATGCCTCATTTCATTATCATCGATATGAGGCAACACCTTATAATGCTCTAGAGCAATTGTTTCAGCAATATTTAATTTCATGCGATGATCGTGTAGTTGACTTTGGTTGCGGTAAAGGAAGATTAAATTTCTATCTTAATAATAAATTTGATGCTACTGTTGTTGGAATTGAAATGAATGAAAAGTATTACAATGAGGCTGTTGAGAATAAAGAAAATTACTTAATGAAAAAAAGAATGAGCGAAGATAAAATTTTATTTTATTGCTGCTTGGCAGAAGATTATTCAATTGAACCATCTGATAATCGTTTTTATTTTTTTAATCCTTTTTCAATCCAAATTTTTAGGAGCATCATTAATAATATTTTAATTTCAGTTGAACAATCAAAGAGAGAAATTGAAATTATTTTATATTATAGTTCTGACGATTATATTTACTTTTTAGAAAACCAAACTGCTTTTGAATTAAAACAAGAGGTTATATTACCAGATGTTTATAAACAAAATCCAAATGAACGGTTTTTAATTTATCGATTGGCTTATTAAATTTTTAAGTTTCAAGGATATATTGGACCTAATGGAGAATTTTTACTGAAGTGGATATTCAAAATAAAGAGTTGGAAGGAAGAGTTTAATTTGTATAAGATTAATCCTTTTTCAGAGTCATTTAAAAATACAAATCAACAATTAGTTGGTCACGGAGTTAGAAATATTCAAATACTAAAAGACGCATTAAATGAACTAGATGGAAATGAAGAAAGTGATGTGTATGGAGCAGGGAATTTTATTGAAGACTTCCAAACAAAAATGGCAGAGTTTTTAGGGAAAGAATCAGCGGTTTTTTTTCCTAGCGGTACAATGGCTCAGCAAATCGCCTTAAGAATTTGGTGTGATCAAAAAGGAATCAATAAAGTTGCTTATCACCCTCTATCTCATTTAGAAATTCATGAAGAAGATGGATTGAAAAAATTACATAATATAGAGCCTATTTTACTGGCAGATAAAAGCCGCGTAATCGAATTAGAGGATGTTTTAGCAATGAATGAAGAAATCTCTTGTTTATTACTAGAACTGCCACAACGTGAAATCGGTGGACAATTACCATCATATGAAACACTTGAATCAATTTCATCGTACTGCCGTGAAAAAGGAATTAAATTGCAGTTAGATGGTGCTAGATTAATGGAAATTCTTCCATACTATAAAAAGACAGCTGCTGAAGTTTGTAGTTTATTCGATAGTGTTTATATGTCATTTTATAAAGGAATCGGAGGAGTTGCAGGAGCAATTCTTGCGGGGGATACTGACTTTATAAATGAATCAAAAGTTTGGAAAAGAAGACATGGTGGAGATTTAATTAGTCTTTATCCGTACATAATCAGTGCAAATGTTTATTTTGATCAAAGAGCAAATAAGATGGAGCAATATTATCATAATGCAGTTGAATTAGCTGAATTGTTTAATAGCTGTCACGGAATTAGTACAATACCACAAATACCAGTTTCAAATATGTTTCATGTTCACTATAACGCTCCACTCGAAAAAATTAAACAAATTATAATAGCTCTTCAGGAAGAAACAAAAATTGGGATTACTAGTAATTTAAGACCAGTTAATGAAGAGGTTTGTTATAGCGAAATTAGTATTGGTGATCAGTACTCAGCGATTTCTAAAGAAGACCTCCATAATGTATTTAAGAAATTAAATGAGGAAATGAAATCAATTTAAAGACGAGTTTTTATTAAACCTAATAAAGGAGCTTGATTACATGCAAAAAATTACAACGTTTTTAATGTTTGAAGGACAAGCAGAAGAGGCAATGAATTATTATATGTCAGTATTTAAAAATTCGGAAGTTGTAAACATCAAGCGCTACGGTGCAGAAATGGGTGAGTTTGAAGGGAAAGTGATCCATGCTACCTTCACATTAAATGGCCAGGAATTTATGTGTATCGATAGTTCGGTAAAACACAAGTTTACGTTTACTCCATCCGTTTCATTATATGTGACGTGTGAAACGAATGAAGAAATTGAGAATGCATACGAAAAATTAAGTAAAGATGGAGAAATTTTAATGCCATTACAAGCTTATCCATTCAGCGAAAAATTCGTGTGGGTAAATGATCAATTCGGTGTATCATGGCAATTAACGCTCGCTAAAAACTAAATAGTATTAAAAAATCGTGTCAGTAACAATGGCACGATTTTTTTATGCTCTTAATCGCATTACCTCATTTTATAAAATACAAACCATCTTGGTTAATTGTAGTTAGCAAGCATAATAGTAGTAAATGTCATTTCACCAAGTTAACCAATGATTCATAAGTAAACAACAACGATCTAAATATAACTGGAAAAGAGCTCAACAGTATAAAAATTGAGTTTATGATAACACTTGAGAAATACTAATATTTTTTGAAATATCCAGTTTAAAAAGAGCAGAATTATTGCAAACTTTTATTATATGAAATTTTATAAAAGGTGAGAAATTATCGATATGAATGAAGTTAATAAGATTATTGAAAAGGAATTTGATCAACAATTAATCAATAAATATGCGAGTCTAATGGCATTGGGTAATGGCTGCATTGGTTTACGATCTACTCATGAGGAAGAGTATGAAGGTCAAATTAGGGGGATGTATGTAGCGGGCGTCTACAATCAGTTATCTCCAAGTCAAACGACTAAGTTAGTGAATCTTCCTGATTTAGTTGGGATGGAAATTGAAATAAATGGTGATGTATTTTCGAATGCAACTGGCCAATTTTTATTTTATGACCGTAAATTAGATATGCTGACGGGCGAATTGATTAGAGAAGTAATTTGGAAAAATAAAGATGGTAATCGTTTCCACTTTTTGTTTCAGCGTTTCGTTTCAAAAGATGATTTACACTTACTTGCTTCAAAGCTTACCGTTACTGCTTTAGATTGCAATGCGATAATAAAAATAAAAACGGGTATTAATGCACAGTGTGTAAATCAAGAGAAAAATGAGCTGACAGAGGAATTAGTAAAAGTTTTTGATAAAAGAATTATGCAAGGTGTTTACCAGACAACGGAAAGTAAGTATAAAATTGCGATAGCAACCACTTTTGTTTCTCCAGATGAGAGTGAAGTATCATTTTTTACATTAAATAATCAACTTCTAGCGGCAGTTACACAAGAGCTAGTTGTAGATCATTCAGTTTGGTTTGAAAAAATTAGTTCAATTTATACTTCTAATGAGATGTTACGAGAAGATCCAGCCGCGGCCAGTGTAAATACAGTGCAGAAATATTTATCAGAGGGTTACGATAATTTGAGAAACAGTACGACAATCAAATGGCAGGACTTTTGGAAGCAAAAAAGAGTTGAAATTACGTCAAAGGACAAAGAGGATCAGTATGCGCTAGATTTTTCTTTATATCATATTGAAGCAATGACGCCAGCTCATGATGATCGGTTAAGTATAGGTTCTAGGGGATTAACAGGCGAAGGGAATAAAGGTCTCGTATATTGGGGGACAGAAATGTTTATCGCACCATTTCACTTATTTACTGAACCAGAGATTATGAAAAGATTACTACGATATCGTTATCAACATATTAAAGAAGCAAAGGTAAATGCAGCCCTCGCTGGTTATCAAGGTACTTTATTTCCTTGGGCAAGTGCTTTTTCAGGCAAAGAAGAAACACTTAAGAGATCAGAGAATAATAAAGTCTCGGATGACATTCAAGACCCTAAGCTGGCAAAGGGAAGTGTACATATTGTGGCAGATATTGCATTTGCTGTTGTGCAATACTATGAAAATACTCTAAATGAAGGCTTTATGGCTAAAGAAGGACTTGAACTACTTAAAGAAACGGCACGCTTTTGGGTGAGTAGGACGACAGATGTAAATGGTGATTTACTGATTAATAACGTAATTGGACCTGGTGGATTTACCGAGCTAGTTGATAATAATGCTTATACAAATTATATGGCTTTTTTTAATGTCCAGAATGCATTGAATTTTATGGGGAAATACAATGACCCTGATGCTGAATTACTACAAAAATGTACTGACTTTTTAAAGCGATTGTATTTGCCAAAACCTAATGATGAAAATATTATTCCACAGGACGATACATTTTTAGAACAACCTGAAATTGACTTAACGGAATATAAGCAGTCCCTTGGTAGTCGTGAAATTCTATTAGATTATTCTCAAAAAGAACTAAATGAATTACAAGTTTTAAAGCAAGCTGATGTTGTGATGTTGCTTTATCTTTTTCCAGATTTATTTTCAACCGATATCGTTAAAAAGAATTTGGAATACTACGAGGAGCGTACTGTTCACGAGACTTCAATAAGTAATTTAGTTCATGCAATCGTTGCTGCGAGATGCGATTATATAGATGAAGCTTATCAATTATTTCAAGAAGGCTGTTTAATTGATTTAGGACCGAATCCAAATTCTTCGGATGAAGGAATTCACGCAGCGTCTCTAGGTGCAAATTGGTTAGCGGCCATTTTTGGCTTTGCAAATATCTCAATGGATATAAACCGATTAAAGATTGAACCAAAATTACCTTCTAGCTGGGACAAAATGAATTTCCCATTTTTATGGCAAGGAGCAAAACTCGAAATTATCATTGCTAAACGAACGATGACAATTACAAAACAATATGGTCCACCAGTAACTTTAGAAATAAATGGAGAAACATTTGATTTAACCGATAAGTTAAAGGTAGGGTTATAAGAAGCATGAAAGCAGGAAGCTTTTTTTTAATCCTGCTTTTTATCTTTTTCTACTCTTCGTATAGTTCTAATGGTAATCCATCTGGATCTTGGAAAAACGTGAATTTTTTATTTGTTAGTTCGTCAATGCGAATTGGTTCTACATATACATCATTTTGTTGTAAGTATTGAATACTTTCTTCAATATTGCGAACAGAAAAGGCTAAATGGCGTAACCCAGCTGCTTCTGGATTTGTTGGTCTTTTTGGAGGGTTAGGAAATGAGAATAACTCAATTTGTCCATTATTACCAATCTTTAAGTCTAATTTATAAGAGTTTCGTTCCTCGCGATACGTCTCTTTAATAAGCTGACAACCCAATAAATTCATGTAAAAATGCTTTGATAATTCATAATTAGAGCAAATTATAGCGATATGGTGGATGCTCTTTATTTCCATATTAAATCTCCTTTTGATTAAATTATTTAAACTTTTCCTAGTTTATCATGATAATTGAGAAAGGAATACATATTTACGAGGACGCTAGAGAATTAATAGGAAGGGAAATCATAAAGTCTTGTAGAACTAAAAAAAATAATGGGAGCGATCTCCCATTAAGCGTTTGAAAATTATCTTCTTCTCTTTTTATCATCTTTTGCTAAAATTTGTACTTTCTTAATAACTTCTAGTTCTACAATAACATTTACGTGCTTATCGTTTACCGGATTGACATTTAATACAGTGCCTTTCCGACCTTTAATATGGATCACGTCACCTGTGTTGGGGACATTTTTGAGCAGTTGGTTTAATAGTTCAACGTTTTTCTCAATATAATGAACTACAATCATATCGCTTCAACTCCTCTAATAATTCTATCTTTATACAATATTTAAATTTAATTAAAATAAGAACATTTTTTAGCTGATTATTTATCAATAAAAGGTCATATATTAAGTGCAGACAGTTAGTTCTGAATATCGTTAGAAACTACTTGTAACTCATTATAATTTTAAGCATTTATTTTGATAATTTAAGAAAATAAACAGATTGAGAGGGAGCCAATGCGTAAAAAATTTATATCTATAATCGTAATCAGTATGCTTTTAGTTGGATGCAAGCATGGCGAAAAGTCTGTAAAAACGGTTAAAAACGAAGATAAAAGTCCACAGAATGAACATGTAATCGATAAAGGAGAAGTTGATACGGTTTATGCTCCATTAAACGGATTACCCATTAGTCAAGTAAGTGAACAAAGGCCAGTTGCAGTAATGGTTAATAATTACTATTTGGCTAGACCTCAAAGTGGATTAAGCAATGCAGATGTTGTTTATGAAATTTTAGCAGAAGGGGATATTACAAGATTTCTAGCCATATTCCAAAGTGATATACCTGAGAAAATTGGGCCAGTCAGAAGTGCGAGAGATTATTACATTAATTTAGCAAATGGATATCATGCATTATTTATTTGTCACGGAAACAGCCCAAAGGCAAAAGAAATGATGGATGCTGGAATGATTGACGCATTAAACGGATTGATCTACGATGGTACTTTATTTAAAAGAGATAAAACGCGAAAAGCACCTCATAATTCGTATATTTTAAAAGAAGGTATTGAAAAAGGAGTTGCCCAGAGACATTACTCATACACTGAAAAAGTAACTCCATTAGACTTTACGCAAACTGACTTGGTTTTTGATAATTCATGGAAAAATACATCAGAGGTTTTTATAAGATACTCTCATGACGCTAGAAATAATGTAACTTACAAGTACTCGAGTTCAACAAAACAATTTCAGCGAATTCAAAACGGAATTGTAGCAAAGGATGCCTTGAATAGGAAAGAGCTTCAAATTAAAAATATACTTGTCGTTGAAGCCAACCATAAAATAATAGATAGCTACGGTCGTCGCGCAATTGATATTGAAGACGGTGGAAAAGGTTATTATATTGTAGACGGAGAGTATATGAATATCGAATGGAAAAATGTAGATGGGCGAATCCTTCCATATACACTAGACGGAACGGAAATAAAGTTAGAGCCTGGTCAAACTTGGATTAACTTTGTACCAGCTTTAAAGGATGTAACAATAAAATAGAGCGATTAAAAGCAGATAATTTTTAAAGTTATCTGCTTTTAAATTTTTAAAAGGGTTTAGTGGCTCACTTAATAGTAAATGTCGCTAACAATACTAAGTTTGACCAAAAAAATCTACGATGTTACGATAAAAATTATTATTCGTTTATTTATAGTATGAAGGGAGGAGCGAGTGTGGCTGAAAAATTTGAAAACATCGGCTTAGTAGACGAGCGATATAAAAATCTAAAAGCCGACTGTGAGAGCTGCTTTGGCTTATGTTGTGTTGCATTACCATTTGCTGCTTCGGCTGACTTTGCTAAAGATAAAATTGCTGGAAAACCATGTCATAATTTACAATCAGACTACCGATGCGGAGTTCATCATAATTTAAGAGAATTAGGTTACAAAGGATGTACTGTTTTTGATTGCTTTGGTGCGGGACAAAAAGTATCACAAGTAACCTTCAATGGAAACGATTGGAGACAAAATCCTGAATTAGCTAATGAGATGTATGAAGTTTTTCCGATTATGAAGCAGATTCATGAAATGCTTTGGTATTTAAATGAAAGCCTGATGCTTACTGCTGCAAGTGAGATCCATAATGACATAAAAATAATATTAGAAGAAACTGAAAAATTAACACATATGGACGCTAAGTTAATATTAAACTTAGATATTATACTTCAACGTGCAGAAGTAAACGCTGTACTTTTGCGTGCAAGTGAGCTATCTAGGGCAGAGGCTTTAAGTAAATTTAAAAACAATAAGAAGCGTCAAAAAACTGGAAGAGGCTTAGACCTTATGGGTGCTAAATTAAAGAATGCAAATTTTATAGGTGCAAACTTAAGAGGATCCTATCTTATAGCTGCTGATTTAAGTGGGGCCGATTTAAGGGGAGCCGATTTAATTGGAGCAGACTTGCGAGATGCTAATTTGAGTGGAGCGGATCTTACGGGCAGTATTTTTCTAACCCAAGCTCAAATAAACTCAGCAAAGGGAGATCGTCATACAAAAATACCAGTGACACTTAAAAGACCATCTCATTGGTAAAACAAAAAAATGAACCATTTAATGGTTCATTTTTAATTTGTTCACATACCAGGTCATAGCAATGAAGTAGCCGATAAAAGGAGAAGTTCCATAACCGATAATCGGCACTGGGAAGTTTCCAAAAAAGCTTGAAAGAATGCAAATTGCTAAATAAGTCCCTAGACTAAACGATAATAATTTTGCATTGGTTGGTGGAATAAAGAAAAATGGCATTAGTAAAATTAAAAGTGAGATGATTGCAATGACTAGCAATCCAATTCCCATATCCTTTACTAAACTTAAAATGTCCTCGACATAGGACACTGGTGCAAGTTTATCTAAATGAGACCAGCTATAGACTATTAAAAGTATAAAGATGATGAATAATAGTAATTGAGTCTTTTTATGTTTTTTTACACCTAATAATAAAATCGAGATCGCAATTGTAAAAGCAGTTAGTTGAGATGCATCTGGTTGAAAATATAGTAATAGTGTAAAAAATAGTATAAAACTAAAAGTAATCCAAATTGCTTTAGACTTCATTAAATTTGATAGGTGTATGATTAATAATGGAACGAATGCGAAGGCGATATTAATCCTTACGGGACCAATTGCCAACCAACGATGTACACCTTGCAATCCGCCATCAAAGAAGGTTAGTAATAGTAATATGAATATGCATGTAATGACAATGATATTTGTCTTATTCTTTAAAGTTTTTGGACCTCGTAACAGAACTAAAAAAGAGATGATTCCTCCAACAATTGAAATAACAATATTTTGTCCATATATGGATGGCGATACGTGATTATTGATCATAGCAATTACACCAATGATCATAGCGGGTATTGTTAAGACGAGCGGTAATAAGTTTATTTTTTTTGAATTTAGCATCTTGTTCTAAATGGCCTTCCTTTACGAAAAATTATCTTGTTCTGATGATTGTACATAGCTTCTCTAATCCATCGGATAAGTCATTTTCGCTAACAAGCGAATAACTAATACGAAGTGAAGCAACATCTGCTTTATTGTTATAACAAGCTACACCTGGTAAAAATGAAATATTTTCTTTATTAGCTTTTCTTAATAAGTCAAAAATATCTAGATTCGATTCATGAAATGTCAGCCACAAATTAAAGCCACCATCAGGTATCCGGCAATCTAGTTGATCACTAAGTGAAGATAGTATGTTAACACTTGTATCACGTCGGATTTGTAGAGCAATTCGTAGTTTTTCAACGTGACTTCGCATTCGATCGGTTCGTAAAAATGGTAAAATCGCCTTTTGAGTTAGTAAAGGGCTTCCTACATCCATTGAAGCCTTTATTGCGAGTAGCCATTCTAAGACTGGTCCATTTGCCAGCAATGCAGCAATTCTAATACCGGGTGCTAACGTTTTACTGAAGCCTTTAATATAGATGACATGATCTGATTGATCGTAATACTTAAGTGGGAAATATTGAATTGATTGTTCAAAATAAATATCACTAAATGAATCATCTTCAAGAATAAAGAAATTATAGCGTTGTGCTAGTTCAATTAATTCTTTTCTTCGATCATTACTCATTGAGATTCCTGTTGGGTTTTGGAAGGCAGGGTTAACATAAACTAATTTTGGCATAAATTTAATGCACAAGTCTTCTATTAAATCTGATCGAATTCCTTCTTCATCCATCTCGACTGGTATTATATGAATCCCTTTATTTATAAAAATATCAAGTGCACCGCCGTAGCACGGACTTTCTACGATAATTGAATCACCAGGTTTTAATAATGCTTGAGCTACTAAATCAATTCCTTGCTGCACTCCACTTGTAATGATTAGATCATTAGCGCTACAGCGTATTTTTTGAAATTCATATAAATGATTAACAACCTCTGTTCTTAGTTCAAAATCTCCTTGAACAGGTCCGTATGTCGTTAAAATTGAGGCATCATTTCTTAATAACTTTTGCATTTCATCTGCTAAAAATTTATTAGGAAGTAGACGCGGGTAGACAACTGCTTTTGAAAAATCATATTTTAGCTGTTCTCTATTTATTAAATATTGGGACCTGACAATATTGATTCCTAAAGTCTGTTGCCAGTTAGAACTTGAATCTACTTGCAACGTTTTATTCACTTTCTTTCTTATAAATACTCCTTTACCTTGCTCCACCGTGACATAGCCGTTTGTCTCTAACCATTTATAAGCCTTTCTAACTGTTAAAACACTTATTGAAAGTTCATCGGCCAAAATCCGTAAAGATGGTAATTTCTCGTTAGGCATGAGTAGACCACTTTGAATGCTACCTGCAATCTGGGTACTTACTTGAAGATAAATCGGAACTGTTGATTTTTTATGAATTTGAATTTTCATGTATTCACCACTAGTTTTTAAATAATAAATTAATAAAAAAAAGATCAATCGTCAATGAAAAAAAAGCTAACTGTTATATGCTCTATTATACTGTTATACTCCTACTTTAATATAATACCTTTATCAAAGGGGTGATGAAATGATCATTATTAATTATTTGTTTATTTGTATTATTTTCGGTACAACTTTTCTGGCAATAAAATTTGGAATTGAGTCAGGGGTTTCACCTTTATTTTCAGCCGGCGTACGATTTACCTTAGCGGGATTGATCGTCATAACATATTTTCTTCTTAAAGGGCAAAACGTGAAAAAATTTATTTTATCAAAGCGACTAATGTATATTGGATTTTGCTTAACTTTTATGACATTTTCAACACTATATTGGGCTGAGCAGTATATAACATCAGGGTTAGCTGCAGTTTTGTCTGCAACTGGTCCTATGATGATTTTACTTTTTCAATTAAGGCGTAATAATAAGAGAATTGAACGTAAACAGTTAATAGCGTTAATAATGGCTTTTGCTGGTGTGGTCTTCGTTTGTTTACCGGGGATTAGTCAACATATCTCTTACTTATGGGTGGCTGCTTGTGTGGCAGTATTAATAGGGGAAGCATTTTACGGATTAGGTTCTATTACTTCGAAAGAAGTCTTAACAGATTTTAAAAGTGTATCGCCGTTTTTAATCAATGCTTTTCAAATGCTATATGGTGGAATATTTCTTCTTCTATTTTCATTTGTAATAGAAAAACCGAATATTTCAATTTTAAGTTCTTGGGATGCGCAGTGGCCTATATTGTACCTTATTTTTATAGGTTCAATTGGGGGACATGGTTTGTACAGCTGGTTATTAGCGAAAACGAACCCAGTCTTTCCATCAACATGGCTATACGTATCGCCGTTAATTGCAAGTGTATTAGGATATTTCGTAATGGATGAACCAATTAAACCTATCATGGCAATTGGTGGAATATTAATCTTATCCGGTGTATTCATTGCAAATTGGTCCACTTTTTCTATGTATAGAAAGCAAGGGAAGCTTTTTAAAAAAGAAGTGGAAGTTTCAAAATAGTTTTAGGACCTTGGTGTGTAGTTTTGAGACACCGTCTATTTGTGAGAAATACGAACAAAATATGTACTTTGTTCATAAAGCTGTGAACTTTGTGCATAAAGTAGTATTTTTTGTTAATAAACTGCAGATTTTTTTGCATAAGGCAGCGGTTTTCGTTCATAAAAAGCTTGCCCGTTGAATATGGCTTCTTTAAGTAATGGCATCCTCCACATTTTTAAATAAAAAACTGCAGAAAATCCACAAGGAATTGAATACCTTGTGGATTTTCTGCAGTTTAATTTGATTTTTGTACAAATGCCCAAATATAACCGTCTGGATCTCGTAAGCAAAATTCCTTATAGCCCCATGGTTGAACAGTAGGTTTTGTGATGACCTTTTCTCCATTTGAGAAATCTAGTGGAGTCAATTCTTTTTCTACTATGTTTTCAAATAGTGGATCGACTTCTTTTACTACGAATTGAAAGACAGCATCCGTATTTGATTGTGTTTCTGTCGGATGTAGCATTACTTCACCATCACCTACTTTAAACCAGTGCATATCTTCATGGCCTCTTAAATATTCAAATCCAACTTTTTCATACCAATTTTTAGAAGAGTTTGTGTCTTTACAAAATATAACAATATCTAAAACTCCATTCATTTAAACAGCTCCTTAACTAGTATTGTGTTCACTGTATTAACTATTCTTTATGTAATGTATTCTTACCTTTTTATTAATGGATTAATGAATGCGGATTAACATACTTTTCTAAAAAATGTCAAAATTTCTAAAGAAAAATGCCCCTTTTACCGATATATAAATATAGAACAGTTTTTTAGCCGACTTTGGCAAAAAGGGTTGCTTTCGCCATAAGTCTTATTTTTAGGCTGAGAAACTTCGAATATCGTCTCTGGTATGAGTCTAGAGTTTGCAGAATGAACAAACCTGAAATTTGGAAAGCAAGAGGGGGATCGAAAAAAGAACATTAAATTTTTTGAAATAGGAAGGAGGACGTTGCCTAATTGTTTGAAAAAAATGGTTACATCAAACAGGAAGTATGTATAGATTTCAATTAATTTATGGCAACGGGATTGTAAGATGCTTTTAAAACTATGGAATAATGTATTAAAAATTGGGATGATTTTATCTATTCTATCTAGTAGTCTCTTTTTTGGAGTAAATAGTAGTAAAGCAGCTACTACACAAACCGGCGTAGTGACTGCGGCTTCTTTAAATATGAGAACTGGACCAAGCACTGCCTATAGTAAAATCATGACCTTGAAAAAAGGAAATAAACTAACGATAACTGAAAGAAAAAATGGTTGGTATAAGTTTAAGTTTAGTAAAAAAATAGGGTGGGCATCGGCTAAGTATATTAAATTAGTTAAAAAAACTCCAACTGCTCCAAAAGTTTTATTCTCTGGTGAAATAACTGCATCTTCACTAAACGTAAGAACAAGTCCTAATGTTACGAGTAAGGTAATTACAACTCTAAAAAAAGGTACTAAAGTTTCAATCGTAGAAAAAAAATCTACTTGGTACAGAATAAATACAACCAAAGGATATGGATGGGTAAGTTCGGCATACGTGAAACAAATTGTTACTGTAGTAAAGCCGCCTTCAGCGAAACCACCAGAAGAGAGTAAACCGAATCCCCCAACAACAAAGCCACCAAGTGGAGACACTTCAGCAATCGATCAACAAGATAAAAGCGGTCGAGTTACTACCGCGTCTTTAAATGTAAGAACTGGCCCAGGTACTACGTATAAGTCAATAACAAGCATTAAAGTCGGTACTGTAGTTAAAATTAAAGCAGAAAAAGATGGATGGTATGAAATCGAAGCTGGTACGATTGTTGGGTGGGTTAGTGCGAAATATATCCAGCAGATAAGCGATGACGATATGAATTTAAAAAATTTTACTCTAGTTATTGATCCAGGGCATGGTGGAAGTGATCCTGGTGCAACATTTAAAACAAGTAGCGGGGATATCTATAAAGAAAGTATGATTGTCTTATATGTCTCCCAATTTTTAAACGATTATTTAGTGGAACTACCGATTCAAACATATTTTACTCGTGAGTCTGACACATATCCAACATTAAAGCAGCGTGTCGAATTTGCTAAATCCAAAAAGGCGAAGGCATTTATTAGTATCCATATTAATGCATCTTCTTCGCATAATGGAAATGGAACAGAAACATATTATTATGGTGAATCAAAGAATTCTCCTACTAATTCGCCGACGAAATTAGAAGATAGTATGACACTTGCTGAAACTATTCAAAATAGGCTGGTTGAAAAATTAGAGTTAAAGGATCGTGGTACTAAAAGTGGTAACTTTCAAGTAATTCGCGAATCAACGATGGCATCAATTTTAACTGAATTAAGCTATATAGATCATCCAACGGATAATGTGAAGCTAAGTAATGAGATCTGGCAGCAAGAAGCAGCTGAAGGGATTTATTTAGGAATACTAGATTACTTAAGTATTCAAGGATACAACGTAGATTCATATTATATAAACGATTAAAAGGACTCTCCAAAAGTCATTATATGACTAATGGAGAGTCCTTTTTTTAGTATTTTTCATAGAATTTCTTAGAAGTTGATGAAAATTGACAAAATTTTTCGGAAATGAAATCAAATCAACTATCGTTATAATGAAATTGTAATCTTTGCTTAAAAGTTTAAGAAGTAAAAAACAATAGAAAATAATTGGTAGGTGAGAAGAGTGAACGCAGCACTATATAAAGAAATTGAATGGATATGTCTGGAGAAAGGTTGGACAAAAACGGATTTAGCTCAAAGGTCAGGTATACATATAAGTGAAATAAGTCGTCTTTTTAATCACAAACGTTCGGTTACACTTAAATATTTGGATGCTATTACAGAGGCTATTGAGTTAGAGGAAGGTGCACTTTATTCATATTTTGCTGAGGAATGTTTTAATGAAGAACAACTATTAGATAAGCGTAAAAGTGTACAGTTTTTGTTTAAGTGTTTTTTGAAAGGTTACGAGGAACATTGTGAAAAGTTGCTACAAATAATGACGACAGAGAAATCAGACACTGCTCGGACCAATTATTTGAATTATATTTTCTTCGTTGCTGAAGAGCTTTTTAAAGCAGGAGAAGAAGAAAAAGCAATGCTATTGTATGAGATTATTATTGAAAATGATTCGAAAAATAGTATGGAACTGTTAGCAATTAGTTATTTTCGGCGGTTTTATATTTTAAGGATGACTGATGACGCCCAGCATGCATTGACGGATGTGCTTGAATATCTATTTTGTATGCCAAAAAAAGTAATAAAAGAAGCCTACTTATGGATTGTCGCATTTTACTATTGGCGTGAGCGATGGGAAGAAGTACTTTATTATGCTGAGAGGTTAAGGAAGCTTGTTAAAGACGGTGAATATTATGGTAGAGCTCTTATGTATAAGAGCTTTGCATTGGCACGTCTTGGAGGAACGCTTGAAGAAATAGTTGAATTAACTGATTGTTATGCCCAAGTAAATGACTATTTTGCAGATTTAGCGATTGGAAATCGACTTGCATCTTATTTGGATTTTGGCTACTTAGAGTATGTAGATCAGTATCTTACATGGTTAGAAGATAGAGAGGATGTTCATATTGGTTTACCAAAGGTGCTTGAGGCATATATTCATTTGAATCGTTTAGAGGATGCTAAAAAAATACTAGATTTATATAAGCACAAGATTAACGAGCTAGACGAAAGTGTTGAATCTTGGTTAAAACAAAAAGTATATTTAGAGTTTCGATATGCATATGCTTTGTTTCAGTGTGAAAGCTTACAATTTCCAAATGGGCTAGATGAATTATTGGATGTCGCTTATGTAGCAAATCAAATAGGAAATTTGGAAAGATTTAATAAGTGCTTACTAGTTTACTGGAGATATAAACATCATGCGACTTCGAACCAAATAAATAAGTATATACAATTATTAAGTATTAATGGGATGAAAGAGAGTTCTTCAAGTAATTTTGCATAGGCTATTAGATTTAAATTAATTGAAGTTGTGGAATATAGATTAGAAGAATTAAAGTTTAGATAAAAAATATTAAAAAAATATAATTTGACGTAATTTTCAGAAAATAAAATTATATCAAATCTCAATATAATGAACTTATTAAGAAAAGAAAGTAGGGATAGTAGTTGAAAAAGAAAATGTTTAGAAATGTTACAACATTAGCATTAACAACAGGACTTATTAGTACTACGATTACACCAATCTCCTTTTCACATCAAGTTCATGCACAAGCAACTTCGAAGATTGAACAAGTATTAGCAAAACTTACGCCTCAGCAGCGTGAGGCAATTAAGCAATTAAAGCTAAATGACAAAGAGGGAGTTAATTTGTCACCTGAAGTTGATCAAACAAGTGATAAGCCTACTTCTGTCATTGTCGAATTTAAGGACAAGCCTGGACAGACTGCTGTTTTAGAAGCAGAAGCTGATGGAGTAAATCTAACAGCGGAGGATGCGAAAGAAAAAGTAGATGCATCACATGAAACTTTCCAAAAAGACTTAAAAACTATTTTTAGCAGTGAATTAAAATCAAAGAAAAATCCGTATTCGATTAAACGATCATATAAAAAAGCATTTAATGGGGTCTCTATGACTCTACCAGCTAACAAAGTAAAGGCTTTACTTAAATCTAATGCAGTAAAAGCCGTCTGGAGTGATATGCAGGTCCAAGTAGAGCCACCTTCTATTAAGGATACGCCAGCTAAGCAAACTGCAACTCATACGATGGTTACATTCCCAGGTGTTGAAAAACTTCATCAAGAAGGCTTTACAGGAAAAGGTGTAAAAGTTGGTATTATTGATACTGGAATTGATTATAACCACCCAGATTTAAAAGATGCTTTTAAAGGTGGTTACGATTTCGTCGATAATGACAATGACCCAATGGAAACGTCATATGCCGATTGGCAGAAGTCTGGACAGCCTGAAATAGGTTCAAGTGGAGAAGCTTACTATACAGAGCATGGTACACATGTTGCCGGAATTATTGCAGGACAAGCGAAAAATAAAGCAGATTTTGCAGTAGAGGGTGTTGCACCAGATGCGGATATTTATTCTTATCGTGTTTTAGGGCCATATGGTTCTGGATCTACTTCTGCAATTTTAGCTGGTATTGATAAAGCCGTATCAGATGGAATGGATATTATAAATATGTCACTTGGAGCAAATTACAATGACCCATTATTCCCTACGAGTATTGCCGTAAACAATGCTGTACTTGCAGGAGTAACAGCAATTGTCGCGGCTGGAAACTCTGGGGATAGAATGTATTCGCTTGGCGCACCGGGTAATGCTCCTTTAGCAATTACAGTTGGGGCGAGTGACACATCTGTTACAATTCCAAGTTTTTCAGGTGCATTACACCCTTCAACAGGCGATATATCTGTTGATTTAAAATTAGCTGCTCAAGGTTTGACTGATAACATAGCGGATTTTGAAGGGCAAACTTTACAAATGGTGAATGTATCATTCGGTGGTGAACCTAGTTATTCTAAGCGTGATGCGAATGGTAATTATGTACCAATTGATGTAAAAGGAAAAGTTGTTCTTGCGCAACGAGGGAGCTATGGAATTACTCAGATCATTGCGACAGCTAAATCGCATGGAGCAAAGGCTGTTGTTTTATATGACGCAGATCAGCCATTAGGAGATGTATACCTTGGAGATGCCTATGGCTTACTTCCAACATTTTTACTAAGTAATGTACAAGGGAGAGCATTAGCTGCTAAATTACCTTTAGGTGCATCAGCTGGAATACCTTTAGACTTCACATTTAGTAATATGAAACAGACAGTGGCTGTCGGCGATAAATTGGCACCATTCAGCTCGCGTGGTCCATCTCGTGTGTTATATGATATTAAACCTGAAGTAACAGCACCTGGAGTATCTGTTTTTTCTACTGTTCCTTCATATATGCACGGGGCAGACCAAATTGGAAACTATCAATACGCATATGAACGCTTATCTGGAACATCAATGGCAACTCCTAACGTTGTTGGGGTAGCAGCATTATTAAAGCAAGCTCACCCAGATATGTCTCCTTCAGATATTAAATCAACACTTATGAATACAGCAGATCCATTATCTGATAAATACAGCGTATATGAAGTTGGTGCAGGACGTGTTAACCCTTATGATGCCGTTCATGCCCAAACAGAAATTCAAGTAAAAGATAAAACTTCAACTGTAAAAGATAATGCAAGTAATAATGGGGCAACTACTTTAGCAAGTAAAGGAATTAAACAAATTAAAAATATTACTGGTGCATTAAGTTTTGGTGAGCAAGCAGTCACTGGTAAAGACTTATCAGACCAACGTTCAATCACATTATTTAATAAAAGCTCAGTAGATAAGACATATGATGTCAAGGTTCAATTCCAAACATTAGCTGCACGATACACAAATGATTCTAGAGCAGATCAAGATGCAACTGCAAATGGAGTTACATTAGATGTGAAATCAACTGTAAAAGTAAAACGATATAGCAGTGTTAATATGGATGCTACAATCAACATTCCTAAAAATGCGAAACTTGGAACGTATGAAGGGTATGTTGTATATACAAACCAAAAGGATCCTAATGAAACATATAAAATTCCATTTGCAATTCATACGGTAAAAGAAGGTATCGACTATTTGACTGGTAATCCACCGGCATTTACAGTACCTTATGAAGCGGCAAGTAATGCGACAAGATGGTCAATTGGTGTAAACTTTAAATTAAATTCTCATATGCGATATTTTGATTTCTTTATTGTGGATCCTAAAACAGACAAAGAAATCGGATTCTTAGGCTCAGCTGACGGTATGGGAGCAGATGAGAATATCGAGTATTATTACCGTGGAGTTCTGAATAATGGTCAATATTATCCTTTAACTGGTGATGCAAACAATCCAATTGCATATGATCTTAAAGAGCTTGATCCAGGCCTTTGGAAAATTAGAATGGTAGGAACTAATGATAAAGGTGAAACTTTCACTGCAGATGCACCGGTTTACAATGGAGTGAAAGAAGCTAAAGTAACGATGAACAATATGAAAGCTGGAGGCATTTACGAAACTGCTAATCCAACTGACACGAAAGTTACTGTATCAGGTAATGTCTTAGATAAAGAAATAGATGAGATGAAAGCAGCAGGAATTAATGCTTCTCAAGGAGATAACAATTTTACATATTATAATCCTAATACTTCTCAAGAGAAAAGTATACCGCTAGACTCACAAGGTAATTTCAATGCTGAAATACCGTTAAGTACATCTGGTCCAATAGTAAATGCAATTACAGAGTACGACTTCTCAGATTATAGCAAATCGACTGTTCGAAATTACGGTAGTTTTATTGACGCATATTTTGTTAGAAAAGGAACGGCATATACATCTGCAATTTCTGATAAACAACGTATAAACATGGGTGAATCTACAACTGTAACTTTCTCAACAAAAAATGTGAAAACAAACGTGAAGAAAGCTGAATTTACATTCCTTTATCCAAGCCAGTTCCTTGATTTAGTGAATGTACAACCAAATTCGGCATTTAAAGGCAAACTGGACGTTCAATATACGACTGCTGCTTTTAATAACTCGTTAACTAAAATGACAATCACTGCTACAGCAACTGGAGATTTAGCGAATACTGGAATTGCTGGAGATGCTTCATTAGTAGACTTAACATTAAAAGCAAAAGATCAATACTACAAAGGGCCAATGAACTTTTACAATGCAACTGGTTCAAGTAGATTCTTTAATGCTGTTTATACAAATGTGGATAATACTACTGTAACGACGCAAGGTATTCAACCTTATTTCTATATTACTCCAACATATTCACTTATGAGATCGGAAGTTCAGGCAGAAGGTTTAATGACTTTTGGTGGAGAGCCTCAGGGGAAACTAATTGATTATAATAAAGCAGGTACAAAAATTAGTGTGAAAGATTCAAATGGTAAAGAGTATGGTGTAACTGATAAATTAGGTTATTCTGAGTCATTCTCATATGCATTTAGAACTAGATTACCGATCAATGATGATGAGTATACATTGAAAATTGACGTACCAGGCCACTTTACGTTCTCGAAAGATTTTAATATTGGTGTAAAAGAAGATGGAAAAACTACAGCAGGATCAAAACCAATTAATTATGACTATATACCTGGTGGAGACGTAAATAAAGATAATGTCATTGACGTAAAAGATGCGATTTACATCCAAACATATTGGGATACAAATAAACGTGACGCTGACATTAACTATGATGGAGTTGTTGATGCAAAAGATATGCAATATGTCATCAATAACTACCTAATGCAAAACCCTTGGAATGACAACTCACCAAAAGCAGCTACAAAATATAAGAGCAAAACATTGGATGATGTATTAGTAGGACTTGGTTTAGAGTAATTAATAAGATAACTAGTTAATCGGTAACCATTATTTGGTTACCGATTTTTTTAGTGATTAAATAATACAAAATTCTGTAAGGTAGAAATCCAAACAGAATGTGTACTTTATTGATATAGTTGTGAACTTCGTTGATAAAGTACCTATTTTTGTTTATAAAATATTCAGAGTCCTGTTTATTTCTTCGAAAGATTGAGAAAAATAATTTGATGCAGATAAAATTTGACCGATTTTACGGATACATTTAATTAGGATTAATTAAAAAGATTAATAAACGTTGTGATACAATGAATTAGTCATTTTTGAGTAAATATTATGAAACAACCATTATTATTAATGATAGAAAATAGAAAGTAAGGTAAATAAAATGAATAAATTTTCAAGTTTAGGTTTAAGTGAAGAATTAACGGAGTATTTAACTGAATTAGGTATTACAGAGCCCACTCCAATTCAAGAGAAGGCAATTCCAATTGTATTTGAAGGGAAGGATTTAATAGGCCAAGCACAAACAGGAACGGGTAAAACATTTGCATTCCTATTTCCAATCCTTGAAAGAATTAACTTAGAATTACCACATACTCAAGCATTAGTAGTTGCTCCAACTAGGGAGTTAGCTCTTCAAATTACGGCTGAGGCAAAAAGGATTGTTAGCGAAGATTTCGGTGTACTTGCCGTTTATGGTGGCCAAGACGTCGAACAGCAAGCGCGCAAACTAAAAAGTGGTGCTCACTTAATCATTGCAACACCTGGTCGCCTTTTAGATCATTTAAGAAGAGGGACAATTAAATTAGATAAAGTTGATTTTCTAGTACTCGATGAAGCAGATCAAATGTTACATATTGGATTTTTACATGAGGTGGAAGACATTATCAATCAAACACCCGTATCAAGACAAACGTTATTATTTTCTGCTACGATGCCAGATCAAATCCAATCTCTAGCAAAGCGCTATATGAAAAAACCAGAAGTAATAAAAGTAAAAGCTAAGAGAATTACACTAGATGAAATTGAACAACTAATTATCGAAACGACAGATCGTGGGAAATATAATGCACTGTTGAGCCAAATAAAAGAGACAAAACCATTTCTAGCGATCATTTTCTGTAGAACAAAAAGAAGAGCTAATAAGTTAAATGAACAATTAAAAGGAAAAGGATTATTATCTGAAGAACTTCACGGAGATCTAACCCAAGGCAAGCGGGAAAAAGTTATGAAAATGTTTCGTGAAGCTAAAATACAATATCTTGTAGCAACAGATGTAGCAGCCAGAGGAATCGATGTTGATGGTGTAACTCATGTATTCAACTATGATATACCACTAGACACAGAAAGTTATGTTCATCGAATTGGAAGAACTGGTCGAGCAGGAGATACTGGTACAGCGATTACATTTGTTACGCCAAAAGATTTTCAAGATATGAAAATGATAGAAAAAGAACTTAATCTTTCAATTAATAGAATAGAAATGGAAAGAGTAGATAGAACAGAGAATGAAGGAAGTACAGGCAGACCGGACAGATCAAGAGGTACAGGAAGAACTGAAAGATCAGGAAGTGGAAGCAGAACTGAAAGATCAGAAAGTGGAAGCAGAGCGGAAAGAACAGGAAATGCTGGCAGAGCGGAAAGATCAGGAAGTGGAAGTAGAGCGGAAAGATCAGGAAGTGGAAGTAGAGCGGAAAGATCAGGAAGTGGAAGTAGAGCGGAAAGATCAGGAAGTGGAAGTAGAGCGGAAAGATC
>NZ_JBHJTJ010000015.1:0-38891 GCF_042267765.1 Gottfriedia sp. NPDC056225 | reverse complement strand
CAGGAAGTGGAAGCAGAACTGAAAGACCAGGAAGTGGAAGCAGAACTGAAAGATCAGGAAGTACAAGCAGAGCGGAAAGAACAGGAAATGCTGGCAGAGCGGAAAGAACAGGAAATGCAAGTAGAGCGGAAAGAACAGGAAATGCTGGCAGAGCGGAAAGAACAGGAAGTGGAAGCAGAGCGGAAAGATCAGGAAGTGCAAGTAGAGCGGAAAGATCTGGATATGCGGACAGATCGGAAAGAACGGGAAATGCTGGCAGAGCAGGTAGAACAAGAAACGATGGAAGATCTAGAAGTACAGGTAGTACACGTAACGAAGGAAGATCTGGTAGGAGAGGTAGATAGCAAAGATAGGTAGTAAATAATAATAGACACTCTGAAAAAGCGGTTTTAGGTGTCTTTTCCTTTCATTTGCTTTTTTACTTTAAAACTGAATTAAACTAAATAGGTGATTTTATGACGCAAAATGGATTTCGAGAAGAAAAAGAAGTTCAGCATATGGAGGATTTGAAAGTCCTTATTGAAGAGGCGAAGGAGTTTATCCAGTATGGGAAAGTAGCCAATTATATTCCTGCACTTGCGAAGGCAAAGAAAAAGGATTTATCATTGGCAGTGTTTTTGCCTGATGGACGACATTTTGAAGCTGGTAATACGAGTGCTCGATATACTTTGCAAAGTATATCGAAAGTGATTACTTTAGCTTTGGTATTAATGGATCGAGGCGAGGATTATGTATTCGAACGAGTAGGGATGGAACCAACGGGTGATCCTTTTAATTCGATTGCGAAATTAGAGATTAGGTCTGCTGGTAAGCCATTAAATCCAATGATTAACGCTGGAGCATTGGCTGTTACAAGTATGATAAAAGGTCATAGTATAAATGATAGATTTCAGCGACTTTTAAACTTCATGAAAGTTTTAACAGGTAATAAAGATCTTTCATACTCGAAAGAGGTTGCTGCATCAGAGTTTGAAACAGCACATCTGAACAGATCACTTTGTTACTTTATGAAGGAGCATGGCATTATTACTGAAGATGTCGAGTTGTTATTAGATTTATATACGAAGCAATGCTCAGTTGAAGTAAATTGTGTTGAATTGGCGAGGATTGGACTTGTTTTTGCGCTTGATGGATGGGATCCAATATCTAAAACCCAACTTATCCCTGAGAAAGTTGCTAAGATTTGTAATACATTTATGGTTACTTGTGGGATGTACAATGCATCAGGTGAGTTTGCCATTAAAGTGGGAATTCCAGCTAAAAGTGGAGTTTCTGGCGGTGTGATGGGTGCAGTGCCTCGTAGATTTGGAATCGGAGTTTATGGACCCTCACTTGATGAAAAAGGAAATAGCATAGCAGGTATAAAACTGTTAGAATTGCTTGCTTCTAAATATAATTTAAGTATTTTTTAAACATAAGGGGTTGTCTCATAAGTCAGGTTGTATGACATAGGGGCACTCCTTTTTTATGATTTTGAACTTATGTCATGGATTAATAAAAGCAGGGGGTGTTGATTTAACAATTTCCCCCTAAAATCACCGCGCTCATAAGTTTAAACTATTTAAATAATCCTTTGGAATGTGAATAAAAAGTCCCTAATTTCAACCAATTTTTCCCCTTCGTCCTATTTTTTCTGAATCTGATCCTTAAAATTAGTCCTTAACTTTTCCCTTTATTCGAATATTTTGTGTATAGTAGAGGTAGACGCAAAAAAGGGGATAGGAAAATGGACTCACTATTATTACTTTTTATTTTAGGAATCGGTGCTGCAGTGGTTGGAACGTTAGCAGGTGGTGGGGGATTAATTACACTTCCTATGATGATTTTTCTTGGAATTCCAATTCAAACGGGTATTGCTACAAATAAGTTTGCTTCAGGTTTAGGATCGTTTAGTAGTATACTTTATACAATTAAAAAGAGGGATTTTAAGCCATCTATCATTTTGCAATTTATACTTGTTTCTATATTGGGTGGAGGAATTGGAGCATTTGTTACAAGTATGTTAAATGAACATGTGATGAATATAGTCGCATTAGTTTTATTAACTGGCTCGGTATGGTTAACATTTGCAAGTAAAAAGTGGAACTATGAAACTAAGAATAAAAACGGTGTGGAAAAGCAAACATTACTAGATAGAGGAATCTTAACTGGAATCGGCGTTTATGATGGGGGCTTTGGTCCGGGTTCATCAACATTTGCAATCTTGTATTTTATTAAAAAAGGGTTTACTTATGTAAATGCTGTTCAATTAGCAAGAGTATTAAATTTTGGTAGTTGTTTATCAGCGTTTGTCATTTTTTATATGACGGGCCACTTTCAATGGAAAATCGCTGTAACAATGGCAGCTGCTTCGATTCTTGGGAATCAGGTTGGATTAAGGTTTGCAGAATTCGTACCGATGAAGCTTGCCCGAATTCTTTTGATTTCAGTTTCTGTCTTGTTAATTGTTCAAGTAAGTTTGAAGTTATTTGTGTAAATGTGTAAAGGTCTGTGCGAATGTCCACAGACTTTTTATTTTTGTTGATAATTGAAGATTATTTATTTAATGGATATACTCTGAAATTATTTTATCAACAAATTTGAATACTATATCAATAAAAACTACTGTTATATCAACAAAAACTATAACTTTGTCAACAAAGTTCACAGCTTTATCAATAAAGTACACATAGTGTTCGTATTTTCCGCAATATTGCTACGTATTAATACATCCACAGCATAAAAAAGGTGATTTTTACGCCTAAGTAGAATAGCATAAATAATCAATCGTTTAAGAGGTGAGGGTAATGAATCTGAAAGAATATAATTGGGTTAAAGAAAATCGTGAAACATTATTAAACTTTTGTAGTGAATTAAAGCAAGAGGATTTTACTAGTAAACTAGACGGGTTCGGTTTTCAAAGTGTAAGAGAATCACTGCTGCATATGGCTGAATGTTATATTGCTTGGATTGGTTCGTTTATTTTATTAAAAACAAAAAAGCCAATTACGCCAAAGGAAAATATCGTAAATATTAGTCTTGAGGATATTAGATCAAGATTTGAACTAGCTGATTTATACGTAAGTGAATTATATGGTATGCCGATTGATGACTTAAATAAACCTATTATTAGAACGATTCCATGGAGAAATAGTAATGAAGAAATTTCCTTTACACCGATGAAATTGTTAATACATACAATTACACACGAATATCATCATAAAGGACAAATTGTCGCAATGGCTCGTCAAATGGGGTATATTCCACCTAATACAGATGTTTTAGGCACAGAGGATTAAGAGGAAATTAAGGTTAGAGGATTTTTTATTGTATGGCTGAGTGAACAAGAGGTTAAATTTTATAAGAGAAATGGCTATAATCAATGTAATGAAGCAATGTAGTAGCGACTTAAAGCATAGGAGAATGAATGATGAATGATTTAGAAACAGCGCATATAGACACCCCGTTAGGTATGTTGCGGATTGTTGGGAATGATCAAGGAGTAGCATATATTGATTTTGTGAAAGAAGAGAATGGTGAAATCAGTAAAATAGTTCCGATTGCTTTAAAGGATGCAGTAAATGAATTAGTTGAATATTTCAACGGAAATCGAAAGGAATTTAGTATTCAGTCAATTGCAAAAGGAACTCCTTTTCAGGAAAGTGTATGGAGGGAACTTGTTAAAGTAAAATATGGAGAAACAGCTTCTTATGCAGATATTGCTAATCGAATAGGAAATCCAAAAGCGGTAAGAGCAGTTGCTAATGCAAATGCGAGAAATCCGCTAAGTATCATCGTTCCTTGCCATCGAATTATTGGATCGAATGGTAAGTTAACTGGTTATGCTGGAGGCTTATGGCGGAAAGAGTGGTTGTTAAAAAGAGAACAAGGTATGAGATTAGAAATATAATAAAAAGAGCAGGAATCATGGACTCTAGTTTCCATATTCCTGCTATTTTTTATTCTTTCGGTTCTTTTTCGTCGATAATGTTTATTTCAATTTTTGGCTCAACGTCTTCATCTATAATACTATCTGCGAATTTTGCTTTTTTCCTTAACTTAATGATTCTAGATATATTAATAATTACTACTTTACAGATTGCATATGTTGGTACAGCTAAAACCATACCAAGTACACCTGCGAAGTTACCCGCAAATAATAATAGTAAAATAATCGTTAAAGGATGAATATTTAACTTTTTCCCCATAATATATGGTGAGATTAAATTTGAATCAATTTGTTGGACGATTAAAATCACTAATATTACGAATAAAGCTATTTTTGGAGAAATTAGTATAGCAACAATTACTGCAGGAGCTCCTCCGATAAATGGACCGAAGTAAGGAATGATATTTGTAACAGCTGCAACTAAGGCTAAAATTAAAGCATTAGGTAATCCGATAATGCTGTATCCAATAAATGTTCCAATACCTACGAATATACAAACAATGGTTTGACCTTGAATGTAAGAAGCCAATGTTTCACTTGTTTCCTTAGCTATATGAATTGCTTCTTTCCTCAAACTTTGAGGTGAAAAACGAGACATTGCAGTAGGAAATTTATGACCGTCTTTAAACATATAAAACAATATAAATGGAACCGTTAAAATGATTAAAGTTACATTGCTAAGTATATTAAAAAATGCACCAATTCCACCCGTAATTCCACCAAGAAATACGATTGAGTAATCTGCAACTTTCTTTTCTAAATCTTTAATTTCAACGTAGTTTTGGCTTCCTAACCACTTTTCTAATAATCCAATTTTATTTGTAGCTTTATTTACAATAGTTGGCATATTATTTACCAAATCTTTAAATTGATCGGTTAAAGTAGGGAATACATTAATGATAGTTACTACTGCAATTAAGATTAATGCAAGGTAAAGAAGCAAAATACCGATCGAACGAGGCACCTTTTTACGCTCTAAAAAATCGACTATTGGTGCTAATAGGAAATATAGGAAGATCGAGACAAGTATCGGTGCAAATAATGTACTAATTAAAATTGCTATTGGTTGAAATAAAAATGAAATCTTTGTTCCAACGAATAAAACTAAGAATAACAATAGTATTTCGACCGTCCAAAATAATAACTTAGAGTTTTTAAACAATCAATAACCTCCTTTACTGTATTATGAATTTTATTAAATTAAAAACTTATGTATAAATACCATAATATAACAAAAAGAGATGCTTGTAAAAGCACCTCTTACTGATTTGGTTCAGTGATTGTTTGCATTGTACCAGTTTTATACATATTATTAGTGTCAAAGCGTAGTAAATCTCCGTAAACAATATTATCTGAAAGAGTTAATTCTTTCTTTGCTTTATCGATTAGCAATTTGGATTCCTGATCGCTAAGTTCTACTTTTTCTGCAGTTTTTCGATTATAAAAAGTATTTGAGCCAGCTACATAATAATATTTACTTGTGACGAAACTTCCATCGCGGAAAACAATAAATTCTGTATATTCTGGACTAAATAAATCTTTACCAAATTCGATATCTGATTTGGTATCTACACCTAAAAGGTGAAGAATAGTAGGTTTTACGTCGATTTGACCAGCAACCTTTGTAATTGTCTTACCTTTTTGTTGCTTAGGTAAATGAATAATAAATGGCGTACGTTGTAAATCCATATGATCATAAGGTGTTATTTCATCTTTACCTAAGAACTGAGCCATTGCACGATTATGGTTTTCAGAAATTCCATAATGATCACCATACATAACAATAATCGTATTATCATAAAGACCTGATTTTTTCAGACCTTCAATAAAATCCTTAATTGCTTCATCCATATATCGTACAGTCGTTACATATCGATCAAGTGTTTCGTCACCAGAGTTATATTGATCAATGAATTGATCTTTAGGATCAAGTACGAAAGGATAATGGTTTGATAACGTTAAAAATCTAGAATAAAACGGTTGTTTCACTTGTGATAAAAGAGGGAGTGATTGTTCAAAAAAATCTACATCCTTTAATCCCCAGTTAACTGAATTTTCATCTGTAATATTAAAATCTGATTCGTTAAAGTATCGGTCGTAGCCTAAAGAAGGGTACATTACATTTCGATTCCAGAAACTTTTATTATTTGCATGGAATACAGCTGAATAATATCCTTGATTTTTTAAAATTTCAGGTGTAGCCATATATTCGTTATTTGCGTGTGTGAAATAGACAGCACCACGATCTAGTGGATATAGTGAGTTATCGATAATAAACTCAGCATCAGATGTTTTACCTTGACCTGTTTGATGGTAAAAGTGGTCAAAATAATAACTTTCTTTAATGTATTTATTTAAAAATGGAGTTATTTCTTTCCCATTAACCTTTGCACCAATTGTGAAATTTTGCATTGATTCTAATGAAATAACGATAACATTTTTGCCTTTATATTTTCCAAAAAGCTTTGCATCTGCTTTTACACCATTGCTATTTACGTAGTTTTCGATTTCAGTTAATTTACTACTATCAGCAAAAGCCTTTTGTGTTGATGTTTTTGTTTGAAGTGAAAGATCATAACCTTGATATACATATAAACCAAGATTTTTTACAAGCATTTCTCGGTCAAATGATCGAGTAAGTAATTCAGGTCTTTCCATTTCAGCTAATCCTAAGTTTAATACAGCAATTGCAATCGTGATTAAATAATAAGTTGACTTCATAAATGAAGGTATTCGACCACTGTTTGAAAATTTAGGAAATTTTTTTGAGATGAAATACAAGATCAAAATATCAATAAACATAAATATGATTTTAAAGCTTGCTAATTCTTTTACACTAGATCCTAAATCACCCATATTACTAGTTTGGAAAAGTACTGGTAAAGTTATGAAGTCATTAAAGAATCCATAAAATAAAACGTTTCCACATAATAGTAAAGTTAAAATGAAATTTATTAGCAAGGCTATCGCATTACGTTTTTTCCCTTTGAAAAACAAGGCGATCCCTACTAGAAATAAAGAGGATGCTAATGGGCTAATAAATAATATTACATTTTGAAAGACTGTATCAATTTTTAAATCGAAACTAAAAAGAGTAACAATATACGTTTTTAGCCAAACTACTAACGCAACTAGTAATACGAATCGTACACGTGAAAATGTTGCTTTAAATGAAGTAGGCATAGTCTCTAATCCCCCTTAAATACAAAACAAACTAGCGTTCAGTCAACTAGCTTTTCTTTAAATATGCATCTCTCTAAGTCGTCAAAATTTATCGTACTCCGTTTAAAATTAAAAATCAATAGGAAATACGATTTCGTTATGTAAATCCGTTCGACAAAATCTATTAAGTATATAAAAAAAATAGGCTACTAGTAAGCCTATTCTTATTTTCATTTTATGGACAACTTTATCAATCTATGCTTCTTAATAGTAATTTTTTTAACATCGGCTTTAATTGAACTCTTAAATCTTCAGCATCTGAGGCGATTAAATAATGGTGCTGATAAATATTTTTCATTAACTGCGATGTTTCTTCTTGATGTTCTTCTTCTTCAATGAAAGTACCAATTACTTCAATTCCAAGTTTTCTAGCTTGCTTAACTGCTTCATGGGTATCGATAATACCATCCTGGAAATAGTCTAGAGCTGAAGGTTCGCCGTCTGTAAAAACAAGTAGAAATTTATGCTTTTCCGTTCGTTTAGCGAGCTCTTCTGAAACAACTCTAATCATTAATCCGTCACGATTATCTTCTTCTTCATGAAGCTGCATTATATTAGGACCAACTGAAGGTGATAAGGAGCTAGAAAACGGAATGACTTGATGCAATATATTTGGTTTATTTTCTTTAGATGCATTTGAAGCATCCTCCCAAAATCCACTAATACTATGCGAAATTTTTAATTGTTTCAATGTTTCATGGAATAGAATAACACTTTTTTTAACTTCATCCATTTTATTAAACATCGATCCTGAGCAATCAACTAGTAAGTAAAAAACTGCATCTAATTCTTTCGATTCATTTTGTTTTTTATAGAACATTTTAGGATTTTCTTCTGTGAACAGTCGAATCCATTTTTTATTTAGTCTGCCATAGTACTTATCCGTTGGTGCATTTTGTTTATTCTCTAAAGATTTTTCAATCGTTTTTCTTAATTCTTTAACATCTTTTGAGACCATTGCTGATAATGTAGAATACTGCTTCTTTTCACTTATATTTTGTCCAATTGCTTCGAGATGTCTTATTGATACATTGCTATTGTATTTGCCATAAGCATTTTGCTGTGAAGAGGATGAATTAGAAACCTCATGTGATTCAGTTTGTTTTGATTTTTTATTCTCGCCTTGTTTAGAGGAACCGAATGCATTTGCAATTGCCTGATCACCGGCTTCTTCTTCTCTTGCAAAGTTTGCTTTAATAGAAGTTTTTGTTCCACTTTCTACTTCAAAGCGTAAAAAATTATCGTCTGTTTCATTATTCTTACTTTCTCTATGCCAAGTGGATAATTTTTCATCTTCACTATTTCTTTCATCAAGACCATCTTGACTGTCATCATTTTGAAGTTCCTTAACTTGACTGTTACAAGAAGCAAGGTCGGTAAGTTTATTTAATGGAAGATAGCCAAAGTATGTGTGAATCATATCTTCCTTATAGATTGAAAGTAATCTCTGTTGCACTCTAAATATAATAGAAGAAATATCACTCGTCTTCTTAGCTTCAAACGTTTGAAAAAGGATTGGTAAAATATCCTCTAATTGTTCATTTGTATGATAAGTTAACTGTGAAGAGGTGAGTGAAAGATAGATTAAACAAAATAATTGATCTAAATGGAAATTACGGATTTCATTTGCTTTATATTGCGATTCAAAATAATGTCTATATATTCTTTTTCTCGTAGAAAATAATTGTCTTGTACCCGGTCTTTGGCGAATAATTAGTTCTTCTAATCGGATATCTTCGAGTAGGACGTAAAGTTGTGTAAAAAAGCTTTTTAAATGAGTTTCGTGTAATTCCTTAAGGACATCCTTAAATTCAGTAAAATCGGTATAATGCTTATTACCTAAAGCTTTTAAGTACACGTCTGATTTTAGGCCCTGTAACTGTGTGTTATGTTCTTGAGTTTCCCAAAAATGACTTATCGTAAATTTTTGTTCTTCATCGTCATAATAAGCCTGAAAATCAAATTCTAAAAATGCATTTTGATTTTTTGAAAGAGAGATCGATAAATTTTCCATTTGAAGAAATGTGGATGCATCGATTTTTTTATTATTAAAAATGATTTGTTTCATATTTTAATCTCACTCATTTCAAGAAAGAAAATAACTTTCTGCTAATTCTCTAACAGTTTCACGCTCGATATCATCACTTAATTTCGCGATAATAGTACGTTCAATTGCTCTAAGTACTGGAATATGAACTGATAAATCACATGCGTCAAGTACACCACGAATACTAGCTGCATCTTCACTAATTCTTCCTTCACTAGCCAATGGAATTAAATCACTTGAAAAACTAGTGAACTTTTTCAATAACTCTTCGTCCTTTAACTCAGACTCATCTTTTAATAATTGAAATAAAGACTCACCATTTATATAAGGAACATCAATAATAATGAAACGGTTTTTTAAAGCTTCATTTAATTCACTTGTCCCTACGTATCCTTCATTAATTGCTGCGATTACTCTAAAGTTTTCATCACCTTTTACTACTTCTTGAGTAAATGGGTTTGTAATCATTTTGCGATAATCAAGTGCACCGTGTAGTAATGGCAATGTTTCTGGTTTAGCCATATTGATTTCATCTATATATAAAATATGACCCTTTTTCATTGCCTTCATTAAAGGTCCATCAATAAATACAACTTCGGATCCATTAGTATTTGAAGCAATTGTGTTATATCCGACAATCCCTTCTATATCTAAATCAACTGAACAATTTATGCTGTGCATTGGTTGATAAAGTAATTTTGAAAGGGTTTCGGCTAGAACTGTTTTACCACTTCCAGTTGGACCCTTTAATAGTATATTTTTACCGAGTAGAAGAGCTGTTATTGCATCTTCTAAAATTGTTTTGTCTTGGGAAACATATTGTTTTGTTCCTACTAATAGTTGGTCTTCTTTTAGTACCTTTTGAATGTGTTCATTGTATATAAAATTTAATTTTTCTTTTATAGAACTAGAAAGATTTAGTTGTGTATTCATAATTACTCCTTTAATTAAACAGTGTTCAATATTTGAATTGATCCATTTTTGTACTAACCATCATATTATCACATATCAAGATTGTGAATGTCTTGTCCACAAATTTTATTGGAATTTGGTAATACAGATTCCATCTACTTAGTATAACAGTTTGTAAATTATCAGGAAAGTTTTCAGAATGAATTACTATATATATGAAACAACTGTAATAAAGTGGAAAGTATCTAATTGTTTATATTATTAAGTTTTAGACTACTTTGTTCAATATTTCACAATATGTTCAAAAAGTATGTAAAAGATTTAGTAAATCATATGATAAATTAAACATGTAATCTGTTATATACCTAATTAACTTTCTGTATTACATGCAGAAGAGGAGGAGTAATACGATGGAACAATGGAGACAATTTGAAACTGGACGATGGGAAAAAACGATTGATGTAAGAGACTTTATTCAAAAAAACTTTAAATCTTATGTTGGTGATGATTCATTTCTAGTCGGGCCAACTGATGCAACTAAAAAACTTTGGGATATAGTACTTAATTTATCTAAAGAAGAACGCCAAAATGGCGGAGTTCTAGATATGGATACGAAGATTGTATCTACAATCACTTCACATGAACCAGGCTATTTAGAAAAAGAATTAGAACAAATTGTTGGTTTCCAAACAGATAAACCTTTCAAACGATCACTACAACCATTTGGTGGGATCCGAATGGCTGAAGCAGCATGTGAATCTTATGGATATAAAGTTGATGATGAAATAAGTAAAGTATTTTTGGAATATCGAAAAACACATAACCAAGGTGTATTTGACGCTTACACGGCAGAGATGAAAGCAGCAAGACGTTCTGGCGTTATTACTGGATTACCTGATGCATATGGCCGTGGGCGAATAATTGGTGACTATAGAAGGGTAGCATTATACGGTGTAGATCGATTGATTAAAGATAAAATGAACGCTTTAAATATCACGACAAATGTTATGTCTGAAGAGGTTATTCGAGATCGTGAAGAATTAAATGAACAAATTCGTGCTCTAAAAGAATTAATGCAAATGGCAAAGACGCATGGTTTTGATATTTCTAAACCTGCAACAAATTCAAAAGAAGCTTTCCAATGGTTATATTTTGGTTATTTAGCAGCAATAAAAGAACAAAATGGAGCTGCGATGAGCTTAGGCCGCGTATCAACATTTTTAGATATATATATTGAGCGTGACATTGAAGAAAATACAATGACTGAACAAGAAGCACAAGAGCTAGTTGACCACTTTGTCATGAAACTTCGATTAGTTAAATTTGCTCGAACACCGGATTATAATGAATTATTTTCAGGGGATCCAACTTGGGTTACTGAATCAATTGGTGGAATAGGAATTGATGGACGCCCACTTGTAACGAAAAACTCATTCCGTTTTTTAAATACATTAGATAATTTAGGACCAGCTCCAGAGCCAAACTTAACAGTACTTTGGTCAGCACAATTACCAGTAGGCTTTAAGCAATATTGCGCTAAAATGTCAATTAAAACTAGTTCAATTCAATATGAAAATGATGATATCATGCGTCCTGATTATGGCGATGACTACGGCATTGCATGTTGTGTATCTGCAATGACAATTGGTAAACAAATGCAGTTCTTCGGTGCGCGAGCAAATCTTGCAAAAGCATTATTATATGCAATTAATGGTGGTATAGATGAAAAGTCAAAAATGCAAGTGGCACCAATGTATGCTCCAATTACAACTGAATATCTTGATTACGAAGAAGTAAAAATGAAGTTTGATGTTTTATTGGATTGGTTAGCAGGTCTATATGTTAATACGTTAAATTGTATCCACTATATGCATGATAAATATAGTTATGAACGAATTGAAATGGCATTACATGATGCAACTATTAAACGAACAATGGCAACAGGTATTGCAGGATTGTCAGTATGTGCAGATTCATTATCAGCTATTAAACATTCAAAAGTTAAAACGATTCGTGATGAAAACGGAATTGTCGTTGATTTTGAAATTGAGGGAGACTATCCAAAATACGGAAATAACGATGATCGAGTAGATGATATTGCTGTTGACCTTGTTGAACGATTTATGGCAAAAGTAAGAAAGCATAAAACTTATCGTAATTCTATTCATACAACATCAGTACTAACGATCACGTCTAATGTTGTATACGGTAAAAAGACGGGTAATACACCTGATGGACGAAAAGCTGGCGAACCATTTGCTCCAGGTGCCAACCCATTACACGGACGCGATACAAATGGAGCGCTAGCATCATTAAGTTCTGTAGCAAAATTACCTTACGAAGATGCACAAGATGGAATTTCTAATACGTTCTCAATTGTTCCAAAAGCATTAGGTAAAGATGAAACGACTCAAATATTAAACTTAGTAGCAATGTTAGATGGATATACAGAAAAAGGTGGACATCACCTAAATGTAAATGTATTCAATAGAGAAACATTAATGGATGCAATGGAGCATCCAGAAGAATATCCACAGTTAACGATCAGAGTTTCTGGCTATGCAGTTAACTTTATAAAACTAACTAGAGAACAGCAAATCGATGTCATAAACAGAACTTTCCACGGTTCTATGTAAAATTGCTTCAGTAATGCTTTTTGCCTGGTGAAGTTAAATATTCACTAGGCTTTCATTTTTTAATTCTTACTTATTAGCTGGGATTGTTTTCAGGTAGATACTAATTAAAGAGGTGATTGGCAAATGATTTCAGGAAATATACATTCAATTGAAACTTGCGGTACTGTCGATGGACCAGGTCTTAGATATGTAATCTTTACTCAAGGATGTTTATTAAGATGTCAATATTGTCATAACGCGGATACTTGGAAGATTGGTTCTGGGAAAGAAATGTCAGTAGAGCAACTAATGAAAGATATTAAGACGTATCTTCCTTTTATGAAATCATCTGGTGGTGGGGTTACAGTTAGTGGTGGCGAACCTTTACTACAATTAGATTTTCTGTTAGAAATGTTTAAATCTTGTAAGAAAATTGGAATCCACACAACAATTGATAGCTCTGGTGGTTGCTTCAGCACTGAACCCAATTTTCTTTCAAAATTAGATGAGGTATTAGAGTATACAGATTTAGTTTTGTTAGATTTAAAACATGTTGATGAAAAAAAACATATAAAGTTGACTGGTAAATCAAATGAACAGATTAAAGCTTTTGCTAAATACTTGGATAAGAAAAAAACTCCAGTTTGGATTCGCCATGTTTTAGTTCCTGGCATTACTGATTCAGAAGAAGATTTAATAAACTTAGGTGGCTTCATTAATACATTAGGCAACGCAGAAAAAATTGAAATTTTACCATATCATCAATTAGGCGTTTATAAGTGGGAAGCATTAGGATTAAAGTATCCATTAAAAGATATTCAGCCACCATCTGAAGAAAGTGTAAATCATGCATTTCAGTTATTAACGAACCCAAAAGTATTACAAAACGGTTAATATAAATTTATCACAGCGAGACAACGAAGTAAGCGTGCGGTTGTCAGCAGTCTTAAGCTAACCATTTTTCAATTTGGTTAGCTTTTTATTATTATTTAGACATTTGACTAAAATAAATTTGACTTTCATGAATATAATGAAAAATAGTTGTTTTTTAAAGGGTGTGTTTTATGAAAGAGTTTCGATTTTCATGGTATGTATTTCGTGATAATGAAGTTGAAGTAGTGGGGGGAAGTTTTGTACGAGGCGAAAAAATTGAAGACGAGATGAATCGAATTATACAGAAGCTTAGTAAAGAATATTATGTTAGACCATCGTCTGTTTTGATCATCGAATCAAGTGAGATTAAATAAGAAAATGATTTTTTGAAAATAGTTGTTTATATGTGGGGAAACTAACCGATAGAATAGTTGGAAAAAGTTATATTAATAAAATAAAAAAGGCTTTATTAAAAAGCCTTTTTGAAAATAGTTATTTACCTACTCCATTAAAATTCGTATAACCTGCAGCGCGGTCAGCGCGTTTAAATTCTTTTGCATATAATACTTCTTGAGTAGAACTTAAATTACGTCTTGTTTTATCTTTTCGTTTTTCCACAAAAAACACCTCGCTAAGTTATAAAATCCTTAGTAAGTCTATCCATTTTTTGAGGAGGCTATACTAAATTACGCTTCTTTTAAATGCGTAACCTCATGTTGTTGATAATCTTCACGCATAGTATGCAATAAATAATTATCTTTAGTGATTTCAAATAGATCGTAAATTTCTTCATTTTGATTTATTTCTTTATATAAGCAACTACGCGATTCGTTCGCTAAAGTTGCGTATGGTAGTTTACTTGCAGCATAAAAAGAGCGTTTATTAACTTTGCGAATACGCATAAAAATAGAGTTTATTCCTAATTCATGAAATAACTCGTGGAAGAAAGCATCTTTTGCTGGTTTGTTATAACCCATTCCGTGAAAAGGTTTGCCTAACCATGTTCCTAAAAAGCCATATCCAGCTTCTATATCATGTAATGAAATGTTACCAATAGGGTTGCCCCACTCATCTAAAATTGTTCTTGATATCATTTTTCCTTGTTCTTCTAGTTCGATTGCTTGTTTTGTGATAAATAAGAATTCCTCGTACGAATTAGCTTTATGGCGCACAAAGGGAAAGACATCAGGATGCACCATAAGTTCAAAAAGTACAGAACAATCTTGTAAATCTCGCTGTTTTAGCATCTCTACTCCTCCTAATCATAAGGGTAGCGAAAGAAGGTTACGCCACCCGCGAAATTTTTGTGAGGACTAAAAAAAATTTGAAGTCCTGTGAAGTGCATTACTATGAATAAATTGTGAATAATTTTTTAATGCACCCTAAAATTTCGGGGTGGGAATCGAACCCACTAGGACCAGCGATTTACTGGTGGCTCACCATTTGCCTTTCCCGTTAAAATACTATATAAGAATAGTGTTATTACACTATCTATTTAATTTACCGCATAAAGTCTTACTCTACTATAATAAACGATTTTTTACAAATTGAAAAGTAAAATTATTCGATATTTTTATACACAATTCTACCATCTATGACAGTGATTAATGGCTTAGCCATATAATGAAACGGGTGGTGGGACCATAGCACGACATCACCATCTTTACCTAATTCTAAGCTACCAATTCTGTGAGATAGATTAAGATTTTTTGCCGGATTTATCGTGATTGCTTTTAATGCTTCGATTTCAGGTAAACCTTCACGAACTGCTATAGCTGCACATACATTTAAATACTGAATTGGAGTGTATGGGTGATCAGTTGTAATTGAAACACTTACACCAATATCAGTAAGAGCTTTGTATGTAGTCCAGGATTTATTTTTTAATTCGATTTTTGAACGTCTAGTTAGTGTAGGACCAACAGATACTTGAAGGTTTCGATCCTTTAGTTGGTCAACAATTAAATGACCTTCCGTACAATGTTCGATTCGGATATCTAAATTAAATTCTTCACCAAAACGTATTGCTGATAAAATATCATCCGCACGGTGAGCATGAATTCTTACTGGAATTTCTCTATTCAATGCTTTAATAATTGGTATAATTCGAAAATCATCTGGGTTATGTGAATTTTTTGCTTCATAAAATGCCTCTCGGAGCATGCCCATAATTCCCATTCTAGTAATCGATTCTTTATTCCCGTTACTATGAGTCCTTTTTGGATTTTCTCCAAAAGCAATTTTCAATCCAGATGGCTCTTGTATAATCATTTCATCGACACATTTACCATAAGTTTTAATTGTACAAGTAGTTCCTCCAATTACGTTTCCACTTCCAGGCATGATATGAGCTGTCGTAATTCCATGCGTAATGGCATCATTAAAGGCAACATCAAGAGGCAATATTCCATCCATTGAACGAATATGCGGAGTCAATACTTCAATTGTTTCATTTGCGTCATTTCCGGCCCAACCAGTTCCTTCGTCATAAAGTCCTAAATGAGTGTGCACGTCAATAAAGCCAGGAAAAAGTGGTTTACCTGCACATTCAATAACGATCGTTTGATCTTCCATAGAAAAAATATCTGGTGCAATTTCTTTAATTTTCCCGTTTTCAATTAACAGATCATGATTATATAAAACTTGAGAAGTAACGGGGAAAATTGTTGCATTCTTAAATAATAGATTCATGATAAATCCTTTCAAAAATACTATTTTAATGTAAACTGTAAAGCTTCTTTTAAAGATGGAAATTGAAAGTTATAATTAGTTTGTATAGCTTTAGAAGGCATAACTTTTTGACCTTCTAAAACTAGCATACTCATTTCACCTAGTAGTAATTGAAGGGCAAAATCTGGGACTTTTAATTTGTTTGGTCGATGTAATGTAGATGATAAGAGTGTACTAAATTCATTCATTGTGACTGGACTAGGTGACACAAAATTAATCGGTCCATGAATGTCATTATTTTTTATTAAATGGATGATGAGTCCAACAACATCTTTCTCATGAATCCAAGAAATCCATTGAGTACCTTTTCCAATAGGACCACCAATAAAATACTTATATGGCAATATCATCTTTTGAAGTGCTCCACCGCTTAATCCAAGTACAAGGCCAAATCTAGCAAGAATAGTCCGAATCCCCAATTCTTCTGCTTTTTTGGCAACGTTTTCCCATTCCAATACTGTTGATGCTAAAAAATCATTTGAAATAGGCTTGTCATGCTCATTAAAAGTTAATGATGTTGAAGTTCCGTAATACCCTATTGCGCTAGCATTAATAAAAAGGTTTGGACGGTGGGCTTGTCTTTCAAACCATGCAATCAGTTCATTTGTAGATTGTAAACGGCTTTGTAGAATTTTATCTTTTAATCTTTGAGACCATCTGCCGCTGTTTATTGATTCACCAGCTAAGTTAATGACTATGTCAATTGATTCCCTAAAAGAATTCGAGGTTAATTGATCCCAATTAATATAAGTAATAAATGGATTAGTTGATGTTCTTATATTTCTCGTGACGATATAACATTGATATTCACTTCGAATAAATTCATTTATTAATTGAGATCCAATAAACCCAGTACCACCTGTAAGAAGAATCTTCATCCACGCATCTCCTTAATTCATAATATGATATTATTATTTTTATGTGTATAGTAAAACAAAATTTCTTTTGAGGTAAATTATGTCTATTATTACGAAAATTCAAGTTCAAAAATTAAATAAAGAACGTTTTAATATTTATGTTGATAATGGTAAAGGTGAAGAATACGCATTTAGTGTAGACGCCGATACTATCGTTAAATTTAATATAAAAAAAGGGCAGTCTTTTGAGCCGTATGAAATAGAAGAGGTACTAAATGCTGATCAATTAAGAAAAGCATATCTCTCAAGTATTGTTTATTTATCCAGAATGATGAGAACTAAAAAAGAGATTGAGCAATACTTAGCTAAGCAAGAATTCTTGATCGAAACAATCCAAACAACGATCATTCGACTTGTAGAAGAAGGATATATTAATGAAGAAAAGTATGCTAATAGTTATGTTAGTACTTCAATCAATACGACCTTAAAAGGGCCAACTATTATTAAGAATGCACTAGTTGCAAAGGGTATTCCTAATTCAATCATTGAAAAAAGCTTAGCCTTATTTTCAAAAGAAACACAAATTGAACATGCCATTTCACTTTGTCAAAAAAAGGTTTCTTCGCTTTCTAAGTATTCAACAAATCAAAAAAAAGCAAAGCTTGAAGAATTGCTAAGAAGAAAGGGTTATTCAACGAACATCTCTTCGATCGCAATTGAAGAAACACAGTACGAAAGTGAAGCGGATGACGAATTAGAAGCACTGTTAATCCATGCTAGAAAAGCGAAAAGGAAATATGAACAATTAAGTGATTGGGAATACAAACAAAAAATGAAAACAACATTATATCGAAAAGGCTTTTCAATTGATTTAATTGAAAAAGCAATTTTAATTTTAGAAGAGGATGAAACATAATTTAATTAGTTGATATATGTAGACAAAGTTCAAAACAATTGAATTCAGACTAATTGCGAGCGTTTGTCTTCGAGGAGCGGAGTTACCTAAACGGTAATGAGCACCGCAGACAGACGAAGCAACGAAGTAAGCGAGCGCTTGACAACAGTCTGAAACTAATTTAATTGGTAGTATGTTATTAGCTTGATATAATAAACTTATCGATGATGATTTTAGAGGAGACTTAAAATGCAAATTCCAAAACGATATAGTGACTTAACAAAAGATGAATTAGTTCAAGAAATTAGCAATTTGAATCACCAAGCTAGAAAAGCCGAACAAATGGATATGATCAATGAACTTGAAGTTATACTCCGTAAAAAAACGATGGCTCAATCATACTTATTAGACGCAAGTCAATTTATTCCTGGTATGCAATATGAATTGATCGAAGAACCAGGTGTTTTATTCATGATAACATATATGAATGGGATTTTTGCTTGGGGACATAAAAGTACAAGTGAAGAAGAAATAGGAATTCCTATTGCATTATTAAAAAAAATTGGAACGAACTAAAGCTTTCAATCAAACGAAAAGAGAAAGATTGTGTTTATTAAAGATAAAAAACCAGGAACGATCTATTCCTGGCTTTCATTTCTAAAAATTAATCATTACTAGGATCACTTTTAGCCATTCTTCTTTGTGGACTTGTATTTATTTGACCGTTAGGACGTTTTGAAGCATTTTTTGATTTATAGTCGATTGATCCGTCAATTTTCGTATCATGCTTTTGAGCTGAAAATCGTTCGCTTTTTGTTGTCATTTCAATACCCCCTAGTGATAAATGATGGGATGAACCATCATCAATATGATGACCATTTTAGATTCAGATATGATTATAAATAATGTTTAAAAATTGGAAGGTGTAATTTATGGAGAAATATTTAGAGCAGTTAACTGAACTACTACTAAAAGAAAATAGCCAATTAACATACTCACAAGCAAAAATTTGGGTGGAATGGCTTTGGGAAGATTTTGAAGCAACTTATGCTAAGGCTGGAGAATATCATGGAGAACAAATGTCAAAAAAAGTTGTTCAACAATTTATTTTTCAATATGGAAAGTATTTGCACGAAACTGATATTAAAATTGCAAAGCCACCAGGATTACAAATTTTAGTAACTGAAGAGAAGGACAATCTTCTTCATTAAAAAAATAACCCTTAGCTAAGGGTTATTTTTTTCATACTTATAAATTGGCAACGGGAAGAAAAATCGATGTAGTTTCATTTTTAAAAGCTCGCCAATCGCTCAGTTTTCTTTCTTGTTTTAGGATTTAAGCTTTTAATTTTTTCTGTAATTTCTTTTCGCTAAAAATCCAACCAGTGAATGAACTGATTATATTATGTTCGTAGTCGAATTTAACTACGGCAACGAAGGGATAGTATGTTTCGGTTCGGTATCTTAAGTCGATTAGTCTAAGTTCCTTATGGTCGTCATATCCAATTAATTCCCAAATGTAAACAGGTGAAAATGCGAGAAAGGATTTAACATTATCGTCTTTAAAGGCTGCTTTCACGTCTTCGATTACAGGTAATGGGATTCTCTTAAATACATCGTGAATTTTAAAGATTCTTTTCTTAATTTTTCCTACGTAATGATGAGTTTCTGTACTTGCTACAATATGATAATGAGTGTATTTTATAGAAGGTGAAACATAGACACGTTTTGCATCTGGTAATTTTTTAGTTACTGTTTGAATTACGATTTGTTTTTGTCTATATCTAAATGCATAGTAAAGAACCATGATGATATAGAGCATGACACAAATTGGACCAGCTCTAAAATGAAATATAACAAATGGCACGCCTACTAAATGGATTGCAAAAATTATTGGGTCGAAAGTGTTGATGATCCCAAAAGCAATCCAACGTTTTGAAAATGGCCTTAGAGCTTGTGTTCCGTATGCATTAAATAAATCTACAAAAACATGTACGCCAACAGCTAGAAAAGACCAAAATAAATAGAGTCCAAAGTGTTCTCGATTATTAAATAGTGTCATAATGGTGGAAAGCGATAGCGTCCATAATATGACTGCGGGAATTGAATGTGTAATTCCACGATGATGTTTTAAGTATTTAGCGTTATTTCTTAATTTTAAAATCGTGTCACTATCTGGTAATTGTGAACCGATGATTGTTGTTAATAAGAATGAGTTTGCCAAATGTGGGTCATGTAGGATGATTGGACTCAGGGTTGCTAATCCGCCAAGTGTAAATCCCATTACAAGATGAGTACCAGTATCCATTTAGTTCCTCCCTTTATTTACCCTTTTAATTCTTATAGTATTAACTACTAACAAAAATATATAGATGTTATAGAAAGGTATATGTTATGAATGAAGATTTAAATAAGATATTAGAAGCTTTCCCCAAAAATGACTTTAAAAATAATTTAGTTAATTGGTTTTTAGCTGAACAAAGAGATTTACCTTGGAGAAAGAATAAAGACCCGTACCGAGTGTGGGTTTCAGAAATAATGCTACAGCAAACGCGTGTAGATACAGTAATTCCTTTTTATAACAATTTTATGCAGAACTTCCCAACAATTGCCGATTTAGCTAATGCCGAGGAAGAAAAAGTATTAAAAGCATGGGAAGGACTAGGATATTATTCTAGAGCTAGGAATTTACAATCAGCTGTCCGTGAAGTCCATGAAGATTATTCAGGTAAAGTACCAGATACTCCAGAATTAATAAGCAAATTAAAAGGTGTGGGACCATATACTGCGGGTGCAATCCTAAGTATTGCATATGGTAAACCGGAGCCAGCTGTAGATGGGAATGTAATGAGGGTTTTTTCTAGAATATTAACAATTTGGGAGGATATTGCTGTCCCGAAAAACAGAAAGATTTTTGAACAAGCCGTTAGATCACTAATTAGTCATGATGATCCATCTTCATTTAATCAAGGATTAATGGAGTTAGGTGCATTAATTTGTACACCAACAAACCCAGCCTGTTTACTATGTCCAGTCAGGGAACAATGTTTAGCTTTCGAAACTGGAGTTGTTTCTGAGCTTCCAATCAAAAGTAAAAAGAAAGCCCCGAAACCAGTTAATCTAGCGGTCGGAGTGATTAAGAATAAAAACAATCAATACTTAATTCAGCAAAGACCTTCTAGTGGATTACTTGCTAATATGTGGGAGTTTCCAACTGCAGAATTACAATCAACGATATTATCCAAAAGTGACATGCTGAGATTTTTCTTAAATCAAGAGGTTCAGTTAGAAGTAGAGGGTTTATCATACCAATTTAATATTGAGCATGTGTTCTCACATCTTGTATGGAAAATGGATGTATATGTTGGCGAAGCGATAAATGAGGGGAATTTAGCGAGTAATCAAAAATGGGTTACGTTAGACGAGTGTAAAGAACTGCCTTTTCCTGTCGTTCATCAAAAAATTTATCAACAGATTGAAAAGCTTGTTTGAATTTCAGGCATTTAATCGTTACAACACCATCAAAAAATCCCAACACAATTGTTGGGATTTTTTTTACAGATTATCCTTAGTTAAATCAGTTTAATCAATTGTAGGGCGAGTTCCACTTGTCCAGTCTGCTTCGTTTCGATGCAAACCACCTCGAGATTCAATTTCTTTTATAATTTCTTTTTGCATTGTGCTACCTTCAATATTTAAATAACCCGTGATTTGTTGAAAAGAATGATGGTAATATTCCAACTCACTATCTTTCCAAGCAGTTTTTGGAGTCATTGATAATTCTGTGAGATCTCTTCCTACGTACATAAAAAGCCTCCTCATAATTTATTCGCTTAGTTTTCCACTCGAACGGTTCATTAAACAAAAAAATTAAGTTAAATTTTTTTACATATTCCCCCGACTAATGGACATCATATTATTCGTGGAGGTGATAAATCATGAACAACAACAACAATCAATTCAATGCTGGAAAAACAGCATCTGGTACTAACATTGGAAAAGTACAACAACAAAACCAAAGTTTTGGACAAGAGTTTTCAAGTGAAACTGATGTTCAAGCTGTAAGAGAAGCAAATGCAAAATCTGCACAAAAATCTGCTTCTAAAAACTTTGGACAACAAAACCAACAATAAGCATTTTAAAAGAAATTGAAATACTAGAGGTGCGCTGTTGATGGGACGGTAATAAGCTATTGAAGCTTAATTTCCATATCATCTTCCTGTCTGATGTGAGATCATGCAGTCTAGTTGTTATAAAGAACGTTCGAAAAGAGCATCCTTATAAAAGGGTGCTCTTTTTTATAATTTAGACCTTCCTTAGAAATCCACATACTTTTTACAAAATGAGTATTTTCTTTCCAAAAGTCAAATATCGCCAAATGTAGTCAAAGGGATTATGTTAGTTTTCAAGAAATAGTGTATTAATGAAATAAGGATGGTGAATAGTATGCAAGTATTCGATGAATTGGTAAGTCGTCAACTTGAAACAATGGATCAATTAATAAAGATTCAAGAAGAAATTGAACGATGTCAAGAAATTGAAAACCAACTATTTGAATTAGAAGATTTGTCAAAATTGTCTTCTATCCAAGATGAGATACATATAATGCGAACTGAATTAAAAGCTATCCAAGACACTTTTTTAATACAAACCCAACAAATTATTAAATCTTTCTCAGATGAGAGAAAAATTGCGTTAAAATAAAAAAAAATTTGGGCCATATTACCAAATTGAACGCCCTTTTGTTTAAAAATGGATAAGAACTAGTTATAATAGAAGTGTAAAGTATAAATAAAGTGTTGAAATGCGTCCACACTAGAAAGAAGGGAGAAGCCATGAACGTTCCCAAGCCGGGAGAAAAGATACAGATACATAGTTATAAACATAATGGACATATTCATCGTATATGGGAAGAGACAACCATTTTAAAAGGGACGCAGCAGTTAGTAATTGGCGCAAATGATCGCACGCTTGTAACTGAATCGGACGGTAGAACATGGGTTACACGAGAGCCAGCAATTTGTTACTTTGATATGGATTATTGGTTTAATGTCATCGGAATGATTAGAGAAGATGGAGTTTACTATTACTGCAATATTAGCTCACCTTTCGTCTATGAAGACGGTGCCATTAAATATATTGATTATGATCTTGATATTAAAGTTTTTCCAGACATGACTTACGTGCTGTTAGATGAAGATGAATATGAAAATCATCGACAATTAATGAATTATCCTCCTATTATTGACCCAATTTTAAAGAAAAACTTAGGTTATTTAAAGGAATTAATTCATCAACGAAAAGGGCCGTTTGCTACCGATTTTATTGATAATTGGTATGAGCGATTCTTAATGTATCGTGATTAACCTGAAACTGTTGAGCGGACTTAGTTTTTTTGAGATTCAATCATCTCAAAAAGATAATTGCTCAACAGTTTCTTTTTGAATGATATGAAAGGATGGAAATATGGGAAGTATTAGACGTTATTTAAAATTTGTTAAACCGTATCGATTCCATATATTTTTAACGATTGCAATCGGTATCGTTAAATTTGGGATCCCATTGATTTTACCGTTTTTATTAAAATATGTAGTAGATAACATTATTAATTCTCATATACCAATCGCAACAAAGACTTCACATCTTATTTATATCATGATGTTTGCGTTTGGAATTTTTGTTATCTTACGACCGCCAATTGAGTATGTTAGACAATACTATGCCCAATATATTGGTAGTCGCGTTTTATTTGATATAAGGGATTATTTATTCAAACATCTTCAAAAACTTAGTTTAAGATATTATGCGAATGCAAAGACTGGTGAAATCATTTCACGAGTAGTAAATGATGTTGAGTCTACTAAAGATTTTGTTATTACTGGATTAATGAACGTATGGTTAGATTTAATTACAATCTTAATTACAGTTATGATCATGTTAACAATGGATGTAAAGTTAACGCTTGTATCGCTAGTCGTATTGCCATTTTATACAATTGCAGTTAAATACTTTTTCGGTAGACTCCGCTTTTTAACACGCCAAAGGTCTCAAGCTTTAGCAGTTCTTCAAGGTTTTTTAACTGAGAGAATTCAAGGAATGCAAGTAACCCGAAGCTTTGCACTTGAAGATTATGAAAGTGGATTATTTAAAGAAAAAAATGGTGAGTTTTTAGATCGCGCTTTAAAACATACAAGCTGGAATGCGAGTACTTTTACTATCATTAATACTTTAACTGATATTGGGCCTTTATTAATTATTGGATTTTCTGCATATCAAGTCATTAATGGTCACTTAACACTCGGTGAAATGGTTGCATTTGTTGGATATATTGATCGATTATATGATCCATTAAGAAGATTAGCTAATTCATCAACAACTTTAACACAATCGTTTGCATCGATGGATCGTGTTTTCGAATTAATGGATGAAAAATATGATATTGTTAATCGTGAAAATCCAGTTTATGCTAAAACATTAGAAGGTAAAATTCATTTTAATAATGTATCTTTTCAATACAATGCGGATGACGATGAAGTTATTCAAGATGTATCTTTCAAAATTGAACCTGGTCAAAAGATTGCATTGGTCGGTTCGAGTGGTGGAGGGAAGTCATCGTTAGTTAGTCTAATACCGCGTTTTTATGACGTAACAAAAGGAAACATTGAAATTGATGGTGTTGACATAAGAGATTATGATTTAAAAAGTATGCGTGAAAAAATCGGTATTGTTTTACAAGATAATTTTTTATTTAGTGATACAGTTAAATCGAATATTCATTATGGAAATCCAAATGCTAGTGAAGAAGAAATTATTGCAGCCGCTAAAGCTGCCAATGCACATGATTTTATAATGAGTTTACCAAGTGGGTATGACACACTTGTTGGAGAAAGAGGGGTAAAACTTTCAGGTGGTCAAAAACAACGTGTAGCAATTGCCCGTGTATTTTTAAGAAATCCTTCAATCTTAATTTTCGATGAAGCAACTTCAGCGCTAGATTTAGAAAATGAAAAGTATATTCAAGATGCTATTAATGAATTGGCAAAAAATCGTACAACCATTTTTATAGCTCATAGACTATCTACTATTACGCATGTAGACAAAATTGTTTATATCGATCAAGGCAAAATAGTTGAAATTGGTTCGCACGAAGAACTAATAGCTAAAAAAGATGCTTATTATCATTTATTTGAAATTCAAAATTTAGAGATTAGTTCAGTGTAGAACAGGACTGTTTTTGAGGTATTTATAAGAGTGGATTAAAGTATAAATGGATAAGAAATTAGAAAAAATACTTACAGAATAAACAAAAAAGCCTCCGTAGAATCGGAGGCTTTTGTTTTTAGTTATTTTACATTGTCTCAATTTGTTCAACTTGTACTTGATATTCCTTGTGATATGTTTGGTGGCTATCGACAAGTGTATTTAAATGCTCAACATTTTCACTATATTCTAAAATGGCAGAAACAACTTGGAATAGATGTAACCATGTTTTTTGTTTTTCTTCATCATTTAGATCATGGTGATCCAAGAATGCCTTTGTTAATTTGTCTTTTAATATATTTTCTTCTCTATGAAGTGGAGCGGTTTGGTCAAAGTTTACTTTGCCCAGTAATTTCATTATTGCATGCTCATGAAACTGCATTAGGCATGTTAGTTCATTTTTAATTAAATCTTGGAACTCTTTCGGTGAAGTATTTATTTCATACTCCAATCGGTTTAGAGCTTTTAGTGTATCAAATGCGTTATCGGCTGTGACAAGCATTTGTCTAAACAATACGATTTTGCGAGCTTTCTCATGTTCTTTTTTCTTTCGTCCAATAATAATAATTCGATCTTCTTTATATAGACGATATATTCTCGTCACATTTCTCATGATTTCTCTTAACTTGTATATTTCATCTCTTAATCCATTATGGCTAACAGTTTTGTGTAAAGCCATCATCATTAATTTATTTGTTTGCTCAGTAGCAGAAATCATGCAACGAGATAATTTTTTTTCATAATTTGGAGGCATTAAGAAAATATTTACGAAAGATGCTGCAAATACACCAATCAATACTGCCAAAATACGATCAAAAGTAAAAATGGCAAAGTGTTCAGTACTAGTACTAACCTCCATAATTACAACTACGGTAACTAATGTTGTAGCGATTGTATTTTCAAGTTTTAATTTTAATGTAATGATAATCACGAGAATACATGTAATCCCTATAATGACTGGATTATTCCCTAGTGTAATCACCGCAATTATTGCCAGGATTGCACCAATCAAGTTAGCTTGAAGCTGCTCGACTAACGATTTATATGATTGGTTTACTGATGATTTTAATGCCGAAATAGCAGAGATACCTGCAATTGAAGCTGTAGATAAATCAAAAAACATCGCGCTATAAATGGCGAGCGTAATTGCTATACCAGTTTTTAGAACACGCGCTCCTAATCTCATTGTTTTACTCCTTTTTGTTTGTCTAGCTAAATGCTTGTTTTCAAATCTATATTATTATTAAACTACTATTTATTACATATAGTTCAATATGATTTTCATTTTTTTACTCATGTAACATCCTGTAACTATACAATGAACTACACGCATTATCAATACAATTTTTCAAGAAATTTTGTTAAATATATGTAGGGAGAAAAAGATTAAATTATTAGTTAAATAAAAAGATTTCGAATTTAAAATTGAAAGGGCTTTATACTTACTATTGGAGATAAATTTGTAAAGAGTAGATAAAAAAGAAGCGAAAATTTTCGCTTCTTTAAAAAAATCATTCTGTTGAAACAGATGGATCCGCTTGTTCTTTTTTAGGTTTAATTTGTAAAAAGTTAAGGTCAATATTATCTAATAAACTTTGTACAAATAGGACTTCTTCATTTTGGTTATGTTGAATTAGAAGTGATTTATATTTCACAAGTAATTCATTTAAATCTTTTTTACCAGTTGCATCTACAGGTACTATATTAACACTTGCACCTTTTGCGATGCGATTTTGGTAAGCTTCTTTTGTAAGTCCTAATTCTGGAGAGTTTCTAACATAAATTACTCCGCCCGTCATACCTGCACACATCCATGGTCCTGGGTCACCTAGAACTATTGCTCGACCACCAGTCATGTATTCAAATGCAAAACCGTTTATATTTGCTTTTGCACCTAATCGCGTTTTCTGAGAAGTAGGTTGACTAGAGTGATTATGACCACCAATTACAACATCGGCACCTGATAAACGAATACCTGCTCGAGAATCAGCATTACCTTGGATAAAGAATTGTCCTTTTTGTGCTCCATATGCAAAGCATTTTCCGACTGAACCCCCAAAGTACTGACCGTTGGCACCTAAAGCTTTACTAATAAAAATTGTTCCGCCAAACGCAGTTTTTGCTACTCCGTCTTGAGCTCCGCCTTGGACGAATACAGAATAATCTTCTACTGTATAAGTTCCTAGACCATTTCCTGGGATAGACTGATCCTCGAAACTTAGCTCGACAGGTGAAGCTGCGCCAGTTGCTTGTTTTTCTACTACTAAGTCATGGATTAGCAAACTACCCGCGTGACGATATTCATTATCAACCTTAGCATAAACGCCAACATCATTACTTTGAAGTACTTTAGCAGACTCACCGTTAGAAAGGATGTATTCTTTTTCTTCGATTTTATTAGTTGATAATAAATTAGATAAACTTAAAGTATCTAAAAATCTTGTTTGTTTTAAGTATTCCGTTTTACCAACAAGATCTTGAGCATTTTTAATTCCTAAAGAACCAACAATCGCTTGCAATTCGTTTTTGAATGCAGTGAAGAATTGTACTAAATTGGTTACAGCTGTTTCAAGTTGTCTCGGTGTGAACTTTCGTAAACCGTGACGCATCGCTTCGATTTCAGATTCAATTTGTGTTGCGATACCGACATGGCAAGTATCTAAATGACAACCACGACAAGTAGTACAACCGATTGCAATCATTGATAAAGTTCCAAAACCAATACGGTTTGCACCTAGAATCATCATTTTCACTACATCATTTACACTTTTCATTCCACCATCTGCCCAAATCTCAACAGAATTACGTAAACCAGATTCTAATAATGCTTTGTGGGCTGCACGAACGCCAATTTCTACTGGTAAACCTACATTTTGAATAGCATGAACACGAGCAGCACCAGTTCCGCCATCAAAGCCACTAATATTAATAAAGTTCGCACCTGCTTTTGCGATACCGACTGCAATTGTACCAATGTTAGGTACAACAGGTACTTTTACGGCTACTTTTGCATTAGGATTAACTGCTTTAATTTCACTAATCATCTGAGCTAAATCTTCAATTGAATAAATATCATGATTATTTGAAGGTGAAATTAAATCTGATCCTAACGTTGCGTTTCTAGTTTCTGCAATTTTTTGTGTTACCTTTGAAGCAGGTAAGTGACCACCTTCACCAGGTTTTGCACCTTGACCGATTTTAATTTCAATTAAATTTGAAGAGTGGAGTAAATTCGCATTAACCCCGAATCGGCCCGAAGCGATTTGTTGTCCACGGGTATTTGGATATTTTCCAATCATATCTTGGATTTCTCCACCTTCACCATTTAAGCTAATCATGTTTAGTCGATTTGCACCTTCAGCATATGCTCTAAAAGCAACTTCATTTTGAGATCCAAATGACATTGAACTAATAATAAATGGTAATGAGTGAGAACCAATTTCCAATGAGACTTGGCCTGAAGCAATTGGTCTACTACTTTCAACTAATGAAAGCGCATGTCGTACTGCAGTTGGACGGTCTTCTTCAATTTGATTTAATTTTTGACGATATGTTTCATAACTACCAGTTTGTGCTGTTTCTCCAATAGCCTTCCAAATTCGAGGGAACACATGGAAAGACTTCGGCATCGTTGCGTTACCTGCATTGTAATCTTCATATCGTTTTTTTGAATCTGTTTCAATTAATTGGAATCCAGAAACTGATTGATCGCCGAAGAAATTGATTACACCTAAAGACGAAGCGATATCTTCTTGTAAACCGATACTACTAAACATCTTTGCATAGCCTCGTAGTTCATGCATACCGATTGTTGAAATAACTTTTTCGATGCCTTTATTTAAAACATCATATAGTTTTACGATTTTGTCTGGAGTTTCCAATTCTGATATTGTTCCAAAAAGGAAATGAGGATTGATTGCGTCTGCACCTAAACCTTTCATTACCATAAAATCGTGAAGATTACGAACTGCAGCTGTTTTTAAAATAATTGAACAGCTTCTTCTTACTTTTGCATTCACAAGACCATTATGGATGATCGCTGTAATAAGTGCCGGATCAATCCAATATTGATTATTTTTGTGTGCTTCGTCATCTGTAATAACAATACATTCTGCGCCATTTCTCACGGCTTCAATTGCTTCGTATTTGTACCCAGATAATGTTTCTTCTAAAGGTAAGTTAGAAAATGTACTTTGAATTGTATATAGTTTATTTTCTAATTGATATAGATTGATGATTTCTTCATACGTAATTTGTTCACGATTTGCTTTTAGAGTACTTCCTACAAAACCATCACCTAATATTGGAGAAGGGAGTTGAAGAACAATTCCAGATTCTTTCTTTGAAATGGATGGTCTTTTTCCTAAAAGAACAGAAATAGAGAAGTGCTCTGTTTCACGATCACGATCGATGGCTGGGTTTGTTACAACTGCAACTGTTTCTTTCATATAGTCTGATAGATTTTTTCTAGCATCATCTAAACAAGCTAGTGGAGCATCATGACCTAATGAACGAATAGGTTCAGCACCTTTTTCTGCCATTTGTTCAACTAGTTGGATTTGTTCCTTTTGCCATCCGAATGCACCATATTCAAACGGATGAATAGAAGGAGGTGAGTGTTCTACATAATCAGTTGAATTTGCTTCTTTATTTGCTAGATTCATAGCTAATTTGTCATTTAATTTCGTTGTGACAAAATGAGTTAATTCACGGTGAGTTAAAAGTTGAGCGCGATCTTTTAGTAAATTAATACCTATTTTTTCTCCAGGTGAAAGTGCGTGCGGCTCCGAGATAAATAATTCTGGAGAAAGGATACCTTGTTCTGAAGAAAATACATAATAATCATTTGTTTCAAGTAGCCATACAGGACGTAGCCCTAAAGCGTCAACGCTTGCGACAAATTCATTACCTTCTCTTGTTAATACACCTGCAGGACCTTGGCAATAAGGACCGAATGTACTTCGAATTGTATTGTAAATTGAGTTTACTTCTTGATCTAATTCAAATTCAGCAGGTACTGGTGGGAATAATAATTCCATTGCTTCTTTCAAAGTGTAATGATATTTATGAATTAATGTTTCTAACGTATTATTTACATCTTGTGAATCACTATTACCATTTTGTATATTGGCTCCAATTTGCTTTGCTTCAATCCTCAATTGTTCAATCGTATTAATTTCTCCGTTATGTGCTAGTAAGCTAAATGGTTGAACTCTTGAAAACGAAGATGAAGTGTTTGTTGAGTAGCGGTTATGACCTACAACAACAGATGATTGAAAATTAGGGTGCTGCAAGTCAGAATAGTATGATAATAAAGTGTCGATTGTTCCCATTACTTTATATACGCAAGTAGATTGACTTAGCGAAACAACAGTTATATTTGTTTTTTGACTAATAATATTTGTTAAATCAAAGAGAGAGGTGCTTTGGTGATTTTTAATTGGAAGTAATGCTACTTGTAAAAATTTAGGTTCTACTGCTTGAGCAATTGGACCAAGTGCCAATGTGCAGGTTTGGTTAGAACTATGGAATAATGTTTCATAACCGTTTTCTTCAAAAATTTGAAGCAAAGTTTGTACTTCTGATTTTTCATCAAAAAAGAAATGTCCTACTGTAAAAGAAGGGTGTGAAACGATTTCTGGACTAATACCTACAGATGTCAGTTTTTCTTGCCAAAGCAAAGTAGGGATGTCAGTTTGAATTCCTACACCATCACCTTCACCGTTTGTAAATCCCGCTCGGTGATTCATCTTTCGAAGACTTTCAGCAGCGATATCGACTGTTTCTCTTGTTTGAGTAATGGAACGATTGATGAAAGCAACGATTCCACATGCATCATGTTCGCTATTGTAATAATCTCTAAATAACCCTGGTGACCATTCTGTTTTTGTTTGAAATTTCATTTAACTACCTCCTAGATATAATTGAAAATTGATTATTCAGAATTAATGATGTATAAATAGAGGCCACTTCAATAGTTGGAGTGACCTCGGATAGATCATTGTTTAATCGTAGCTAATTTTTGGAATGCGTTCCCAACTGCGTTAATTGTTTGGAGAACATCTTGTTCAGTATGAGCTGTAGTTAAGAACCAAGCTTCATATTTCGAAGGTGCTAAGTTAATACCTTCTTCTAATAGAAGTTTAAAAAATCTACCGAATACTTCGCTATCAGCTTTTTTTGCTTCTTCATAATTCGTTACTTCGTCTATACCGAAATAGACAGTTAAAGCACCTTTTAAGCGGTTGATCTTAATATGGATGTTGTGCTCATCAGCTTTTTCTTGAATACCTTTTTCAAGAATTGTACCTAAGCGGTCTAACTCTTCATAGACACCTTCTTGTTTCAATATTTCTAGACATGCAATACCTGCTGCGATTGATGCAGGATTACCAGCCATCGTTCCAGCTTGATAAGCAGGACCTAGAGGAGCAACTGTTTCCATAATTTCTTTCTTGCCACCATAAGCTCCAATCGGTAAACCACCACCTATGATTTTTCCAAGAGCTGTTAAATCTGGCTCAACTCTTAATAGGTTTTGTGCTCCACCATACATAAATCTAAAGGCAGTAATTACTTCATCATAAATGACTAATGCACCATGATTGTGCGTTATTTCATTTACGGCTTCTAGGAAACCTTCTTTTGGTTCAACGATTCCAAAGTTACCGACGATTGGTTCAACAAGTACACCAGCTACTTCATGACCCCATTTATCCATTGTCTCTGCATATGCTTCAATATCGTTAAATGGAACAGTAATTACTTCGTTGGCAATACTTTGTGGAACACCAGCAGAATCCGGGGTACCAAGAGTAGATGGACCTGAACCAGCGGCAACAAGTACTAAATCTGAATGACCATGATAGCATCCAGCAAATTTAACGATTTTAGTTTTACCAGTGTAAGCTCTTGCTACACGGATAGTAGTCATAACGGACTCTGTACCTGAATTTGTAAATCTGACTTTATCCATACTAGGGATTGCTTCTTTTAGCATTTTCGCAAATTGTACTTCAAGCTCATGAGGTGCACCGTAAAGGACACCATTTTCTGCTGCGTTTGTAATCGCAGCTGTAATATGAGGATGAGCATGACCCGTAATAATAGGACCGTATGCTGCTAAATAATCTATATATTGGTTGCCATCAACATCCCAAAAATATGCGCCTTTTGCGCGTTTCATTGTGACAGGAGCTCCGCCACCTACTGCTTTAAACGATCTTGAAGGACTGTTTACGCCTCCAACGATATGTTCTAAAGCTTCATTATGTATTTCAATTGACTTTTGATTATTCATGGAGTACCTCCCATTAATGATAAAAAATGAAAGATTTTAACCGGCATCTTTACATTATTTATGTGGTTAAATTACATTCTAGCACGAAATTTTAGTGCGTGGTAAATGAAAGCCTTTCCAACTTTGAAAGAAATTTGAACATTTTGTAGAATCTATATTTTTCTTAAAAAAAGACCGAAAAATTGGAAATTATTTTTCAGTACTTTTTTATTGTGCTTAGTCCATATTTAAAATACACTAAGCGACGGAATAAAAAATGGAGGCATACGTATGGAGAACATGATTGAAGTACAAAACTTACACAAAGAATTTAAAACTTTTTTAAGTCGCTCTGGTGTAAAAGGTGCATTTAGAGACTTGTTTACAAGAAACTATAAAACTAAGACAGCAGTTAATAATATAAGTTTTTCTGTAAAAAAAGGTGAAATGATGGCCTATATTGGGGAGAATGGAGCAGGAAAGTCAACTACGATTAAAATGTTGACTGGAATCTTAACGCCTACTTCTGGTGATGTAACCGTTAATGGATTTCACCCTCAAAAAGATCGAGAGCGTTTTGTTAAATCGATCGGCGTTGTATTTGGTCAAAGATCTCAGTTATGGTGGGATATTGCTGTACAAGAATCATTTCGTTTACTAAAAAAAGTTTATCAAATACCAGATAAACAATATGAAGAGCATATGGGTTACATCATTAAGACTTTAGATATCGAGCCATTATTGGATCAACCAGTTAGAAAGTTATCTTTAGGTCAAAGAATGAGATGTGAATTAGCTGCGGCATTAATTCATAACCCACCTTTAGTATTTTTAGATGAGCCTACAATTGGTTTAGATGTTTTAGTAAAATTAAAAATCCGCGAGTTTTTAAAAGAATTAAATCAAAAATATGGTACAACAATTCTTTTAACCACACACGATATTTCTGATATTGAGGCACTATGTGATCGAGTAGTTATGTTAGATGAAGGAAAAATCATTTATGATGGGAAACTCGAACAGTTAAAAGGCCAATGGGGAGAAGAGAAAGAAATACAATTCCAGTTTATTAAACCTGTAAATCTTGGTATGTTAAACGAATTAATTGGACGAACTGATGTGAAATGGAAGCAAGAAGAAGGAGAAAATATTTGGAGCGTTACATTACCAAACGATGAAACGCTTATTTCGATGATCATTGCAAAAGTTGTTCAAACAAATCCCGTTAAAGATATGAAGATGTTAGAAATTTCTACTGAAGAAATCATTCGAAACATTTATCAAGAGGGGATTAGTAATGGGTAAGTATATTGAAATTATTCGTATTCGTTTTTTAATGATGTTAGCCTATCGTACAAATTATTACACAGGAATTGTAATTTATACTATTAATATAGGTGCTTATTACTTTTTATGGAAAGCTATATACGGTCATCAAGGTTCAATCCAAGGGGTTTCTGTAAACCAGATGACTACTTATGTTGCAATCGCTTGGATGGCAAGGGCTTTTTATTTTAATAACCTTGATCGTGAAATTGCGGAGGAAATTGTTGAGGGTAAAGTAGCAATTGAACTTATTAGACCTTATAATTATTTGCTTACGAAAGTGATGCAAGGATTAGGAGAGGGGATTTTTAGATTCTTTTTCTTTTCAATTCCGGGATTTATCCTAGTAGCATTAATTTTTCGTTTAGATGTTTCATTTAATTTATCTACTTTAGGATTATTTTTACTTGCTTCAGTTTTCAGTTTTGCTATCAATACACAATTGAATTTATTAACGGGACTAATGGCATTTTTTCTTCAAAATAATATGGGCTTTATTCAAGCTAAGCGTGTCATTATTGATTTGTTTTCAGGTTTAACGATTCCGATAACATTCTTTCCAGCTTGGTCTCAAAGTATAATGAAGTACTTACCTTTTCAAGGGATTAGCTATATTCCTAGTATGATTTTTGCTGAAGGAATTAAAGGTGAATTGATTTTAAGAGGACTTTTATTCCAAATTACTTGGATTATCATTTTGTGTATTCCAATTACACTTATATGGTATAAAGCTAAAAAGCATCTTGTTATACAGGGAGGTTAAGGAATGTTTTATATTAATATATTTCTTCAATATTCTGGTCAATATTTAAAAACTAAGTTTCATTATAGAGCAAATTTCTTTTTATCATTTTTATCAGATTTAATGTCTCAAGCTGTTAATTTAATATTTATATTATTAGTTTTCAATCACACTTCACTTATTGAAGGATGGAACCGAGACGAAATTGTATTCATTTATGGATTCTTTTTAGTGCCATTTGCTTTATTTGGTTCATTTTTTAATATATGGGATTTTAATGATCGTTATATTGTTAAAGGTGAGTTTGATCGTATATTAACTCGACCTATTCATAGTCTTTTTCAGGTTATATTAGAAAAAATGGAGCTTGAATCATTACTAGGTGCGATAACTGGTCTAATTATTATGATTTATGCTGGTGTTAAATTAGGTTTAACGATCACTTGGTATGACCCATTCTTATTTTTATTAATGGCTTTTGGTGGGATGTTTGTTTACGCTGGTATTTTTATCGCTTTAGCTAGTATTGGATTTTGGTCAGATGCTAGAACATCCATTATGCCGTTAATGTATAATATAGGAAACTATGGTCGATATCCTATTAATATATATCATCCAATTATTCGTTTTGTATTAACTTGGATTTTGCCATTTGCATTTGTTGGTGTTTACCCGGCTGCATATTTTCTACGTAGAAGCGAATGGTATGTCTATTCATTTTTAACACCAGTTATGGGGTTAGTTGTTTTTGTAATATCTGTGGTGATTTGGAATCAAGGAGTAAAAAAATATAAGGGTGCTGGGAACTAAGCAGTATTCTATTTCAATAGCTTGTTTCATAAATTGAAATGAGGTGATTGGAATGGGATCTGCTTTTTTCTTTTTTATAGCAATCTTTGCAATCTTGTATAGTCTAGTGTATTTATGGAATACTTCAACTAAAAAAGTAAGTAAAGGTCTTATTTCAGTTAATAATTATATTATTTTATTTTTAATATATGGAACGGTACTTATAGGCTTTAGTGCTGTCTATTTTATATTAGAACATGGACAGCGTCCGATTTTAATTGAGCATTCTATTCCTATTGAAGGGACTAATTACCATATAATGGGGTTATGCTTATATTTTAGCGCGATTACTCTTTTATCTGTAGGGTATGGGGATATTGTACCAGTAGGGATCGGAAGATGGGTTGCTATGATGGAGGCACTAATCGGTTATACGATGCCAGCGGCTTTTGTTTTACAAGTATTTAAAGATGAACGTTAATACTATTGATTAAGGAGATTGTTATGACTGTTGAAATTGGAGTTAAAGCACCAGATTTTACATTACCAGCTAGTAATGGGGAAAATGTATCATTATCAGACTTTAAAGGTAAGAAAGTAGTTCTTTATTTTTATCCAAAAGATATGACACCGGGCTGTACTACGGAAGCTTGTGACTTTAGAGATTCATATGAAAAGTTTATGAAAAGTGGTACTGTCATTTTAGGAATCAGTCCGGACCCTGTAAAAAGACATGAAAAATTTATTGAAAAGTATCAGTTACCATTTTTATTACTTTCAGACGAAACTACTGAAGTTGCGAAGTTATTTGATGTATGGAAGTTGAAAAATAATTTTGGTAAGGAATATATGGGGATTGAACGAACAACATTTTTAATTGATGAAGAAGGTTGTATCGAAAATGTGTGGCAAAAGGTTAGAGTAAAAAACCATGTTGAAGATGTTTATAGTGTAATCAATCATTCGTAAAAATTGTACAAACTAAATTGATGAAAGAACTTGACTACGCGAGTTTTTTTTTAGAAAGAAACGTTTTATATAAAATAATCGAGCTTTTCGTCTATACCTATCATGCTTTAGAGAATATATTGGAGTATAGGGCATACCTCCTCAGATGATAGCATTTTGAAGTGCGAGTTAATTCTCGCACATTTTTTTTGTTTACATGATGGGAAAGCAAGTAGTGTCTATTTTTTTTTATAAATTCTCAAAAAGTTGACAAATATTCTAGCAGTTGAATAAACTAATAATAAGTAAGTAAATTTGGAACTAATTTATAGAAACGGGGAGAGCGGCGTTGCATAAGGAAAATATTCAAGATGCAATTTTACATTTAAAGAATAGCGGCGTACGTATTACACCTCAGAGACATGCGATTATAGAATATTTAATTGGAAGTGGAACACATCCAACTGCTGACGAAATCTATAAAGCACTTGAGGGAAAATTTCCAAATATGAGTGTAGCAACGGTTTACAATAATCTCAGAGTATTACGTGAAGTAGGTATGGTTAAAGAATTGAACTTCGGTGATTCTTCTAGTCGTTTTGATTATATAACAACTGATCATTATCATATCATTTGCCAAAAATGTGGTGAAATGAATGATTTTCATTATGATGGATTAGAAGGAATCAATCTTTATGTTGAGAAGGAAACGGGATTTGAAGTAACTAATCATAGAATGGAAGTATACGGTATTTGTCCTAAATGTAAAGAAAAAACATTATCATAATAAAGCACATTACATAATGTAATGTGCTTTATTTATTATGCTATTGCTTAGCATTTCGTTTGCTATTATATTTTTCATTAAATTCTTTACCTTCTAATGAAGGATCTAATGTAAGGGGCTCATTGCAATACATACAGATGTCAACTTTTCCAAGCATTTTAGTAGTTTTGCTACAATTCGGACAGACAACCTGAATCGTTTTTGTAGAAAGCATTCCGATCCAAAAGTAAACAACAGTACTTCCGATAATCGCTAAAAACCCTACAAGCATAAAAATCGTCATAACAATTTTATGCTCTCTGAAAAATACACCACCGTACATAATGATGAAGCCAATAAATAATAATGAAAGTGCAAACGTTCTTATATTATTAATTTTACTACTTTTCTTTTTTGCCACTTTGTCCACCCCACTCTTTGTAATATAGCATAAATGGGATTGGAAATGTTAGTGCTAACATGGAAAACCTTACGAACTTATTTTAGATTGTTATTAAGATGGACTTTATTGAATTTGTTCTATCTTTATGGAGATTCAATTGGATTTATTTTATTAGATGAGTTGAATTGTGATTGTTTTTCTTCTTATTGTTTATAAGATGAATCGGGCTATATAGAATTAAAAAATAGGGGATCTGTAGCAGGCCTTGAACGATTAAGTAATATGGCTATGGTCCAAAAAAGTCTAGCAAGTTTGCTCCAGGTGGTTTTGCTCTTAATAATAAGTAGTTTCCTTTTATGAAATAATCTAGTAAGTAAATTGGTATTGCTAGCATTATTAAATATAGAAAGGACTTTATCAATGAACGGAATGTTGGGGTATATCCAAATATATTTGTCATGTAACAGATTGATAAAATGATTCCCCCATGAGTAATGAAGAATTGTATATATTTAAAGTGAGGAAAAGCATACTTCATATCCGTGTAATCACAGATTGGATAGCTCCAGCTAACCCAAAAAAGTAAATGATGTCATATATTTTATAATTTTTTGTAATGAGTGTATAACAACATAAATACATACTAATTCCGCAAAGTTGGAGAGGTAATGAATCTCCCAGGTCCCACTGGTTCGTTTAATTATGCCATCCATATAGAAGAAACTCGACTAAAAGCATTGAAATGATTAACAGAGTACGAATGAATAAATCTACTTTTTTCTTTTTCTTGATCAAATGTTTGAAGTAATACAAAGAGATAAGAAGTAAGAGAATGATTAATAAAGTAATAATATGTTGCTTTGAAAATAATACGAAACCATTCATTAACTATACCTCTCTTTAAAAGGACATAGATACTACTGCATATTTTGTTATAGTTAAATGGATTCAAGTTCTATTTTTAGATTGTATTCTGCTTATTTAGCTTAAAGTATAAAGAATAAAAATCTGTACTATATGTTCTTATGAGATAAAGTTTAACTTTTTTTGAAAAAAACGTTTAAAAAGTGTTGACGATGATAAATATCGATGTTATATTAATACATGTCGCCGAGAGATAACGGCAACGAAAGAAAAGATTTTAAAAAATGTTGACAGGCTCTTATGAGAATGTTAAGATGAAAAAGTCGCTAATGACGCGACGGTTTGAACTTTGAAAACTAAACAAAACATGAAGTAAACGTCAATTATTAGTTTTTTGAGCAATACAAGATTTAAACTTAACTTTTATGGAGAGTTT
>NZ_JBHJTJ010000014.1:0-112103 GCF_042267765.1 Gottfriedia sp. NPDC056225 | reverse complement strand
TCACCCCAAAAAATACCGTCGCCTGCTTCTTTTTTTTAAAATACACCGGACACCACCTTCGTTCGGACTTTAAAAATAAAAATAAAATATAAAAAACACGACTCTGTCATATTTGATCGAGTCGTTTTTTATTTCAATTAATCCTGTATGAATTTCAATTAAGAAATTAGGAAACAAAGGCTATGTTAAATTAATCAAGTCAAATTATACTTGAATAGTTTAGTAATCAAGAAATTCAATTATTACTGCCCAGCAGGGTGGGTAAATACTTGGAATAATACACCAAATTTGTCTACAACTTTACCGTAGCACGGGCTAAAACCTGTATCTTGTAGAGGTAACTCTACTTGACCTCCAACTGAAAGTCCTTCGAAAAATCGTTTTGAAATTTCAATATCATTTGTAGATATACAAATAGTGACTTGATTCCCACTTTGAAATGGATAACCTGGATATGTATCTGAAAGCATTAATACTGATTCGCCAATTTGGATTGTTGCATGCATGATTAATTCTTTAGCATCTGCTGGAATTTTTCCGTCAGTGTCTCCTGGAACATCTCCGTAAGTTTGACTAAAAAGTACCTTTGCATCAAGAGCTTTTTCATAAAAATTTATTGCTTCACTTGCGTTTCCATCCATGATTAAATAAGGGATTAATTCTAATGACATGTCCACTTCACTCCTATAATGTTTTTAAATATTTAAATGAAAGAATAACATAATTTTCTTAACCTATTAAATTATTCTATCCATGTATAAATTATAAAATAAAGAACATACGTTTGCAATAAAGATTTATTTTAATTTTTTCGACATAAAAAGAGAACCTTTGTTCTTTTTTGCGATTTTAATTTAACTAGTAATTAAAGGGAAAATTCATCAACTGTTGAATAGTATGCATTAGGGCAAGATGTTTTATTAAACTTATAGCCTAGGAGGCTGGATAGTTTGCAGGAGCTCAAAATATATAGAAGAAATGCCTTCCTATTATTATGTGTGATTTTATTATCGTATATGGGCCACTTAGCTAAGCCATTGCCAATCTTTAGTAGAAGAATACTAGAAGGCATTTGTTGGCTTTCTCTAATTAGTTGTTTTGGAGTCATTACAAGCGGAGTAATAAAGTTTAGTCAAAAGATTGGGAAATTGGCATATTTTTTTGTATTAGGTAGTTTAATTAGTTCAATTTTTGCTTTTAAGATCGAAACAATTAATTCAATAAATGTTATCTCATTTTATATCTATTATATTTGTCTTTTTGCAAGCTTAATTACTGGTGTAATAGCCATTGTTAAAGAAGAAAAAGGGCTAGCAAAATTATCAGGTTTTATTTTGATGCTCATATTTGGCTTAATCTTTATGTGTACATTTATTGTATGGAATATGAGCGGAACGCGATTTTAAATAATCAGATAGTGGAGTTAAGTAATCTATCTAATAATTGATGCTTCAGATTGTCGGCAAGTATTTGCATCAGTCTGAACCATCTATTTTTTTTACACTCTAACCTATAGTTGGTCCAGGGCATTGAAATAATAACTGGTCAATATTTAACAGATAAATTGAAGATACTCTTGAAGGGTTCATGTGATCTTAATATACCGCGAATATGTAAATTACTTACTCAATTAAGGATATGAGTAAGAAAATAAGCATGAAGCTGTTAATACGTGCCCATAAAATGATTAATGAGTTAAAAAAAGAGAGGAAACACGAAATTAATTAACTCATAAAGGGTTCACGAGTTAAAAAAAAGAGGAAACACGAAATTAATTACTCATAAGAGGTTCATGAGTTAAAAAAGAGCAAGAAGCTGAAAATATGTAACTCATAAGGGCATCATGAGTAAGAAAAAATGCAAGATGATGAAAAAACTTACTCATACACCCAACTTTACTTACCTAGGTAATGTTGGACACTAATTGACAAACTCATTTTTTAACACTCTGAACCATCTAATAATAGATGTTTTTTTATTTTTAAGCAGATGAGTTCATTTAAAAAAGGTATTAAATTACTTTTCTAGAATTGGTGAGATATTACTAGAATTATGAAATATTGGAGCATAACTACACATTTGTTTATGGGGGATATTATGGATAAAATGCGATGGGATACACCTGAACGCTTAAAATTATTATTATCAGAGCTAGTTAGTTGGAAAAGTATTAGCCTAACAGAGGGAGAGCGTCAATTTCCGATTAACTTATATAAAGAGTTAAGTGACTTACAATATTTCATAGATTCATCAGATCAATTGAAGTTACATAATTCAAATAAAGGTCGGAAATTTTTAACGGCATTATATAAACATCCAGAAGTAAAAGATACAATTTGTCTTATAAGTCATTTTGATACGGTAAACACAGAAGAATATGGAGAGTTAGAAACTTTATCTACTAAAACTGAGGAGTTAACAAAAGTTTTCTATGAACGTCTTAGTGAGCTATCTACAGAAGTTCAGAATGATTTAAAATCCGGTGAGTATTTATTTGGTCGAGGCACAATGGATATGAAAATGGGACTTGCGATGCATATGGGTATAATTGAGAAGGCAAGTATTGAGAAATGGCCGATCAATCTTCTATTAGTAACGGTTCCTGATGAAGAGGTTAATTCGGATGGCATGCGTGATGCGGTTTCAACACTTGTAAATCTTAAAGAGGAATATGATTTGAATTACAAATTGTTTTTGAACGGGGAGCCAGTGTTTACACAGGAACCAGGCGATCCAAAGTATTACACATACTCTGGTACAATCGGTAAAATCATGCCAGCAGCACTATTTTATGGAAAAGAAACCCATGCAGGAGAACCGTTAAGTGGTATAACATCTCCATATATTGCTTCATTTTTAACTAGAAAAATGGAATGGAATGACGAATTTCAAGAGACTGATTTTGATGAAACTACGCCTTTACCAGTTACGTTACAACAAAAGGACTTGAGGTTAGAGTATTCCACTCAAACCCCGTTTCGTTCAGGCGCGCTGTATAATGTATTTTTAATGAAAAGAAATGCTTCTGAAGTTTTTAATCTATTCGAAAAAATAGCCCAGCAAGCTGCTGATGAATGTAATCTTGAATATGAAAATATATGTAAAAAACATCATGTGAATCCCATTGGAAAAGTAAAAGTTCTGCAGTATAGGGAGTTGCATAACTATGCTTCTGAAAAACTAGGACAGAACTATATTATGGAACTTAAAAAGGAAATTAATGCTCATAATGAGTGGGATGATCGTGAAAAATCTTTTAGAATTGCTGATCATTTAATGATTGAATGTCAGGAGCTTGCACCAGCGATTATCATTTTGTTTGCACCACCATATTATCCAGCTATTAATTCCACTGGAAATGAATTAGTCGAACAATGTATTAAGTTTTCTTCTGAACTTGCTATTAATCAGTTTAATTTGCCAGTAAAAAGAATTCACTATTTTAATGGGATTTGTGATTTAAGTTATGTTAATTACAGTGACACATCTAACGGATGGATAGCATTTGAGCAAAACACACCAGTATGGGGGGATTGCTATACATTACCATTTGATTTAATGGGAAAATTAAATGCCCCTGTATTAAATATTGGGCCATTCGGAAAGGATGCCCATAAGTTAACTGAGCGACTGCATATGAAAAATGCATTTGAAGAAGTACCTTTTATAGTAGAAGAAGTAATCCGTATGGTAAGTAAAATGTAGGGATAGCGATAGTAGGAAGAAATACGAACATAATGTGAACAATATTGATAAAGCTGTGAACTTCGTTGATAAAACACAGAACTTCGTTGATAAAGCACAGAACTTCGTTGATAAAGCACAGAACTTCGTTGATAAAACACAGAACTTCGTTGATAAAGCACTGAACTTCGTTGATAAAACACCAAACTTCGTTGATAAAACACTGAACTTCGTTGATAAAACACCAAACTACGTTGATAAAACACTGAACTTCGTTGATAAAGCACTGAACTTCGTTGATATATCATTGAATTTCGGCGATATATGGTAAAAACCTGGTGATCTAGTGTCAAACATGTAATGATTCAAGTTTAGAGTTTGAACAAAATTTTACATCTTCGCAAAAAATCCACAAGATAGGTTAATGATCTTGTAGATTTTTTGCATTTAAGCGTTTAGTATTCCATTTCTTCAATATCCTTTGCTTGAGGAAGTGGCTGTTTATTTTTTTGACTCTCATTAACATTATTTACTTCATCTTCACGTCTTTCTCTTATTATGCTATTTTGTTTTTCGCTGTTTTTCAAATGATCGATCCCCTTTACTTTGTTTACAATTAATTTGTTCGATTATTGTTTCGTTTATTAGTATTTTAGGAAGAAGAGGGGCCAAAAAGAGATTGTTGGGACTTTGGCCAATCTCTTAGCCCTTTATTTCAGCTTTTGGATTAAATAATTGGTTAAAAATTGATTGCCATTCATCTTCATTTTTTATTTCAGATATAAAGATTCTACGATTTTTAGTTACTTTTAGTTGATGATCCGATAACGAGATTCTTCCTTCTTTTGTTAGTAAATTGACAATTTTATATTGGGTAAAGATTGTTTCATTACTAGTTTGGAAGTAGTTAAATTGTTTTTCAAATTGATGTAGCTGTTTCGGTATGATTGAAATGAATAATAAATCCTTCCAAGATTGATTGAACTTTTGGAGGATGAAGCAGTCCGAATGGTCTTGTTCTTTTATACGATAGGATCCATTTGAATCAGAGTATTCGTATTGATCCTGTAGAAGGAGGGGCTCTAAAAAACCGCCACCAATTCCTACGTCGGCAAGATAATTTTGTCCGTTAATTTTAACTAAAATAGATAAATGGGAGAACTCTGGATTCCATTGTTGTTTTTCTTGGTTCCAAAATTGAGTTGAAATATAAGAGACATTAAAACCTAGTTCTTGTAGGACAGAAAATAATAATGAATTTGTTTCAAAACAAATTCCCCCACGCTTACCTGATGAAATCTTTTTCAATACTAGAGAAGGGTTCATAGTTAGTGGTATTTGAGAAATAATATCGATATTTTCAAATGGTATGGAAAGTAAGTGATGACGATGAATTTCTTTTAACGAGGAATATGAAATTGTATCTGGTTTCTTTAATCCGATGTGTTTAAAATATGTTTCTAACAGCATGAGATCCTCCATATAAAATGTAATTTCAATAGTAAATATAATGAGTATACAATGAGGTTTGTATAAATAGTAAATATAATGAAAAATAATTTTAAATTTTCTAAATTCATAGTTGACACATAGGAATAGTGTGTTTATTATTAAGCTTATATAAAAAAATCAAATTGGCTGATTGGAAGACCAAAGGCCCTTAACTAGTTTCTTTAGTTAAGGGTCTTTTTGCATTTGTGCCTTAAAGGGGAGATTTTAATGTATTGAATGATCGAGATGGGTACAAATAATATCGGAGAATTGATATTTGAGGGGGCGGAATATAGTGGGGGCAAAAACTTGGATTATTGGCTCGGTTGTTGCAGTTTTGGCTGTTTCTGGAATCTTATATTCGACTTTAAAAGACGATAGTAGTGAGGTAACGAATGGAAATGTGGCAAATAAAAAAGTAGAATTACTAAATGTTTCATATGATCCAACCCGTGAATTATATGAAAACTATAATAAAGCGTTTAGTAAATATTGGGAAAAAGAGCATCACCAAACAGTGACAATTAAGCAGTCTCATGGAGGTTCGGGAAAGCAAGCTAGGGCAGTAATTGATGGTTTAGATGCTGATGTTGTTACACTTGCTCTAGGTTATGATATTGATTCAATCAACGAAAAGGCACAACTATTATCACCTAATTGGCAAAAAGAATTTAATTATAATTCAACACCATATACTTCAACTATTGTTTTCTTAGTAAGGAAAGGCAATCCAAAAAATATTAAGGATTGGGATGATCTAACTAAGAAAGGTGTTCAAGTAATTACTCCAAACCCTAAAACTTCTGGTGGTGCAAGATGGAATTACCTAGCTGCTTGGGGTTATGCAGATAAAAAATATGATGGTGATGAGAAAAAAATTAAAGCATTTATGAAGAAATTATATAAGAATGTACCTGTTTTAGATACTGGCGCGCGTGGCTCAACAACTACATTTGTTGAAAAAGGGATTGGGGACGTACTAATTGCATGGGAAAATGAAGGTCTTTTATCTGTTAAAGAATTAGGCGAAGGGAATTATAAAATTGTTTATCCATCTATTAGTATTCTTGCTGAGCCACCCGTTGCAGTCGTAGATAAAAATGTAAAGGCAAAGAAAACTGAAAAAGTAGCGAAAGCCTATCTATCTTATCTATATAGTAAAGAAGGTCAAAAAATCATTGCAGAAAATTACTATCGTCCTAGAAATCAAGAAATACTTGCTAAATATAGTAAACAATATCCTAGTATACCAATGTTGACAATCGATAAAGATTTTGGAGGATGGAGTAAGGCACAAGCGAAGCATTTTAATGATGGTGGAATATTTGACCAAATTTATCAATAAACGATTAATTGAGTAACGATAACTTAAAAAATAAAGAGGACATGGATGTACCGAGGCTCATCTATAGAGCTATGTCCAAGTCTTCTTTATTTGATTTTCATTTAAGGAGTGGACATAAATTTGCTAAAGACAAGAAAGAGAATCTTACCTGGGTTCGGTTTAACATTTGGATTTTCAATATTGTATATAAGTTTTTTTATTTTTTTACCAATATCGATGTTATTTCTACACTCTTTTGATATAGGGTGGACTAAATTTTTTAAAATTGTAACCGATCCTAGAGTACTAATGTCATATAAAGTTAGTTTTGGAACAGCCTTTATTGCTGCGATCTTAAACGCTGTCTTTGGTTTATTAGTAGCCTGGGTGCTTGTACGATATCGTTTTCCAGGGAAGAGAATAGTAGATGCTTTCATTGATTTACCATTTGCATTACCGACTGCAGTAGCCGGTATTACTTTAACTACTTTGTATTCTCCAAGTGGTTGGATTGGAAGACTATTTTCTTTCAAAATAGCTTATACACCTTTAGGTATTATTATTGCTCTTACTTTTATTGGATTACCATTTGTAGTAAGAATGGTGCAACCTGTGCTAGAGAATTTCCATAAAGATGTTGAGGAAGCAGCTGCAAGTTTAGGCGCAAACCGTTTACAAATTTTTTGGAAGATAATATTCCCAGGAATCTTACCAGCCTTGTTAACTGGTTTTTCATTAGCTTTTGCGAGGTCTTTAGGGGAATATGGGTCTGTTGTATTTATTTCGGGAAATATGCCTATGAAAACTGAAATAACCCCTTTATTGATCATGACAAAATTAGAGCAATACGATTATGCAGGGGCAACTGCACTAGCAGTTGTATTATTAGTTATTTCTTTCCTTCTATTATTATTGATTAGTATTTTTCAACGATACTCTAATCGGGCATTTGTTCAAGGGGGTAAGAGTTAGAATGGAAAGAGAGTTAAATATTGAGAGAAAATTAACTTTAAATAGTCATACAAAAAAAGGAATTAAATTAAAGGGGAAATCGTTTCAAATCATCTTAACTAGTATCGTTATTTTATTTTTAGCGCTATTTTTATTTCTTCCTTTAGTTTCAATTTTTATAAAAGCATTGCAGGATGGCTTCGGAGTTTATAAAGAAACAATCGTAAATGATGAAACTTTAGCTGCAATTAAATTAACATTTATTGTAACGATTATTACCTTACCACTTAATGCAATATTTGGAGTTTCAATTGCTTGGGCTACAACGAAATTTAATTTTAAAGGGAAAAATTTATTGGTAACTTTAATTGAATTACCTTTTGCTGTGTCTCCAGTTGTTACGGGTTTTTTATTTGTACTTTTATTTAGTCCGAATAATGGGGTATTTGGTGGCTGGTTAAAAGAGCACAATTTAAAAGTCATTTTTTCAACCCCAGGAATTGTTTTAGCAACAATCTTTGTAACTCTTCCGTTTGTTGCGAAAGAATTAATTGCAGTTATGCAGGCTACTGGAAGTGCAGAAGAAGAGGCTGCGTTAACTTTAGGTGCTAACGGTTGGCATATTTTTTGGAAGGTGACACTTCCAAAAATTAAATGGGGACTTTTATATGGCATTATATTATGTAATGCAAGAGCGGTTGGAGAATTTGGAGCTGTATCAGTAGTTTCTGGACATATTCGCGGAGAAACGATTACGATGCCACTTCATATAGAAAATTTATATAATGAGTACCAATTTCCACAAGCCTATACAGTTGCGTCACTTATGTCTATTTTTGCGATTCTGACATTAGTGATAAAAAATATTATTGAATGGAAAGTACAGAAGGCAGAGAAACAATAGGAGAGGATCGTATGTCAATTAAAGTTTCTAATGTATTAAAGAGTTATGAAAATGAGTCTGCTTTAAAAGGAATTGATTTAAATATAAAAAAAGGAGAATTAGTAGCACTATTAGGTCCTTCTGGTTCTGGAAAAACAACATTACTACGAATAATTGCTGGCTTAGAGAATCCAGATGATGGGGAAATATTCTTTGAGGAACAGGATGTAGCAAATTTACAAGTAAAGGAAAGGAATGTAGGGTTTGTTTTCCAGCACTATGCTTTATTTCAGCATATGACCGTTTTTGATAATATTGCATTTGGATTAAATGTAAGACCAAGAGCTACACGACCAACTAAGCGAAAAATTAATGAGAAAGTAATGGAGCTATTAAATTTAGTAAAATTAGAAAGCTTTGCCAAAAGATTTCCTTCGCAATTATCAGGTGGACAACGACAACGTGTCGCATTAGCTAGAGCTTTGGCTGTTGAACCGAGCGTATTATTATTAGATGAACCATTTGGAGCACTAGATGCAAAAGTAAGAAAGGATTTAAGAAGATGGTTACGTAAGCTTCATGACGAAATTAATGTTACAAGCATATTTGTAACACATGATCAAGAAGAAGCACTTGAAGTTGCCGACCGAGTGGTCATTATGAATGGGGGAACAATTGAGCAAATAGGTACCCCGGAAGAAGTTTATCATACACCTGCAAGCCCGTTTGTTTATGATTTTCTTGGAAAAGTAAACTTGTTCCATGGACGGATTAATAAAGGAAATTTAATAAGTGGTGGTCTAGAAATACCATTACAGGAGCAAGTGGAAAGAGATCATAAAGAAGTTACAGGTTATGTCCGACCTCATCAAATATCAATCGAAAAAATTGAAACAAATCAAACATCAATAAGTGCAATCATTACTCATATTCATGCAGTGGGGCCAATTGTATACGTCGAAGTCCTTCGAGAAGACACAAATGATTATGTCGAAATCGAATTAATGAACGAATTATTTTATGATTTAAATATTCAACTTGGAGAACGAGTATTTGTACGCCCTAATGAATTAAAGGTATTTATCCCTCAGGATTATTCGATCTAGTAGGAACGTGTAAACAGTAGGGTGTCCAAAATGTTTGAAATGGGCATCCTACTAAGTATTTAGAGGAAGAGTAGTTGAGATGAAGATTAGCTGCAAATAAAAACTTGAAAGTTCAAATAAAGCTGTGAACAGAGCAAATGAAGGAAACACTGCAAATAAAATCAGTAAAACTGCAAATAAAATTAGCGAAACTGCAATTAAACTCCGTTGGACCCCAATTTAGATAGGGAAATACTAATACCGGTTAGGGTATTTCATCTAATTAATTGTTCAAAGATCGATGCACACAATGGAAAATCAATAAATTTGCACTTTTTTAAAAAAAATTGCTTAAAAAAGTGAAGAAATCTATTAAATATCAATATAAGGTGAGCATAAATTCCACTCTAATAATAAAATTCTAACAAGATACCCCCATTCTAGAAAGGCTTATATTAACGTAAACTGCCAATCGTGCCTTAGGCGAAGATGCAGTTATACATAGTCTTTCTTAATATGAAAAAAGAGGCCTCCTATTTGTCAGTTACGCTGACTCTTAGGAGGCCTCTTTGTTTACAACGTTATTAAAAGCTAGGGGAGACTGTTTCTTTGTCTCTTTAGCCTTTTGCTGCTTCTAGTTCAGCAAGTTTTTCTTTTGCGATAATGTCGATTTCACGTTTTAATTCTTCAACCATTGTTGCTTCAGGTACTTTACGAACGATTTCCCCGTGGCGGAATAGTAATCCTTCACCGCGTGCTCCAGCAATTCCAATATCAGCTTCACGTGCTTCACCAGGTCCATTTACTGCACATCCTAGTACGGCAACTTTAATTGGTACTTTTAGTGTTGAAATATATTCTTCAATATCGTTTGCAATACTAATTAAGTCAATTTCGATTCGTCCACAAGTAGGGCAAGAAATCAATGTTGCAGCGTTTGAAGATAAGCCGAAAGATTTAAGTAATTCTCTAGCAACTTTTATTTCTTCAACTGGGTCTGCACTTAAAGAGATACGCATTGTGTTTCCGATCCCTTTACTTATGATTGCACCTAAACCAGCAGCACTTTTAACTGTACCAGCAAATAGTGTACCTGATTCAGTGATACCTAAGTGTAAAGGATAATCGAATGCTTTTGATGCTTTTTCATATGCTTCAATTGCAAGATTTACATCTGATGCTTTCATTGAAACAATGATGTCATGGAAATCTAAGTCTTCAAGAATTTTAATATGATGTAATGCACTTTCAACCATTCCATCAGCAGTTGGGTAACCGTATTTCTCTAAAATACGTTTTTCTAAAGAACCAGCATTAACACCGATACGTATTGGAATTCCTTTAGCTTTAGCTGCATTTACAACTGCTTCAACTTTTTCTTTACGTCCAATATTACCTGGATTAATTCTTATTTTATCTACGCCGCCTTCAATTGCTTTAAGCGCTAATTTATAATCAAAGTGAATATCTGCTACAAGTGGTATATTAATTTGTCTTTTTATATCAGCAATCGCATTAGCTGCTCTTTCATCTGGTACTGCAACTCGAACAATCTGACATCCAGCTTCTTCAAGTCGTTTAATTTCTGCAACTGTTGCTTCAACATCGTGTGTTTTTGTTGTTGTCATACTTTGGATTGAAATCTCATTTGCTCCACCAACAACTACATTTCCTACTTTAACTGCACGTGTTTTACTTCTATGTGTAATTTCGTTCACGAGTAACTCGCTCCTTCAAAAATAACTTATTTCATTTTTTATATTTCTACATTATCATATTTTCTTCATGATTACTCATTTTATCAACTGGTTCTAAAGAAATATAACACAAAATTTACTTTTGTGAAGAGTAAATTGGGAATTTATATGATTTTCCACTTTGTATTTTAGTCGGTAGAAGGCCGTCGTTTAACTCTGTAAAATCCTTCGTAATTTGGCTAATTGGTTGGCTAAAATCGGGATTGAGATCTTCGATAATTCCTAAAACAGTATCTCCATTCTTTACTTGGATTTTTTCATATTTTGGAAGTGAGGATGTTTTTGTTTCTGATTTAGATGCTTTGGCTACTGTAGCAATATGTTGAGTAGGGATCGTTCCTACGTTAAGGTCGAAGAAAATTATATATCCAAGTAATAATGCACCGAATAAGAAAGCTATTCTTTTCATTAATAATCACTCCTTTTGTAGACTATATGCTTGTCCACACCGAATATTCCAAAAAGAAGCCAGGAAATAGTCCATAAAAAAAGAAGCGTGTAAACGCTTCGGAAATTGATTATTTTTTTGATGGTAAATTTCGAATTGTTAATGTATACATAACAACTGCAATTACAATATAAATTAAAGTTTGGAATGGAATATTTATTTCGAATAATCTAAGTAAGAAATAAATAACAGTAGGTAATGTTAAGCTATATGAAACCATTGCAAAGCGTTGTCTAAACTGTAGGTGTTTAGTCGACTTAATTACAGTTGTTAAAAATGCTAAAATTGTCGCAAGTAAAAATATGAAGATACATGAACCAAAATAATATAGGAAAAATAACGCGATTAAAATGACTGGAAGAGCTTCTTTTATATTTTTAATAAATTTTGAAACGCCCGCTTTATTTATTTCTTTTGATTTTAATGAAGGGTAAGGGAAATCTTGCTCGCCTTTATCATTTTTCATGATTATTCTATTTTTTAATACAACAAATGCAAACTGTTCATTTTTTAATTTGGTAGGCATAACTGTTTCATTTGGATAAAAAGCATAGTTATATTCACCAATCTTTTGTTCGAATGGCGTATTGTCGTTTAAGGCTATTGTTCCTTTGTTTAAAGAAATTGTATGAATATTTTCTTTTAGCAAATCAGAAACATTGTTCACCTGAAGCTTCACATTTTTTTCCAATGAAAAGAACCCAGGAAGAGTATATAAAATTGCTAGTAGGAATAGAAAAAAGATTGTTTTACCGATTTTTTGGAGTCTATATCTTGATATTGTTTTTGGAGAGTATAAACTAAACCAAAATTGTTTAAATATATTCATAAACTCATCCTTTCTTATTAAATGTTATTTCACTTCCCGAAATTTATTATGTATCTTTAGAGCTATTTTGTATATTATAATCTTTTTTTTGAAAATGAATATTAAACTTTAATTAGAATGAAAAGAGTAAGATTAAGAGCGGGCAGAAGTTTTATTAAGGATAGTAAGTTGGCCTGGACTATGAATTAGGGGGAGAAATACAGGAGTGCAAGATTAGTGGGGAAGATGAACTTTTAGAGCAGTTTCAAACTTCACATTCATATTATTTACACTAAAAGTTTATTAAGATAAATTAATATCTAAAAAAAATAAAAAAAGTGAAAAATTACATTGACGTTTAATTAGAGGCATGATATATTAAATATTGTCTTAAGGACAACGGAAATTATTCCGCAGTAGCTCAGTGGTAGAGCACTCGGCTGTTAACCGAGTGGTCGTAGGTTCGAATCCTACCTGCGGAGCCATTTATATAATTTGGCGGTGTAGCTCAGCTGGCTAGAGCGTACGGTTCATACCCGTGAGGTCGTGGGTTCGACTCCCTCCGCCGCTACCAATATTTTATTATGGAGTAATACCCAAGTCCGGCTGAAGGGATCGGTCTTGAAAACCGACAGGGGTGTAACAGCCCGCGGGGGTTCGAATCCCTCTTACTCCTTAAACAGTGAAAAAGTCTTCAACGTTATCGTTGGAGACTTTTTTCGTTTTGATTATTAAATATTGCTATTAAACCTTGGATCTAATTCTGATAAAAGTAAATCTTTTTTATATTATTTTCCTTTTCTGAGCATTACTATTGAAATCTTTCAATATATTTGATAACTTTAAATGGAAATTCACTATTATCCTTGGGAGGAATTTAAAAATGTCAAAATTCGAATTACCACAATTACCTTATGCTTATGATGCATTAGAGCCACACTTTGATAAAGAAACAATGAACATTCACCACACTCGTCACCACAATACATATGTAACTAACTTGAACGCTGCTTTAGAAGGCAAAGAAGTAGCTGCTTCTTCAATTGAAGAATTAATTTCAAACTTAGATGCACTTCCAGAAGGTATCCGTACTGCTGTACGTAACAATGGTGGTGGACATGCTAACCACAGCTTATTCTGGACTTTATTAACTCCAGAAGGCACAGGCACTCCAGTTGGTGAAGTTGCAGAAGCAATTAACGCTAAATTCGGTAGCCTAGATGAGTTAAAAGCTTCATTTACACAAGCTGCATTAACTCGTTTCGGTTCTGGTTGGGCTTGGTTAGTAGTAAACAATGGTGAGTTAGAAGTAACTAGCACACCTAACCAAGATTCACCATTAATGGAAGGTAAAACTCCAATCCTAGGCTTAGATGTTTGGGAGCATGCTTACTACCTAGGCTACCAAAACAAACGCCCTGACTATGTTGGTGCATTCTGGAATGTAGTAAACTGGGAAAAAGTAGAAGAGTTATACCAAGCTGCTAAATAATTTATAAAACATGAAGGGGTCATCCTAAAGTCAGGATAATTGACATAGGGATGGCCCCTTTTTTATTTGTCGCAGTAATTTTTTTAATTGCTTTTTGAACTAAAAAATAGGAAGATTTTAGTCTTCCTATGTTTTCATTCAAATTATTTATCTGTTTGTTTTTGCTTTTTTTTCAAATACTCCGCACGCATTTTTTCAAGTTGCATCTTTTTATCAAATTTGGCAGGTGTCTGTTTTTCATGAAACTTTGCAACAGCTTGCTGACCTTTATAATCTAATTGATATTTTCCCACTTTGTTCACCTACTTTTCTTGTCTCTAAAGAGAATCTATTCAACAAATATAATACCTTATTTTACTTAAGTAAACCTTATTAGTTTATTAGTGTGCAGCTAACTTAGCATTTATCAGTAAAAACATTAAAAAATTAGTAAAGTAATTCATCGCTCGTTCCCCATTTTTATTTGAGCTTCAACCATACACTTCGGTTCCAGATTTCATTTTTCGGATTCAACGGTTTTATTTGTAACTCAGTATCCAATCCTTTCAAGCGCGATATCTATTTTTACCTCGAATCGTTAAATCTTCAGGATAGTATCTTTTATATTTGTTAAATAAAAGGATAAATTTTCATTTACTCGGAAAACTAGTTCATGAGACAAAGGAGAGTTTTTATGAGTAGGTGGAAATTTTTATTAGGTGATGTCGATCTAAACAGAGACTTAGTTTTGTTATTAAGTGTCGGTGGATTATTTACTTTGGCAACAGCTTTATCTAGTACATTTGTAAATGTTTATTTATGGAAGCAGTCAAATGATTATTTACCGATAGCTTCGTATCAATTTGCGATTGCATTTTTTCAAGCTCTGACTTTCGTGATTGCGGGTAGATTAGCTAAAACAGTTGATCGTGTTGTGATTCTTAGGATCGGTATTTCTTTTTTAGCGATCTTCTATATTGTTGTTTTAGTGTTTGAAACAAAGACATTGCTAGCAACGATATTAATCGGAGCTATTTTAGGAGTTGGAAATGGTTGTTATTATTTGGCGTTTAATTTATTAACATTTGAAGTGACTGAGCCTGAGACTAGGCAATTTTTTAACGGTTTTTTAGGGCTTGTTAATTCATTTTCTGGAATGCTTGGGCCGTTTATTGCTGGAGCAATCATTTCTTCCATGATTGGAAATAAAGGTTATCACTTTGTATTTATGGCTGCAGTTTTATTATTTGTTTGTGCGGTTGTCTTAAGTTGTTTTTTAATTAAAAGAGAACTTGATAGTGAGTTCAACATTAAACGAGTCATCTTGGAAAGAAAGTTAAATGAGAATTGGCGACAAGTTACTTATGCCAATTTCTTTCAAGGCAATCGTGAAGGGATCTTTATGTTTGTCATTTCAATCTATATTTTCTTATCAACTGGAAGTGAGTTTGCTTTAGGGAAGTATGGATTAATAACATCATTAATCAGCTTTATTACTTATTACATTGTGACTCGAATCATAAAAGAAAATTTTAGAATGAAAGCAATATTTCTTGGAGGATTTTTATTATTTAGTGCGGTTTTCGTAATTGCTTTTAAAGTTAATTTTTCATTATTGATTATTTATGGTGCAATTATTTCTTTGGCGTATCCAATCATTTTAGTACCTTACTTATCTTTAACATATGATATAATAGGAAAATCGTATAAGGCCAGGGAATATCGAGTGGAATATATAGTGATACGTGAAGTTTATTTGAATAGTGGTAGAATGTTTTCAATTGCAGTATTCATTGTTTGTACTATATTGTTTCCAGCGAAACAAGTTATTCCATTGTTAATGTGTTTATTTGGTACAGGACACTTTTTGGTCTATTTCGTAATGAGGAAATTAGAATTTAACCATGCTTAATACAAGATAGTTCACTAAATTGTCAAAAGTATATCTGTAAATCTGTTTCCAATTCAATAAAATAATAATACGCGTAATGAAAGCAATGGTAGAAAAAAGAGGAGAAAAGATGAATAAACCTAAGAAATATAAAATTACATTACCCACACGACTGAATACTCTATTTTTCCTTGTATTTGTACTATTTTCCTTTTTAATTCTAAGATTAGGTGTTGTACAAATTGTAAAAGGTGAAGACTATAAATCAGAATTAGAGCGAACAGAAAATATGACCGTCGATCAAGCTGTACCAAGGGGGAAAATTCTAGATCGTAATGGTAAGGTTGTAGTAGATAATAAGCCTTTACGTACAATCACGTATACAAGGAAAAAAGGTACGACGTCTGGTGAACTATTACAAATGGCTACTAAGTTAAAAACTTTTATTAAGATGCCAACTAATAAAATAACTGAAAGAGATCGAAAGGATTTTTGGTTACTAAAAAATCCTGAAGACGCAAAAACACTAGTATCAAAACAAGAAGATAAAGATCTAAAGGCTCAAAATAAAGATGATGATGCTGCATATAACAAAGCTTACTATAATTTACAACTTGATAAAATTACAGAAGCTGACATGAATTCGTTTAGTCCAAATGACTTGCAAATCCTTGCAATTTACAAGCAAATGAGCGTAGGTTATGCATTAACTCCACAAACAATTAAAAGTGAGGGAGTTACTGAAAAAGAATATGCAACTGTTAGTGAACATTTGGACGAGCTTCCTGGTGTAGATGTAACAACAAATTGGGAAAGAAAATACGTTTACGGTGATACGTTCCGCACAATTTTAGGTAATATTACTTCTGAAAAAGAGGGTTTACCTGCTCAGAATGTAGATTATTATTTAGCACGTGGCTATGATCGTAATGATCGTGTCGGAAAAAGTTATATCGAAAAGCAGTATGAAGATGTTTTACGAGGTACAAAAGGTAAAGCTCAAAATGTTATTGATTCAAATGGAAATGTTGTTGATACGAAGGTGATTACTGAAGGGGAACCTGGTAGTGATTTAGTACTATCAATTGATATGGAGCTTCAAGGTAAGGTTGATGAAATTGTAAAAAATAGGCTTTTACAAGCAAAAGCAACTTCAAATGGTAAATATTTGGACCGAGCATTCGTTACAATGATTAATCCGAATACGGGTGAAATTCTAGCGATGTCAGGTAAACAAATTGTTAAAGATAAAAAGACAGGAAGAAATAAAGTTATTGACTATGCAACAGGCAATCTTACTTCATCTTACGAGATGGGTTCGACAGTAAAAGGTGCAACGCTTTTAACAGGTTTTCAAACAGGAGCGATTGTTCCTGGACAAAGACAATTCGATACACCGATTAAAATTGCAGGGACACCTATCAAATCATCTTATAGTAATATGGGATGGATTAATGATTTAGATGCGTTAAAAAGATCTTCAAACGTTTATATGTTCCGAACAGCAATGGCAATTGGTCATGCAAATTATGTTCCAAATAAACCTTTGGATATCGATGTAAAAGCGTTTGATACATTCCGTAATAGCTTCAGTCAGTTTGGACTTGGTGTTAAAACTGGAATTGATTTACCAAATGAAGCAATTGGATTTAAAGGTGTCGACAAAAACCCAGGTTTCCTTCTAGATATGGCGATTGGACAGTATGATACTTATACACCACTTCAATTAGCTCAGTATATATCGACAATCGCAAATGGAGGTTATAGAATTCAACCGCATGTTGCAAAAGAATTAAGACAACCTTCTATTGGTGAAGATACTGGAGTAATTAGATCAGAAGTAAAAACAAAAGTTTTAAATCGAATTGATATGAAGGATTCATACATCAATCGAGTTAAACAAGGTTTTATCAAAGTATATAATGAACAAGGTGGTACTGCTCGTCCTTATTTCTTAGGCGTAGACTATAAAATAGCTGGTAAAACAGGTACTGCCCAGTCCTTCTATGATGGACCTGATCGTAAAAATTATAAAGAAGCACCAAGAACATATAATGAAACATTGACTGGCTATGCTCCATATGACAATCCTGAAATTGCATTTTCAGTTGTAGTTCCTTGGTTACAAACTGACCAAGCGCCTGTCAATAAATACATTGGCCGCGATATTATGGATGAGTACTTTAAATTAAAAAAAGAAAGACAATCAGTTTACAATGATGAACCAAAAGACACAACTGAAAATCAAAGTACTCAAAATAGTCAAGACGACCAAAATAAGAATCAATAAAAGAGAAGGAGAATCCCTTCTCTTTTTTTTATCTAATTTAAAAGAGCTTCTGAACTTATTTACATAATCTTTACATTCGGTTAAAACAGGTTTAATAGTTTAAGGATATGATTATTCATGTAATCAATTACCGAATTAAAAAGATTATAAATTATAGCTATTGTTTAGTTAACATTTTAAAACAACAATAGAATGCTTCCTTTAGGATGAGAGGGGATAGAAGTTATGACAGTTACATTAGATAGAGAAAATAATATTAAAAGTGAAGATATTGAAGATACAAATACAAACACAAAAAAATCAATTGTTTATGATACTCAAAATTTAAATTTATGGTATGGACAAGATAAAGCGCTAAAAAACATCAATTTAAGCATATATGAAAATGAAGTAACAGCAATTATTGGTCCAAGTGGTTGCGGTAAATCGACCTATTTAAAAACTTTAAATCGTATGGTTGAGCTAGTGCCTACAGTTAGAACAGAAGGTAAAATTCTTTACCGTCAACAAGATATTTTCGATAAAAACTATCCTGTACAAGAATTAAGAACTCATGTAGGAATGGTATTCCAAAAACCAAATGTATTTCCTAAGTCAATTTGGGAAAATGTTGCTTACGGACCAAAAATTCATGGTATTAAAGATAAAGCCTCATTAAATGAAATTGTTGAAAAAAGTTTAAAAGGTGCTGCGATTTGGGATGAGGTTAAGGATCGTTTACATGAGAACGCACATGGCTTGTCAGGGGGACAACAACAACGTTTATGTATTGCACGCTGCCTTGCAATCGAACCTGATGTTATTTTAATGGATGAGCCTACTTCGGCATTAGATCCTATTTCAACTTTAAAAGTTGAAGAATTAATCAATGATTTGAAAAAGGATTTTAGTATTATTATCGTGACTCATAATATGCAACAAGCAGCACGTGTTTCTGATAAAACTGCTTTCTTCTTAAGCGGTGAGGTAGTTGAGTTCTCAAATACAAATAAACTATTCTCGACTCCTAAGGATAAACGCACAGAAGACTATATTACTGGACGATTCGGTTAATAGAAGGGGAAATGGTGGCAATAATATGAGAAATCAATTTGAAACAGAGTTAAAATCATTACAAGAAATGATCATCGAGCTAGCTGAGAAAACAAAAAAAGCTGTAGTTAAGAGTATGGATGCATTTCGAACTGAAAATATTGAATTAGCTTTAGAAGTCATTGATGAAGATGATCGAATCGATAAATTAGAAAAAGAAGTTAATGAATTAATTTTAGTCATAATAACAAGACAACAGCCAGTTGCAGTGGATTTAAGAAGAAACTTAACGGCAATTAAGATTGCTCATGACCTTGAACGAGTTGCAGATTATGCTGTAAATATCGCAAAGTCGACAATTCGTATTCGTAGCCGTCAAGAAACCTTACCTATAGAAAATATCGAAAAGATGCATGAACTTGGTTTAGATATGTTAACAAAAGCTTCAGAAGCATACCGAACTGAAGATTTACAAGCTGCAAAAGAGATTGGTGAAATTGATGATCTAGTTGATGAGTTATATGGAACGACTGTACGAAATTTAATGTCGAGTATTGTTGAGTCGCCTGAGCATGTTGCAAATATTTTGCAAATGGCATTCATTTGTAGATATCTTGAAAGAATTGCAGATTATGCAACTAATATTGCAGAGAACATTTACTATTTAGTAAAAGGTAAGCATTATTTATTAAATCAATAAAATAAAAAAGGGTGTTCAGTTCTAATTTTACTGGACGCCCTTTTGTCATATTTATGTAATATTAAGCATACTTCTTTAACTAGTATAACATATTGGGGTGGTAACAAATGAAGGTTGTTATTTTAGCTGGAGGATACGGTCAAAGGCTTTTACCAATTACTAACAACATTCCTAAACCACTATTACCAATCGCAAATAGAGCGGCAATTGAGCATTTATTATTACATCTAACAAGATTGGGGTTTAATGAGTTTATTATTCAGCTTCATTATATGTCCCAAGCTATAATTGAAACAATTAACGCGATGAAATTAAAAAATGTTTCAATTGATTATATTATAGAAGAAAAAAGCTTAGGCTCAGCTGGTTGTTTACGATTATCTAAGCATTTTCTCAATGAACCCTTTCTATTAGTGAATGGTGATATTTTATTTGATGGAGAAATTAGAGAGGCATTAAAGAATCATTTAGAAAATAAAAGTAAATTTTCTATGTTTGTAAAACAAGTTGAAAATTGTGGGTCTTATGGAAATGTAAAAGTGAAAAATGGACAAATAATCGATTTTATTGAGAAGCCTAATGAGGGTAGTGAAATTAGTAAACTAGTAAATACCGGAATTTATATTATGAGTCCGGAATTATTATTTCAAATTCCAGAAAATCGATATTTTGACATTAGTAACGACCTAATTCCTTTAATGTTAAAAAATAATATTAGATTGAATGCATATCATTTAGAAGGCTACTGGATTGATTATGGAACTCCTAGACGTTTTGCAAAGCTAAATGTAGATTGGATTGAAGAAAAATTAAACTTGCCTATTCCGGCCGTTCAAATATTACCACGAATTTTTTTAGGTGAGCATGTAACGATTAATAATAATGTAAAGATTGTTTCTCCAGTAATTATTGGCAATGATGTTACGATCGAAGAAAACTGTGTAATTGGTCCATACGTATCAATCAGCTCAAATATTAGAATCGATCAGGGGAGCGTTTTACAGCATCAAGCAGTCTTTCAAAAATATACTCTGAATTATGAAAATAAATTTGTACATAATTCAATAAAAAAAAAATCAAAAGAAATGCAATGAATCAATAAAAGGTATGGAAATTATCGTGAAAGAATGTTATTATATACAAGTCTGATTATGTCACTATGTCAGGAGGGAAAATAAAATGCGCGTAAATATTACTTTAGCATGTACAGAATGCGGAGATCGTAACTACATCACTACTAAAAATAAACGTAATAACCCAGACCGTCTTGAGCTTAAAAAATATTGCCCAAGACTTAAAAAAGTTACAGTTCATCGCGAAACAAAATAAACAGTAGGAATTTTCCTACTGTTTTTTTTTATATAAAAATTTATAATCTAATTAGAAACGTCATTTTACTATTTAATCCTATTTATAGAAACTTTAATCCTGACCTTAGGAGGCCATAATGGAAAAAAAAGACATAAGAAATAATATGATGAAAAATTTGAAAAATATATCATCATTGGACAGAGAGAAAAAGTCGAAGCAAATTATAGAAACATTAATTAGTACAAAACAATTAAAGGATGCAAACATAATTGCAACAACGATGCCGATGGAGCACGAGATAAATACTAAGTATTTAATAGCTAATTGTTGGAATGAGAATAAATCGGTTGTTGTACCGAAATGTAATCACAAAACAAGAGAAATGGATTTTTATAAAATCAGTTCGTTTGAAGATTTAAAAGAAGGCTATTTTGGTATACAGGAGCCGATTGAAGAAAATTGCGAAAAAATAGAAAAGGAACAGATTGATTTAGTAATTGTTCCTGGAGTAGCGTACACATTAAAAGGAGATCGATTAGGATATGGCGGCGGTTATTACGATCGGTACTTAGAAGACTATAATAAACCTCTTTTAGCTTTAGCGTATGATATTCAAATCGTTAATGAGCTACCATCAGAGAAACATGACATTAAAATACCTTTAATCATAACAGAATCAAAAATAATACAAGCTTTCCAATAAGTGCATAAAGCGACACCTTTTGTTTAAAATAAATGATGAATTAAACCGATATTCCTTAAAGAAAATTGGTTTTTAATGTTTATTGTAACAAATTTGTAAAATGTTTCACAAACTTTAAGCGGATATACATATATAATATAAAAGTCCCAATGACTTACACTTTTATAACACTAATGAGGTGGATTTAATGTTACAAAAAGAAATTAATCGTGTCGCACTTATTGGTACAGGCGCAGTTGGAGCCAGTTATGCTTTTGGAATGTTAAACAAAGGTATTGCCGAAGAATTAGTTATGATCGACTTAAACAAAGATAAAGCAGAAGGAGATGCGATGGATTTAAGTCATTGTTTACCTTTTGTCAGTTCTAGAACAAAAATCTGGGCTGGAGATTATAGTGATTGTAAAGATGCAGATTTAGTCGTTATTACAGCTGGAGCTGCACAAAAGCCTGGAGAAACACGACTAGATTTAGTGGTTAAAAATTGCTCAATTTTTAAAGGCATCGTTGGAGAGATTATGGCTTCTGGTTTTGATGGAATCTTTTTAATCGCTACGAATCCAGTTGATATATTAACTTATGCAACATGGAAATACTCTGGGTTACCGAAAGAAAGAGTAATCGGATCAGGTACTAGTTTAGATACTGCACGTTTTAGATATATGCTAGGGGACTACTTTAATGTTGATTCTAGAAATATCCACGGGTATATAATAGGTGAGCACGGGGATAGTGAACTTCCTGTTTGGTCACAAACAACTGTTGGTACTTCACCAGTGCACCATGTTTTAAAGAAAAATCCGAAATATAGTCAAAGAGAGCTTGATGAAATCTTTTTAAATACACGTGATGCTGCATATCATATTATTAAGAAGAAAGGTGCAACATACTACGGTATTGGTATGGGGTTAGTTAGGCTAACTAAAGCAATACTTGAAAATGAAAATAGTATTATTACTGTTTCAGCATATTTAGAAGGTCAATATGGAGAAAATGATATTTATATCGGTGTTCCAGCGGTTTTAAATCGAGGCGGAATTCGTGAAATCGTCGAATTAGATTTGAATGAATTAGAACAACGACAATTTAAAAATTCAGTTGAGACATTAAGAAAAACGATGGAACCTATTTTGTAAGCAGTACGAAAAAACCTCTTTCATTTTGAAAGAGGTCTTTTTATAGAAAAAGAAGAATAATTTCATTACGTGTAATTTGAAAAAGATGCTGTCTTTTAATTTGTTATGATAACGATAACTGTTCAGAGGGAGGCTGTTTTGAAAAAAATAAATCGAAAGTTCGTCTGGTTGTTAATTGCTTTAATCACAATTGTTGGACTAGCTCTTTTTATTAAGAACCAAAATAGTATAAACAATGAACCAAAAAATCAAACAGCAAAACGTTCACCAGTGTTCCCAAATTATAATCATACGGCTATAGAAGCTGAGAATGGCTTACTAGAGGTCACAAATCCTAAATCAGATTTAGTATTAGTGAATAAAGAAAGAAAGCTTCCAGATGGATATGGACCTCCTGATTTAATTTATCCCATTGTTCCGTTACATGGTGTAAGTAAAGATAAAACTTTAATGAGAAAAGAAGCAGGTCATGCTTTAGAAAAATTATTTGAAAAAGCTGAATCAGCTGGTATTGAACTGACACCAGTTTCCGCATACCGTTCTTTTGAAAGACAAAAAAGCTTATATAATTATTATGTACAAATTCATGGAGAAGATTGGACACAATCCTTTAGTGCTGTTCCCGGTACAAGTGAACATCAAACTGGATTAGCAATTGATGTATCGTCGCCTAACTTTGGAAATAAGCTAGAGCAGGGATTTGGAAAAACAAAGGAAGGTATATGGTTGGCCAAGCATGCACATGAATTTGGATTTGTCATTCGTTATCCAGAGGATAAGGTTGAAATGACAGGATATGACTATGAACCATGGCATATAAGATATGTAGGAGTCAAATACGCAACCTACCTTTATAAAAATAATTTAGTTTTAGAAGAGGTCATGAAATCAAATCATTAAATACTTAAATAATATATGATTGTTTGGTATTTCACATTGACGAGTAACTGTTTCCAACTTATACTAATTACATATTTAGAAAGATTAAATAGTAGGAGTTAAAAATGAAATCCGTATATGATATTCAACAATTTCTAAAGAATTATGGAACCTTTATTTATACAGGTGATCGATTAGCAGACTTGATGTTAATGCAAGATGAGCTTAAAGAGTTATTTTTAGCAAATATTTTAGATATAAAAGATTTACAAGTGGCAACGTTGATCTTAAAAAAAGAGATGGATGTAATTAAAAATAAGACGGTTTGAAGAAAATCGTTTTTTTTTAGAATCGGATTGCAAGCGATTTCACAACGGAGGGAGAAGGCAAAATGGATAAAATGATTGTAGGCGTAGATTTAGGTGGGACAAGTATTAAATTGGCATTGTTAACAAATAACGGGGAATTCATAGATAAATGGGAAGTGCCGACTGATAAATCAGATAGTGGTAAGCATATTCCAAGAACAATAACAATTGCGATTGAAGAAAAGCTAAACCAAATGAATAAAACAAAAGAAGATATAGCTGGAATCGGTATTGGTGCACCAGGTTCAGTTCGCCTTGAAGATGGATTAATATTTGCAGCAGTAAATTTAGGGTGGGTTAATTTTCCTTTAAAAGAAATCTTAGAAAAGGAATCTGGTATTCCCGTAATTGTTGATAATGATGCAAATATAGCTGCTGTTGGGGAAATGTGGAAGGGTGCTGGAAACGGCGCTAAAGACGTCGTAATGGTGACGCTAGGAACAGGTGTCGGCGGTGGCGTAATTGTAAATGGAGATGTAGCACACGGAATTAGTGGATCTGCAGGTGAAATTGGTCATATAACTGTTCAACTTGAAGATGGAGTACTTTGTAATTGTGGTAAAAGGGGTTGTTTAGAAACAATTTCTTCAGCTACTGGTATTGCAAGAATCGCAAACGAAAAATTACAAAATACGACAAAAGAGACAGTTTTAAAAGAAATTGCAAATGGGTCCCTGGTTACAACTAAGGATGTATTTGAAGCTTATTCAAAAGGTGATGAAGTCGCAGAAGAAATTGTTAATCATGTAATGAGATATCTTGCTCTAGTCTTAGCTGGAGTAGGGAATACATTAAATCCAGAAAATATTATTATTGGCGGCGGAGTGTCAAATGCAGGAGAATTGTTATTGAAACCATTAAAAAGATATTTTGACGAATTTGCATTTACGACAGTTCGTGATTCGACAAAACTTTCAATTGCTAAATTAGGTAACGATGCAGGAGCAATTGGTGCAGCATATTTGGTGAAAAAGTTTATTACTAATGAAATTTAACTTAAATTTAAGGTGCTTCTAATTGAAGTACCTTATTATGTTTATTGTATTGAATTGAAAAAAAAATTAGTTATTTGACGACAGAACCAGTTTATGATAAATTGAATGACGTTAGAAAAAAACCTAGAGGTTACGTCAAATGATTTCTTACAATAATTCATACGATAAATACAATTAGTAGCTAATGATTGTATGAATCATTTAAAAAATTCTTGGTAATAAATACCAATTAAATAGATATGTGAAACGCCAAACATTGTTTATAATAGATTAATAGTCTTAACAAGAGGAGGAACAGAATATGTGGAAAAAGTTTATCAAAAACTTTGGTTTCCCGTTACTTGCTGTATTCCTTTTATGGATTAAAGCAACTTTACTAAGCCAATTTTATTTTGATTTAGAAATTGAAAATTCAATGCAAGAATTTATCTTGATAATTGCACCTATATCTTCATTATTAATTTTTATCGGTATAAGTCTTTTTGCAAAAGGTCCAAAGAGAAATAGAGCAGTTATTTGGATTAGTGCAATTATGTCATTCATTTTAATTGGTGACACAGCGTATTATTCGTTTTTCGATGATTTCGTTACAATCCCAGTTTTATTTATGACGCGCAACTTCGGTGATTTAGGATCAAGTGTTAAAGCAATGATTAGTTATAAAACATTCTTTGCTTTTTCTGATATTTATATTCTAATTATCGCTAATCTTATTTGGGGTAAAAAATTCTTTACTACAGGTAACATCAAAGCTAAAGCAAGAACTGCTTATTTCTTAGGAGCTGTAGCTATTTTCTTAGTAAACCTTGGACTTGCTGAAACTGAGCGTCCTCAATTATTAACACGTTCATTCGATAGAGAATACATTGTTAAATTCTTAGGTTTATACAACTATCATTTATATGATATGGTTATTCAATCAAAAACAACTGCTCAAAAAGCAATGGCTGATGACAGTCAATTAGCTGGTATTGAAAACTTTATTCGTGCGAACGATACAGGTGTAAATGCACAATTACACGGTAAGTATAAAGGTAAAAACGTTGTTGTAGTTTCATTAGAATCATTACAAAATTTCGTAATTGGACGAAAAGTTGATGGTAAAGAAATTACACCATTCTTAAATAAATTTACAAAAGAAAGTTATTACTTTGATAATTTCTACCACCAAACTGGTCAAGGTAAAACTTCTGATGCTGAATTCCTAGTTGATAATAGTTTATTCCCATTAGATCGCGGAGCTGTATACTTTACTAACAGTAGTAATACGTTTACTGCTACTCCAGCTATCCTTAAAAAGGATCAAGGCTATTATACTTCTGTAATGCATTCAAATAATAAATCGTTCTGGAACCGTGATATGATGTATCCAAGTCTAGGTTACGATCGTTATTATAATGAAGCTGACTTTAAAGTATCTGCAGCTACTTCAATTGGCTGGGGTCTGAAAGATAAATATTTTGTTGAGCAATCTGTAGAAAAAATGGCTGCTGAACCTAAACCGTTCTACAACCGTATGATTACATTAACAAATCACTATCCGTTTGAGTTAGATGATAAAGATTTAATGATTCCTCGTTTAAAAACAGGTGACCAAACTGTTGATAATTATGTAACAACAGTTCGTTATTTAGATGAATCAATCAAACATTTCATTGAAGAAATGAAAGCAAAAGGTTTATATGATAATACGATTATTGTTATGTATGGTGACCACTATGGTATTTCTGAAAACCATAATCGTGCAATGAGTGAAGTTTTAGGACAAGATATCACTCCTGCTGAACATGTTAAATTACAACAAGTACCTTTCTTTATCCACTTACCTGGACAAACTAAAGGTAAAACAATGCATGAAGTAGCAGGTCAAATTGACATCAAGCCTACAATCTTAAACTTATTAGGTGAAGATCCAAATAAAACATCTATCAACTTTGGTAATGATTTATTCTCTCCAAAACACAAAGATTTCGTAGTCTTCCGTGATGGTACAATTGTTACTGATAAGTATATTTATACTGGTGAGAAGATGTATGATCCAAAAACTGGTGAAGAATTAAAAGGTCAAAAACCACCTAAAGAAGATTTAGCAAAAGCAAATAAATCACTTGAGTACTCAAACTCAATCATTTATAAAGATTTACTACGTTTCTACCAAATCAAATATGATAAAGGTGAAACAAAGTTTGAATAACGATAAAAAGCACTTCCTTTAAGGGAGTGCTTTTCTTTATTTTTACTTCATACAATTAATTAGATAAATTTATATGAGGTGAAAATATTGAATAATAGTAATCGACCCTATGTCTTCTATCCAAGAAGATATGATTTTAATGAACTGACTAATGATATCAGCTTATTAGTTGAAAAATTTCCTTTTCTTCGTGTGAATACAATCGGTTATAGTGTTTTGAACAAACCTATTTACGAAATTGAGATTGGCAAAGGTCCGAGAAAGATTCATTGGAATGGTTCATTTCATGCAAATGAATGGATTACAACCTGTGTCATATTGAAGATGGTTGTTTGGTTATGTAACACGGTAGCAATGGAGGATTTACCCTTCCATCAAGAGCTATTGACCTTATTTAATCAAAATACATTATCGGTTGTACCAATGGTTAATCCTGATGGAGTAAATTTAGTTTTAAATGAAGTTGTTGATTATAAAGAATTTATGGATTTTGTTAATCAAATAAACAATGGAAATGATGGTTTTACTGGGTGGAAAGCGAATATTAGAGGTGTTGATTTAAATAATCAATTTCCGGCAAATTGGGAGGTTGAAAAAGAAAGAAAGAAGCAAAAAACATACGCTCCAAGAGATTATCCAGGAGATGCGCCATTAACTGAACCAGAAGCAATTGCAATGAGCAATTTGGCGATTGAAAAGCAGTTTGATCTATTATTAGCACTCCATACACAAGGGAAGGAATTCTATTGGGGCTATGGACAGCTTGAGCCGGCAATTTCGGAGGTTTATGCTAATTATTTTGCGAGTGTGAGTCCATATAAGTCTGTAAAAACGATTGATAGCCACGCAGGTTATAAAGATTGGTATATACAAGAATTTAGGAAACCTGGATTTACATTGGAATTAGGTAAAGGAATTAACCCATTGCCACTTTCTATGTTTGAATCCATTTTTTCAGAAACGTTTCCAATCCTATTAGGATCATTATTTAATTTAGAAAATTACACCAACCAAACTTTAAAATAAAAAAGCTGACAATTTAATGTCAGCTTTTTTATTTTAAGTAACATGTTTCTATGTAGAAATTAGTACGCTACATAAAGAATAAATTTTATAAGTGCGCTGGTGGATATCCGTTATGTAAAATTGTCATAATGGCAAACCAACCAAATAAAACTAAAGTAGCTCCAGACCAAAAAATGGCTAATAAGTTCTTCTTTTTAATTGATCCTAAAAAAGCTGGAACACTTAGAATAGCTACTAGTATAAAAATAATAACTGTACCCATTGTAAACCCCCTATAAATTTCTTCAAGCAACCCCTGTTTGCTATCACATCATTATTATTGTAAAACTTTTATGAACAATTGTCTATTTGAAATTAAATGCTAAAACAAAATTATGATATAGTATTATATAGATTAAATAAAGAAAGCAGGATATGAATATGAATGTTTTTCAATTACCGTTGGGTCCTTTACAAACTAATTGCTATATCATAAGTAATGATATGAAAGAAGCAGTAATCTTTGATCCAGGCGAAGATGCTGATGTAATCTTTAATAAAATTGAAGAAAATGGATTAAAGCCATTAGCAATTCTTTTAACGCATGCTCATTTTGACCATATTGGGGCTGTTGACGATGTGCGTGATGAGTATAATATACCCGTTTATATCCATAAATATGAAGCAGATTGGTTAACTGACGGTCAAAAAAATGGTTCTGAATTATTTATGAGAAATCAATCCATTTTTGCTAGGGAAGCAGATCACCTAATTGAAAAAGAAGGTAAAATGGAAATCGGTCATTTCTTATTTTCAATTTTTGAAACTCCAGGCCACTCACCAGGAAGTGTTTCATTTTATTGTAAAGAAATCAAAACAGTCTTTTCTGGAGATGCATTATTTGAAGGCAGTATTGGCCGTACAGATTTACCAGGTGGAGACCACGACCAACTAATTAGAAGTATAAAAGGTAAGCTTCTATCTTTACCAGATGATGTAGTTGTATGCAGTGGTCATGGTGATACTACAACAATTGGTGACGAGAAAAGGTATAATCCATTTCTTTAAGGTGAAATGATGAAAAACTTAATTTTAAACGCAATAAATAATAGTGAAGATCATTTTATTACATACGAACAATTTATTTCATTAGTTCTTTATAATCCAGAAAAAGGTTATTATCAAATGGCTAATGAAAAAATTGGTCGAAAAGGTGATTTTTATACTTCAAGCTCAGTTGGTTTAATATATGGAGAAGTAATTGCAGCCACCTTTTGTCGATTTGTTAAGACTAATCTAATTGAACCTTTTTTTGTTGAAGTTGGCGGTGGAAACGGTAGATTTGCCTCATCTTTTCTTTCGTATTGTAAAGAAAATGAGCCAGAAATTTATAATCGAATAACTTACTATATAATTGATGCAAGTAAATATCATCGGAAATTACAACAAGACCTATTGGAAAGCCATTTGAGTTGTAACTATTTCTCAAATATAGAAGAGATTGAACAAATCAATAACGGTATGATATTCTCAAACGAATTGTTTGACGCTTTACCAGTACGAGTAGTGGAATTCAAACATAACGAGTGGCAAGAGGTTGTAATTACTCTTGATGAGCAAAATAATCTAAGAGAAAATCTTGTTAATATAAAAGATCCAGTAATAATCGATTTTCTAATAAGAAATCATTTTGATGGTAAAAATGGTCAAAGAGTTGAAATTCCAGTTGGAATGGAAAAATTATATGACCTTTTACAATCAAAACTTAATTATGGAATCATATTAACTGTTGATTATGGATTTACTAGAGAAGAATGGGATGCACCCCAACGAATTAAAGGAAGTTTGCGTGGTTATTCAAAACATGAAATGAAAACAAATTTATTTGAGAACTTAGGTACAATGGACATAACTACACATATACACTGGGATGAATTAAAGAATTTTGGAACGATAAATAATATTGAAAACCTATACTTTTCTAGTCAAAGAGAGGCTTTATTAGATTTTGGAGTCTTAAATTGGCTCATTCCTCATGCTCAATCAAATCCATTTTCGAGTGAGTATAAACAAAATAGGGCAGTCCAATCACTGATTATGCCTGGTGGGATAAGCGATTCGTTTCAAGTCTTGTTACAAACAAAGGGAATGTCAAAAATTGATCAATCTAAGTTGAATGAGTTAATTTCATTAAATGAATATAAATAAAAAAACCAGTCATATGACTGGTTTTCTTATTATTCACTAAAGCTTGGTACTAATAAGAAAGTACTATAATATGTAAATCCAATAAAGAACACAGTTAAGTATGCGCCAAAGATATAGATGTACATACGCTCAGAAAGCTTCAGAGAGCCTAATACAAAGAAAAATGCTGTTTGACATGCGAAAATAAGTGCTGCTGCTGACATATGTCCAACAAAGAACATTACTGTAAATATTGCTGTCCAGAATCCTAGAACGCGGAACATGCGATCCATTCTAAATCCCCCCATAAAAAATTTCTACCCATTCATTATTATAAAATAAGAAAGTTACAATTGTAAACAATGTATTAATACAATTCAATACAATTCTAAATTGATACAAAGATAATGAATGTAGCTTATCCATTATTATTTTTCTTAATTTGATATTTTCTATACATTGCTTTAAAAATCATCATATTATTTTTCAATTAATTTTTGAATTTCAAGTCCATTATTTTAATTAATTAACCTTTAGTTTGTATGAAAATTTTGATGAAAACTAAGTTTTTTAAACAAATACATAATTTTCATGATTTGATAGTCGATTGAAACGAAACTATAATTGCTACAAATGAGAAAGGGGGAAGAAATGTGGTATCGGTTGAAAATATGGTCGAAGAACTTTTAAAAAAAGCTTGTCATTTTGGTGCCTCGGATATTCATTTATTACCAAAACAGGATCATGTAGAAATTTATTTTCGTGTTGATGGAGATTTGAAAATCATTCAGCGAATTAATAAGGAGAAATCTAAGAGGATGATAACGCATTTAAAATTTTTAGGAAGTATGGATATAGGCGAAATAAGGAGACCACAAACTGGAATATTAGTCGTTAATATAAACGACATTTTATTATCGCTTCGATTGGCAACATTGCCTACGATCTTAGACGAATCATTAGTTATTCGAATTCACCCACAACAAAAAATTTCTCCAATAGAAAGTCTATCCTTATTTCCATCTACAACTCGTAAGCTTTTGTCTTTAATACATCATTCACACGGTTTAATGTTGTTTACAGGTCCTACTGGTTGCGGTAAAACTACTACATTGTATTCTCTATTACAGTCAGCTAAAAAAGACATTGCTAGAAATATTATAACTTTAGAGGACCCGATTGAAAGAAAGTCAGATGAATACTCTCAGGTACAAGTTAATGAGAAAGCCGGGCTAACTTATGAAACTGGTTTAAAAGCTATTCTTCGATCAGATCCTGATATCGTAATGGTAGGAGAAATCCGGGATGAGGAGACAGCGAAAATCGCTGTTAGAGCCGCTTTAACAGGTCATTTAGTATTAACAACAATTCATTCTAACAACACTAAGGGTGCGATCTATAGAATGCTGGAGCTTGGGATTCCTAAAGAAGAATTATTCCAAGCGATCGTAGCAATCGTTTCACAGAGATTAGTTCAAGTAAAATGTCGTTTTTGTGAAGGTGAGTGCGAGCCAAATTGTTTCGTTCATCGAACAAACCGGAGGTTAGGAGTATATGAATTACTGTATGGAAATGCATTAAATTCGGTCATAAAACAAATTAAAGGAAGCGATAAACAATTTCAATTCAACACTTTAAATGATCAACTTATTAAAGGATATGCTTTAGGATTTATTGATTATAAATCTTTTGACAAAAGTATGCTATATGGTTAAAAAGCTTATTAAAAGAAGGTTATCGTATAATGAACAGGCTAGGCTTTTAAAAATATTAAGTGAACTTTTAGAAAAAGGATATCCCTTAATACAAGCGATTGAATTTCTAACGATACAATTCCAAGACGATGTTAAAGGATTAATTGAAAAAGCTAAAATATCATTGTTAGAAGGGCATTCGTTTATTGAATTCGCTAAATTATTAAGGCTTCATCCAGACGTTCTTGTTTACTTGTATTATGCTAAAAAGCATGGTGATTTATCTTTTGCATTAAGTGAAGGTAGCTTTATGCTAACTAAAAAAATTCAACATAGAGCCTATTTAAGAAAAATCATGGGCTATCCTATTTTTCTAATTTCAATACTTTTATTCATTTTATTTTTGTTCAAAAGTTTAATTATTCCTCAATATGAAATGCTTTTTTCTACGTTTCAATCCAACCAGCATTCGTTTATTTTCATCTACTTAAAATTTATAAAAAACCTACCTTCAATTATGTTTTTCTCACTTATCATACTTGGTTGTATTGTTTTTGTTTATTTAATTACGATAAAAAAATTAAATCCGATCGAGCGAATGAATAAACTTGTTCTAATCCCATTCGTTAGCAAATATTTAATCGCGATCAATACTTATGAATTTTCAATGCAATTAAGTATTTTACTACATGCTGGATTTCCAATTAGTGATGCATTAAAAACGATGCAGAATAATGAAAGTAGAACATTTTTAAAAGAAAAAGCTCTTGTTTTATATAATCAAATTCGTAATGGAATCTCTATGCAAGAAGCTTTAAGAAATGAACGTACATTTCATAGAGATTTATTATTTGTGATTGAACATGGCATGAACAATAGTATACTTGGAAAAGAACTTGCTGATTATGCTGATTATTTAAAAGATAGTATCGAAGAATATTTTCATCGATCAATAAAAATCATTCAACCGATTATTTTAATTCTTATCTCATCAAGTATTCTTTCACTGTACGTAGCCATCTTATTTCCAATGTTTCAATTGATGAACAATATTTAGGAGGATTATGTTGTGAATGAGCGTGTGTTTATTTTAAAGAAAGTTCGCAAATATGCTCGTTTAGGGACTGAAAAACTAAATGAGCAAAATGGATTCACCCTTATTGAAATGCTAATTGTTTTAACAATCATTTCCCTTTTATTATTACTTGTAATTCCAAATTTAGGAAAGCAGCAAGAGTCAATCCAAACGAAAGGCTGTTTGGCACTGCAAAAAATGGTTCAATCGAGCGTTGAGGCGTATAGGTTAGACAATGAACAATTACCGGAAAGTTTATTGAGTTTGAAGGAACAGGGCTATATTACAACTTATAAATGCAAAAATAAAGTAGAATTATCGTATGACAAATCGACTGGCACAGTATCGATGCCTTAAAAAAAGATTGGGGAATTCTCCTGGTTTTACGTTTATTGAATTGTTATTAGTCCTAACAATAATGATGATGTTATTAATTTTACCGATTTCTCAAGTTAGAAAAGTTGAAGATGAACAAAAACTAAGCTTATTTATACAAATGCTTCAGAATGATATTTTTCTTGCTCAAAGAAACGCAATATTAAAACAAATGCCAACTAGAATAATTTTTTATCAAAAAAAATATGAAATACAGGATAATTTACTAAATCCACCAGTAGTAATCCGAAACTTTGACGAATCGATCATGATTACGTATCTAACTTTAAAACCCCCATTACGATTCAACTCCGACGGCAATATTTCAAACTTTGGTACAATTTCAATTAAGTATAAAAAAATAGAATACATTGTTACTTTTTATTTAGGAAGTGGTCGATTTAAGTATGATAAAAAGTGAAAAGGGATTTACATTCATTGAGGCAATCATCTCATTAAACTTACTAATTATTTTTTGTCTTATGATTGTTCCTTCAATGTCATTATTTTTACAAAAAAAAGATCAATTAACGATAAGAAATAACGCAGATGACTTATTAACGGATATGGTGCATCTTTATTTTGTTAATAGAGAAGATTTTAAAGAAGGTTTATATAAAAGGAATAGTAAAGATTTTTCTATAAAATTAAAGTCTAAAAATCATTCGCACTCGATTTGTGTTTCATGGGTCGATCGTGATAAGGAACGTGAAATATGTGAAAAAATTATTGGATGAAAAGGGATTTACTTTAATCGAAACACTTTTTTCACTTGTTTTATTTTTAATGATTATCGCTATAACTACTTCAAGTTTAAAAAGCTTTGTTAAACGAAATTATCGCTATGAATCAGTTAATAAATTAGAATTAGATAATTTTATTAAAGAAGTTCAGAAAGAAGTAAATATAAGTAGCAGTTATAAAGTTTATTCAGACATGCTTCTATTTGAAGATTACACTCATGTTCCAATTACTTATCGTAAGTATGCAACGTTCATTCGGAGGCAAAAGCTTGGAACAGGACATGAAATAGTCCTTCAAAATATAAGGGACATCGAATATAGTCAAAATTACCAAAGTCAAATTTTAGTAAAAGTTGTTGATCTAAATGGTGGTATTTATGAAAAAACGATTCGAATATTTACTAATTAAGTTTAAGTGGCTTGATGAAAGAGGCATTTATTTACCTTATACAATATTTATGATAAATCTTTTATTAGTTTTTTTTCTAATTCAAGTTGATATCTTTCAATCAATTCACACTTTTTATAGCTATACAATTAGTCAAAATAATCTTGAACGAGCACATATACAAGCAATTTACGAATTAAAAAGTGGAGAAATACCCTTTCAATCAAATACAATAAAGTATTATAATAATACAAAAATTGTCTGGAATTTCTCTTTAATAGCTAATGATGAATACCATGTTACATTAACTAGTAGTAATTCAAATATAAAAAAACATGTTGTTCAATTCAATTATAAAAAGAATTCAAACCAAGTATTTAAATGGATAGACTAAGTTGGAGGATGTAATGGAGTCAGTTTATTTAGTAGGATTTATGGGATGTGGAAAATCAACTGTTGGTAAAGAACTAGCCAGAAGAATGAACAAAAAATTTATTGATTTAGATGAGGAAATTGTCATTCAAACAGGAAAAAGTATACCTGAATTGTTTAATGAATACGGCGAAAGTGGATTTCGTGATTTTGAAACGCAAATTTTAAGAAATGTATCAGGAAAAAAATCGGTTATTTCAACAGGTGGGGGCATTATACTACGCGATGAAAATATTTGTTGTATGAAAGAATCTGGTAATATTATCTATCTTGAAACATCAATTGATGTAATATTCGATCGAATTCACTTAGATTCTAATCGACCAAATGCTGTAAATCGAACGTTAGAGGAGTTAACCGTTTTATTTCAAAGTAGAGAAGCGCAATATAAAAAAGCGGATTTTAAAATATCAACGAATAATTTAACGCCAATTGAAATTGCGATGGAAATCATTGACTGTTTAAATTATTCAAAAGGAGGAGATAGTAGAAATAAGTGATAAGAAAGTAAGGTGATTTTTTTGAAAACGAATGATTATGTGAAATATATGACTGAACAGTTTATTAATTATATCGATCAACCTAAAGAGAAGCGAGATTCAATGAAACAAGAAAAAGAGGATTTGAAAACACCATTTTCTACTAACATGTTTGGAATGTTACCATTGAGTATAGCTTTATATATGAAAAAAATTTCAAATCGAAAAGAAAAAGAAAAGAAAAGTATATAATTAAAAAGAAAGACTGATTTCCTTAAAAAAACGAAATCAGTCTTTCTTTTTAATTTAAATCACTCATTTTGTTTGGAGATAAATAAAATAGTCCACCATTTATACATTCAATATGAATGATTGGTTCATAAAGTTCCTTTAATGCATTTAACTCAACATGATAATTTTCTGGTTTATCCTCATCATCTTTATAAAATTGATTTAGTAAATCTAAATCATGTTGCCATCTATTTCTTGCGTCTTCAGCCCAACTCTTATCTTCAGCCTCAATTTTATTTCGAAGTAATTGTTCCATACGATTTAATCCACTAATTGGTTTAATGATCGGAGACATTGAATAGCAAAAGTCAGGAATTTTTGAGTTAAATTGAATTTTTTCAATTTTTGTATGAAAATCCTCAATTATTTTTCCTGAAATTAAATGGATTCCAAAAGAATATAAATAATCTTTTTTATGATCACAAGTAAATGAAACTTGATAATTAACAGCTAACCAAGGATGAAGTGCAATCTGTTGGCCTATCGGTGCTTTTGTGTCTTCATAAAGTCTAATTGATTGTCCAAGTTCATTAACAATTGAGAAAATCTGGTGAAGACGAGGCGAGCCAAAATGAATTTGTTCGCCTTTAAGATCTTCCGGTGCATTATCACTATCAGTAATAATTGTTAATTTCATTGGATTTGGAATGCCGCCAGTTTTTTCTAAATAATGCCAATAGAAAGGTCGGTTCATTAATTTTTTATCCATGTCGATCGTTAATTGAATTTCTAAATACGTTGGCATTTTCTTAATGATTTCACAATCATTATGTCGGAAAAAATGTTCAATATAATCATGAATTTCATGTTGCTGCATAACTATCACCTGCTTGTTTATGTTGCTGTAATTGAATAATGGATGTTAAATTTTCCATTTTAATTTTCATTTCGCCTTCTGTTTTTGAATTAATAAAAATTTCATTCATATGGGCTTCGAAATCTTTATATGGAATTCGAGTTAAGATATCGTCAAGTTCACCAATTACACGTTCAAATAAATGGATTTTCTCATAAAGCAATCGTAAAATGTGTTCTTCAATCGAACCGACTGTTGCAAAATTATAGATGCTAACATCTTCTGTTTGTCCAAGACGATGTATACGACCAATTCTTTGTTCTAATCTCATTGGATTCCAAGGGAGGTCATAATTAATCATATTAGAACAGAATTGTAAGTTAATCCCTTCTCCACCAGCCTCGGTTGCTATTAGAACTTGTACCCTACTTTTAAATAATTCCTTCATCCAGTCTTTTTTTCCGCGTTTAAAACCACCACGGAATGGAACAGACGTAATGCCATTTTGTTTTAAAAACCATTGTAAGTACAATTGGGTAGCTCGATATTCAGTAAAAATAATTACTTTATCATTTATTTTTTTTATTAGTTCAACTACTTTATTTGCTTTTGAATTAGAGGTAATTTGATTAATCTGATGTAAAACTTTATCGACATAAGGATCATTCATATCAATATTTTCTTTTTCAAATCTCTGTAGCATTTTCTTCATCGAGACATATACAGCTTCACGACTACTACAAGCTTCTCTTTTAAATGTTAAAAAAGAGAAGGCCGATGTTACACCGGTATATTGTGATTTCTGCCATTCATCTATTAAGTCATATAGTTTTTGTTCATCTTCACTAAAATTAATTAGTACTGTTTCAACTTTACGCTTAGTCCATTCGATACCTGTATCTTGTCTACGATTTCGAACCATTACTTTTCCAATAAGTTCGCGTAGCATGTCTTCGTGTTCTAATGAGCGGTTTTTAGCAGAAAAATATTCTTCAAAACTAGATTTATTACCTAAGTGACCTGGTTTTAATAATGAAACTAGGTGAAAGATTTCTTCAATATTGTTTTGAACTGGTGTAGCAGTTAATAGTAAACAATATTTCTTTTTAAGAAGTTGAACAAACTCATAGTTTTTTGTTTTATTGTTTTTAAGTTTGTGAGCTTCATCGATAATGATTAGATCATAATTAATGTCTAATATTTTTTCACGATGAGGTTCTCTTTTTGCCGTATCTATTGAAGAAACAACTACATCACAACTATCCCATACATAATTCTTTTTTTGTTGAGCTATTGCAGGGATATGGAACTTTGTATTTAATTCAAATGTCCACTGTGATACGAGTGAAGCTGGAACTAGAATTAGAACTTTATTAACTAATCCGCGAATCATGTATTCCTTTAAAATTAATCCTGCTTCAACTGTTTTACCTAAACCTACTTCATCTGCAAGAATTGCTTTACCGTTCATTTTTTCAATGACAGTCGTAGCAACTTCTAATTGATGGGGTAGTGGAGTTAAATTTGGTAAATGGGTAGGAGCAATCATACCAGTAAAAGAAGGAACTGCTAATTTCGTAGAAGTATGATATGCGAGTTTATAATTCTCCCAATTTGACCATGGTCCATCACTTTCTAACTTTTCTAAGAACTCTTCCTGCCATTCTGTATGGAATTTAATCTCTATTGACATGCAATATTCACCTATTTCTAATTTATATTAGATAATCATGAACGTTATAGTAGGATAACTGATATAATGTTCGTAATTTTATTTTTAAAAAAATTAACTTGGATATTGATGAAACTTGTCGTTTAATGTTAGGATAATAGTGTAGGAAAAAAGTAAAAATTTATTATTCTTTTATTAAACAAAATACTTTTATTGTTAAGAAAAAACAGTTAACTAATATAGTCTGATAATATTTTCTTGTTTTCTACTAGTTTTTCCGAAAATATACAAAAATATGTAAATTATTTAATGGTTAGCTGAACGAACTATTAATTTAGTTTTCCATCATGCTAGCATGTAGATTAAGGGGGAAATGGCTACATGACGACTTTATTACGTACACCTTTGTTTGAAGATTACAAAGTGTTAGGTGGTAAAACAATTGATTTTGGTGGCTGGGAGCTACCGGTGCAATTTTCAAGCATTAAAGAAGAACACGAAGCTGTTCGTACAGCGGCTGGATTATTTGATGTTTCTCATATGGGAGAAATTGAAGTAACTGGTAAAGATAGTCTTAAATATTTACAAAAAATGATGACAAATGATATTTCAAAATTAAATGAAGAAGGCGCATTATATACTGCAATGTGCTATGAAAATGCAGGAACTGTAGACGACTTACTGGTTTATAAGTATAACGATGAACACTATTTATTAGTTGTAAATGCGTCTAATATTGAAAAAGATTTCGAATGGTTACTTTCACATGTTGAAGGTGATGTAAAAGTAGAAAATAAAAGTAATGAAGTTGCACAATTAGCTCTACAAGGGCCAAAGGCTGTAGCAATTTTACAACGTCTAACTGAAGAAAACGTTACGGATATTAAGTACTTTACTTTTAAAAATAATGTATTAATTGGTGACCTAAATGTTTTAGTTTCACGTACAGGTTACACTGGTGAAGATGGGTATGAATTATACTTAGCTGCTGAAGACGCGTCTAAACTTTGGACGTTACTATTAGAAGCAGGTAAGGAAGACGGTTTAAAACCATGTGGATTAGGTGCGCGCGATACACTTCGTTTCGAAGCAGCACTAGCTTTATATGGTCAAGAACTAACTAAAGACATTACTCCATTAGAAGCTGGTATCGGCTTTGCAGTGAAATTAAATAAAGAAGAAGATTTCTTCGGAAAAGAAGTTCTGAAAAATCAAAAAGAGCAAGGTGTACCTCGTAAACTTGTTGGAATTGAAATGATTGACAAAGGTATCCCAAGAACTCACTATCCTGTATATGTAAACGGGGAAGTAATTGGTGAAGTAACAAGTGGTACGCAATCTCCAACATTAAAGAAAAATATTGGCCTTGCATTAATTAAATCGGAATTTTCTGCTTTAGGCACTGAGCTTGAGGTTGAAATTCGAAATAAAAAATTAAAAGCTGTTGTAGTTTCAAAACCATTTTATAAAAGAGAGAAGAAGTAACTAGGGGGAGAAAGGGGATTACCTTAATGCATCGTTATTTACCAATGACAGAGCAAGATCGTCAAGAGATGTTAAAAGTAGTAGGCGTTTCATCAGTTGATGAATTATTTAGTGATATTCCTGAGAAAGTTCGTTTTAATGGCTTATTAAATATTAAAAAAGCTAAATCAGAAACTGATTTAATCCAGGAGTTAAGTGGATTAGCGAATAAAAATGCTAACTTAAGAGAGTATGTATCTTTCTTAGGTGCTGGTGTTTATGATCATTACTTACCAACAGTTGTAGATCATGTTATTTCACGTTCAGAGTTTTATACTGCTTATACGCCGTATCAACCTGAGATTTCACAAGGTGAACTTCAAGCAATTTTTGAATTCCAAACAATGATTTGTGAATTAACAGGTATGGCTGTAGCAAACTCTTCAATGTATGACGGTGGTACTTCTTTAGCGGAAGCAACTACTTTAGCCGCAGGTCACAATGGTAAAAAACGTATTTTAGTATCAAAAGGTGTTCATCCACAATCACGTGAAGTTATCTTATCTTATGCAAAAGGTCAACACTTAGAGGTTGTTGAAATCGGCATTAAAGATGGAAGAACTGATATAGAAGAATTAAAAAATGAAATGAATGATAATGTAGCATGTGTTGTTGTTCAATATCCTAACTTCTATGGACAAGTAGAAGAATTAGCAGAAATCGAACCAATTGCACATACTGGTAAAAGTTTATTCGTTGTTTCAAGTAATCCATTAGCATTAGCAGCTTTAACTCCTCCAGGTGAATTCGGAGCAGATATCGTTGCAGGTGATGCTCAAACATTTGGTATTCCAACTCAATTTGGCGGACCTCACTGTGGATATTTTGCTACAACAACTAAATTAATGAGAAAAATGCCAGGTCGTTTAGTTGGTCAAACTGTTGATGGAGAAGGTCGTCGCGGTTTCGTATTAACATTACAAGCACGTGAACAACATATTCGTCGTGACAAAGCGACTTCAAATATTTGTTCTAACCAAGCTCTAAATGCATTAGCAGCTTCTGTTGCTATGACAGCTCTTGGTAAAAATGGTGCTGTAGAAATGGCAATGCAAAATATTTCTCGTACTCAATATATGAAGAAAAAATTAAATGAAAACGGGATCGAAGTTGTATTCCAAGGTGCTGCATTTAACGAACTAGTAATTGATGTGAAACAAAATGTTTCAGAAATCAATAAACAATTATTTACGAAGAAAATTATCGGTGGTTATGACTTAGCAAAAGTTGAACCTACTATGGAAAATCATATGTTAATCGCAGTAACTGAATTACGCTCTAAACAACATATTGATACATTTGTAGAAGAGTTAGCACTATTAGTAGACGGAAAGGGGATTCAACATGCTGAAGGATCAACCGTTAGTTTTTGAGATAAGTAAAGAAGGTCGTATTGCATATAGTCTTCCTACATGGGATGTAGAAGAAATCGATATTAATGAAGTTATTCCAAGTGCTTATGTTCGTAAAGAAAAAGCTGAACTACCAGAGGTTTCTGAATTAGATTTAATGCGTCATTATACAGCGTTATCAAAAAGAAATCACGGTTTAGACTCAGGTTTCTATCCACTTGGCTCTTGTACAATGAAATACAATCCAAAAATTAATGAAGCTGTAGCTCGTATGGCAGGTTTTGCACATGTTCACCCACTTCAAGATGAATATACAGTGCAAGGTGCGCTTGAATTAATGCATGAGCTTCAAACAGAATTAAAAGAAATTACTGGTATGGATGAAGTAACATTACAACCAGCTGCAGGTGCACATGGTGAGTGGACTGGATTAATGATTATCCGTGCTTATCACGAAAGTCGCGGTGACTTCAACCGTACTAAAGTAATCGTACCTGACTCAGCTCACGGTACAAATCCAGCATCAGCAACTGTAGCAGGTTTCGAAACAATCACAGTTAAATCAAATGAAAAAGGCTTAGTTGACTTAGATGATTTACGTCGTGTTGTTGATGAAAACGTTGCAGCATTAATGCTTACTAATCCTAATACACTAGGATTATTTGAAGAAGATATTTATGAAATTTCTGAAATTATCCATGCTGCAGGCGGAAAAGTTTATTATGATGGAGCTAACTTAAATGCTGTATTAAGTAAAGCACGTCCTGGAGATATGGGATTTGATGTAGTACATTTAAATCTTCATAAAACATTCACTGGTCCACACGGTGGGGGTGGCCCTGGTTCTGGTCCTGTAGGTGTTAAAGCAGACTTAATCCCTTACTTACCAGCACCAATCGTTGATAAAGTTGGAGATGAATATGTATTAAACTATGATTGTCCAGAAACAATCGGTCGTGTAAAACCTTTCTTCGGTAACTTTGGAATTAATGTTCGTGCATACACTTACATTCGCTCAATGGGTCCAGAAGGTTTAAAACAAGTAACAGAAGATGCAGTATTAAATGCTAACTACATGATGCGTCGTTTAGAGCCTCATTTCGATCTACCATTCGATCGTCATTGTAAGCATGAGTTTGTATTAAGTGGAAAACGTCAAAAGAAATTAGGTGTTCGTACGTTAGATATCGCAAAACGCCTATTAGACTTTGGTTACCATCCACCAACAATTTACTTCCCATTAAATGTGGAAGAGTGTATCATGATTGAACCAACTGAAACAGAATCTAAAGAAACTTTAGATGCGTTCGTTGATGCAATGATTACAATCGCTAAAGAAGCAGAAGAAAATCCAGAAATCGTACAAGAAGCTCCACACACTACAGTTGTAAGCCGTCTTGACGAAACTTTAGCAGCTCGTAAACCAGTATTACGTTACATTAAAGCATAAGCAAAAAGTTCCCTTTTGATAGGGAACTTTTTTTTTCTGATTAAACTATAAAAACAGAGTAGAGAGCTTATTAGCAAGCAAGAAGGAAGAATCTGAAAATATGATACTCATAAGAGGTTCATGAGATAAAAAAAGTTCGGAAATCTGAAAAAAATTAACTCATAAAGCATACAATGAAAGGCCAATCCAAAAATAACACGGATTAGGGTCTTATTTGTTTTGCTTATAATCTAAAAAATAGACAAACACTTCCAAACAGGCAGATGATAGTAGCGTAGAAGTAGAAGGAATCCCACTTAAAATGAGGTTAATAATTTTCAAATCTCCCTAAAAATTGATGTGAAATGAAAAACTGACTCAAATAAGTTGTTTTACAACGAATTTTGAGTCAGCTTCTTTTTTGTTAAAAATAGAAAAGATGAGGAGCTTAAAAAATAAATCTACAGAACCCTTTACAAACGAGCCTTTTAAGTAACTTACTTTATCTATTTTATCCGAATGATTCGTCCATCATATGCTGCGACTAATGGTTTTTTTTGTTCCTTCAAATAATTTTCAAATGCATCTAAATCAGTTAGACCTACGATTTTATTTTTACCATCAAGTAAAACGGAGAAGTTGTCACCGCCATTTGAGAGATAGCTATTAGTTGTAACACTATACTTAGTTTGAGTATTTATTGGGGTACCATCTGTTCGCATAATTTTAATCACTTTTTGGCCGGGTTGCTTACTATCATCCCAAGTATATTTTAAACCAGAAATTTGTAGCATTCGAACGTTTCCGTTATACTGCCATTGTTGATTGAGCAGTTTTCGGATTTGTTCACCAGTTAAAGTCATCTTAACAAGTTTAAGTTTAAATGGTTGGATTGTGACCAATTCATCCATTGTTACATCCCCTTTAGGAAGATCAGCACGAATCCCACTAAAGTTCATGAATGCAAAATCGGAATTCATTGCATTGCGTTGTGAATCTGCAATTATACTTCCTAAACTGGATTCTCCGTCATGATTTTTCTTACTAAACACGTCGTCTCCTGCTTTTCCAACAACCTTATTAACAACGGGTGCAATTTTTGATTCATATTTTTGAATCATTACTTTTATTTCAGGATCTGGTTTAATTGCATCTTGATAAACCATTACGATTTTAGCATGTTTGTCTATGATATCTTTCGTTTTAGTATCGATTTTCAAGTGAATATCAGAGAAAGCTGTTCCGTATGAATATGCTTGCACAATCAGTTTTCCATTTACTTCTTTATTAAGATAAGTATGTGTATGTCCAGAAATAATAACGTCAACTTCATCGTCCATTTTTTTTGCCATTCGAACAATATCACCTGTAACTTTCCCAGTAGAATTGGATTGACTTCCTCCATCATGTGCGATTACCACAATTGCTTTCACACCTTGTTTTTTTAGTGCTTCTACAGAATGGTTGATTGCTGTTGCTTCATCAATAAACTTTACTCCAGCGGTTTGATTAGGTGGTGCAATTTTTGGAGTATCTTTTATTACGACACCAATAAATCCAATCGGTACACCATTTATTTTTTTTATACTATATGGAGGTAGAATTGTCTTACCTGTTTGATCATCGATTACGTTAGCACATAAATATGGAAAGTTTGCCCCGTTAAAGTATTCAGTTTTTGCATTTTTTCCTCCGTATATTAGCTTCATCATTTCTTTTACACCACGATCGAATTCGTGGTTACCTAGTGTTCCATAGTCAAAATCCATCCTGTTTAATACTTCAATGGTAGGTTCATCTTGTAGAAATGAAGATATTGGAGGACTACCGCCGACCATATCACCGGCATGAACTAAAATAGTGTTTTGGTTTTCTTTTTTCTTTTGTTTCAAATATGCCGAAAGATAAGCTGCTCCGCCAACATTCCTACCATTAAATTTTCGAGTTGTATTCAATTGTCCATGAAAATCATTAATGCCAAGTAATTGTACTTGAATGAAACGGTCCTTATCTTTCTTGTTGTGAATCGGAATGTCTAGTGCTGCCGGTTTACCGGAGACTATAAATACACCCACAGATAATGTAGTCGTAAGAACAAAAGCAAAAGCTGCCTTTTTCAATGCGTTCCAATTCAAAATTTTCTCCCTCCTATTTCGCTAGTAGGTTACTTACTAAGCATAGGAAAGGAATGTAAAAACAACTTTGCTCTAGTGTGAATTTTCAGTTAAATTTTAAAACAGAATATAAAAGAAAGCTTACGTATAATCTTATAAGTCTTCGGAAAATTATAGTAAGCTATTAGTTAATCCAATTAACTTTGAGCTATTTTAAAGAGAATATAAGAAAAAATTAATATGTTAAAGGTTCGTTAAAGGTATGTCTTCTACTATTGTTACTGTAAGACAGCTGCTTACATAAATCAAAATATAGGAGGAAATAAAATGCAAGAAAGAATTAAAACATTGTTAAATACAACAAAAAAGAAGGCGGTTACAGCATCAGTATGTAGCGCAATCGTTTTAGGCATCGGTTCAGGAGCTGTATACGCTGCTAATAATGATGGATCCAAAGTTAAAAGTGAGGAAACTTCATTTTCTCAACAAGGTGAAAAAGTTATGACAAAAATGTTAGTTAAAAATGAAAATGGTGTAATAAGTCACTCAACTGATGATGGTACAACATGGATACCAGGTGCACCTGAAGGGGAAAAAATAATCAAAGATGTAGATGGAAAAGAATCATTTATAATTGGTGAAGCTAAATCTGCACCTTCTGGAGGTTTAATGGTAAAGAATGAGAACGGAAAGCTTAAGTTCTCTAAAGACGGTGGGAAGACTTGGAGCGAAAAAGCTCCTGATCATTTCAAAGTTGAAGCAAAAGGTGACGGAGCAGTTTTTGCGAAAAAGAAACTAATTGTAAAAAAAGAAAATGGTACTGTTAAATTTTCTAAAGACGGTGGTAAAACTTGGATTAAAGGTGAGCCAGAAAAATTGAAAGAACCATTTATGACAAAGAATGAAAATGGTAAAGTGATGTTTTCTACAGATGGAGGAAAAACTTGGTCAGAGAAAGCCCCAAAAGGTGTAACAATTATAAAAAATGAAGATGGTTCAATTATTGTTAAAAAGAAAATTGATTAATTTAGAGAAGTTCATTCAATTTTAACACATATATAAGCGAATTTAATCACAGGAATATATACTTAGTACATCTCCAACAAATGAGAAGTGTATAGCTCATTTGCTGGGGGTGCTTTGTTAAAGAATCAACGGTAAAGAGGAAACTTAAATGAGGATATTAATAGTAGAAGATGAAATTTATATTTCGGAGGCAATTGCACAAGTTTTAAAGAAAAATCACTACAGTGTCGATTTAGCAAGTGATGGTGAGTTTGGACTAGATTGTGGACTGTCAAATATATATGACATTATTATTCTAGATATCATGCTTCCTAAAATGGATGGCATTCAAGTACTAATAGAATTACGCAAAAATGGAATTAAGACGCCAGTCATTTTGTTGACAGCTAAAGGCGATCTTACTGATAAAATAAGAGGTTTAGATAGTGGTGCTGATGATTACCTAGCGAAGCCATTCCACACTGATGAACTTCTTGCTAGACTTAGAGCATTAGGACGACGAAAAACAGAGTTAATAAGAGATGGTATTCTTACTTATGAAGATATTTCGCTTAATCAAAAGATGTTAGTTTTATGCTGCAGAGAAAATGAAGTTAAGTTGACTTTAAAAGAGTTTCAACTGTTAGAGTTGCTTATTAACCGAAAAGAAGCAATTAGCTCGAAAGAAATTATAATTGAAAAGCTTTGGGGCTATGACACAGATACTGATGATCGTCATGTAGAAGTACAAGTTTCACTTTTACGAAAAAAGTTAAGACAGGTTGAATCAACTGTTTCAATAGCAACAATTCGAGGTGCAGGTTATTTTTTGAAAAATGATAAAACTGGAGAAAAATATGTTTAAGAAACTCCGAAATAAATTTTTGCTTATTAATATGTCAGTTATCTCATTGGTAATGCTTGGAGCCTTTACAATCATCTACATAATGACATATAACAATATTCAAAATGAAAATAAAAAAAAGCTAGATGCACAGACGGAAAAACTAGTTACGATTCAAAGAGAGATTAAAAGAAAAGAAATAGGGTCTGAGCTGAAAAATAACATTGAAGAAAATGGACCGGCGCAAAGCAAAAAGGAAATTACGAATATAATTGGTGAAGGCGGAATTGTGACGCAAAAAATATCTCTAGGAGATTCGGTTTCTTTTAGTGTGGAAGTTGATTCAAATGGAAATGTTATAGAAGGGCATTCGTTTATTTCAATGCCTACGGAAAACTTTAAAAAAGCTACAGAGATTGCATTGGAAAATAAGAAGAACTTTTCAACTTTCACTCTAGATGGAAAAAAATGGCAATACGTAATAAAGCCTTCAGAGATAATTGCTAATCAAACAAATGAACTGCCACCACAAATAATAAATAAAGTGACATTAATTAATTTTTTAGATGTTACCGATTCTCATAAAGCGTTATTTAAACTGCTTACAACATTAATAAGTGTAGGTCTTATAACGCTTTTTGCAATTTATTTTATCAGTCGTTATTTTGCAAATCGAGCAATTGAACCGATTGCTGAAGCTTGGAAAAAGCAAAATCAATTTGTTGCAGATGCATCACATGAGTTAAAAACACCATTAGCTATTATTAATGTGAATTATGATGTATTAATGGCGAATAAGGATGAAACGATTGAAAATCAACAAAAATGGTTCAACCATATAAAAGTTGGCTCTGATCGAATGACAAAATTAATTAATAGCCTATTAACTTTAACTAAAATGGAAGAAGCAATTGATGAGATAGAAATTAAGCTCTTTGATCTCAGTATTGAAGTAAATGAAGTGATGATGTCGATGGAAACAGTATTGAAGAATAAAGAAATTACACTAAATCATTCAATTGAATCAAACATTATGGTTGAAAGTGATCCAGACAAAATTAAGCAGCTATTGACTATCTTATTTGATAATGCAGTTAAATACATAAATGAGCGTGGACAAATTGACGTTTCACTAAAAAAATTAAAACGACAAGTGAAGTTTACAATTAGAAATAGTGGCAAAGGAATTACTTCCGAGGAATTGCCAAAAGTATTTGATCGCTTCTACCGTTCAGATCCTTCAAGGGCACACAAAACAGAAGGATATGGACTTGGTCTGTCAATTGCGCAGTCAATTTCAAATCGTTTAGGTGGTGCGATTTCTGCTACTAGTGTAGAAAATGAATATACTGAATTCTCTTTCCTACTAGAGCTATAATAGTATGAGCTCCCCATTTTTAGTAATCTCCTTTTCGTAAAGAGATTGCTAAAAATAGGGAGTTTTTTTAGAGGAATTTTTTCATTTAACATATTTTTGAGATAGCAGTTTAAATTTTATGAAAATATTTTTAAGTGGATTTTTATACAAAATTATTAAGCGTAGCCATTGGAGTCAAAAGTAAAATTGCGAAATAGCGAGGAAGAAAAAACAGGAAACTTTTATGAGCCAGCTGTACGCTTGTTCAAGTATCCCCTTTATCCTACCTTTTTTCGTCTGCACTACCTTATACCTATTAAATTCAGTGCTTCCTATGACCAACTTTTTCACTAGAGTGAATAAATACCCATAACAAAGCAAAATTCTTTTTGTGGAATACTAAATTTTCCCAAAAATCTTTTTAAATAGTGTTGATTTTTTCTCATAATAGGAGGATAATTGTAGCATTATTTTAACTGAAAATTAACTTAATTAGGGGTAATAAAAATGAAAATCGTAAAATTTGGTGGGTCTTCATTAGCCACTTCTGAACAAATTGAAAAAGTATTTCAGATTGTTACATCAGATGTTGAACGTAAAATTATCGTTGTATCTGCACCAGGTAAAAGATTTCCAGAGGATATTAAAGTTACCGATTTACTAATTAATTGCGCACAGCTTGCTCTACAGGAAAAGGATTATTCTAAAGAATTTGATCAAATCATTCAAAGGTATTCTGAAATTGCAAATGGATTAGGAATACATGCGGATATTGTGAATGAAATTTCACTAGGTATCGAACTTTCGATTAGTAGTAAGAGGGATGATCCTGCAAGATTTATGGATGCTGTTATGGCATGTGGGGAAGATAACTGTGCTAGATTAGTAGCTTCTTATTTTCAGTTAAAAGGACTTGAGGCTAGTTACATTAATCCAAAAGAAGCGGGTTTATTTGTAACAAATGAACCAGGACATGCCCAAGTTTTACAGAAAAGCTATGAGAACTTATTCAAATTGAGAAAAAAATCAGGAATACTCATTTTCCCAGGATTTTTTGGCTATTCAGAAGACGGGCATATCGTTACATTCTCACGGAGTGGATCGGATATTACTGGATCTGTTGTGGCAAATGGAGTTAAAGCTACACTGTATGAAAACTTCACAGATGTTGACGCAGTTTTTTCTGTTAATCCGGCAATTATAAAAAATCCTAAGGAAATTAAAGAATTAACTTACCGAGAAATGCGAGAGCTATCTTATGCAGGCTTTAATGTATTTCATGACGAAGCATTGATTCCCGCCTTTGAAGCTGGCATTCCAGTAAACATTAAAAATACGAATAATCCCGCAGCTCCTGGTACACGAATTGTAAAGGAACGAGCCTTGTCAAACGGTCCTTTAATTGGTATTGCTAGTGACAATGGATTTTGTAGTATTTATATAAGCAAGTATTTAATGAACAGAGAGATTGGATTTGGTCGTAAATTATTGCAAATTCTTGAAGATTATCAAATTTCATATGAGCATCAACCGAGTGGAATTGACGATATTTCAATCATCATTCGTCAAAGTCAATTAACTGATGAAATGGAATTTCAAATTATTAATCGGATCAGAGATGAATTACATGCAGACTATGTTTTCGTTGAAAGGGACCTTGCATTGATTATGCTAGTGGGTGAGGGGATGCGTCATAATGTTGGTACTACTGCAAGAGCGAGTCAAGCATTAGCAAGTGCAGGGATCAATATTGAAATGATAAACCAAGGGTCATCAGAGGTTAGTATGATGTTTGGCGTAAAATCATGTGATGAGAAAAAAGCTGTTCAAGTGATTTACGAAGAATTCTTTACAAAAGTGTCATCTAACAAAAATATTAAAATATAGATGAATAGAATAAACAACTGAAGGTTATTCCAGGAATAATGGAATACATAAGGAGTAAATGGATATGACAGAAAAAGAAATACAATTATTACAGTGTATCGAACAAAATGGTCGATTAAATAATGATGTTTTGGCAAAAATGATCGGAGCTACAGAAGAAGAAGTAGCTCAAATATTAACGAAGTTCGAAAATGATCGTGTTATTCTTCAATATATTACGCTTATTGATTGGGGTAAAGTGCCAGTTCAAGAAAGTATAACTGCAATGATTGATGTTAAGGTTGCACCAAAACGTGGGGTTGGCTTTGATGAGATTGCAGAAAAAATCTATTTATACCCAGAAGTAAAATCGGTTTATTTAATGTCAGGAACATATGATTTATCAGTTGTAGTTGAAGGGAAGACAATGACATCAATCGCTTCATTTGTATCTCAAAAACTTTCAACTTTAGAATCTATTTTATCAACAACTACCCATTTTATTTTAAAACGATATAAGCATGACAGTATTGTATATGGTCAAAAACAAAGTGATAAGCGTATGGTGATCACGCCATGAGTAAATTTAATTTATCAAATACAGTAACTTCACTACAACCATCAGGGATTCGTAAGTTTTTTGATTTAGCGGCTAGTATGGATAATGTCATTTCACTTGGGGTAGGTGAACCTGACTTTGTTACGCCTTGGAACGTAAGAGAAGCAAGTATTTATTCATTAGAGACTGGACATACGGCATACACTTCAAATGCTGGACTACTAGAATTACGTGAGGAAGTTAGTCGTTATTTTGCAAAGAAATTTGATGTGCATTATAGTCCAGAGGAAGAATTAATTATAACTGTAGGGGCAAGCCAAGGGATTGATATTGCTTTAAGAACAATTTTAAATCCAGGGGACGAAGTAATCGTCATTGATCCATGCTTTGTATCATATGCGCCTCTTGTATCACTAGCTGGTGGTGTTCCAGTTCATTTAGCGACGACGGGAGAAGAGGAGTTTAAAATTAATCTCCAAGCGTTAAAAAAGAAAATTACACCGAAAACAAAGGCAATCTTACTTTGTAACCCTAATAATCCAACTGGTACTTTATTAGAAAAAGAATTATTAGAAGATTTAGCTATATTTGTTAAAAAACATAATTTATTAGTTATTTCGGATGAAATTTATGCTGAACTTGTTTATGATGGCGAATATACAAGCTTTGCAAATATAGATGGAATGAGAGATCATACAATCTTAATCTCTGGATTTTCGAAAACATTTGCGATGACAGGTTGGCGTTTAGGGATTGTTGCTGCACCTTCAGACATTATTTCCCATATGCTTAAGGTTCATCAATATGCAATCATGTGTGCACCAACAATGTCTCAGCATGCAGCGGTTGAAGCACTTCGTAATGGAGATCATGATGTAGAAGCTATGAGAAGAAGCTATATGCAACGCCGTAATTTCCTTGTTCAATCACTACAAGAAATTGGATTATCATGTCATAATCCAGGTGGCGCATTCTATGTTTTCCCATCAATTCAAAATACTGGTTTAACATCAGAGGAATTTGCTGAACAATTATTATTAAAAGAGAGAGTAGCGGTCGTCCCGGGAAATGTTTTTGGGGATTGTGGTGAAGGCTATATTCGATGTTCTTATGCAACTTCATTAAATCAATTAATTGAAGCTACAAAAAGAATTAATCGTTTTTTACAAACACTTCCAACTTACAAACCAACAAATTTCTTGAAAGTTGAAAGTAAATAATTAATAGTAAAGCTCTTGTTCTTCATAGAAGGAACAAGAGCTTTTATTTTGCCACTGTGATTAATTGTTTTGCTTGAGATTCATGAATTCTTTCAGTAAAAATTGAAGTAATTAAAGGGTCATATCCTAATGGTTCACATAATATCCAGTTATTTTGCATAGCTAGAGGTAGTGTTTTTTGTTTATGCTTTATTTCATTCATAAGCGTTCCTGAAAAAAATAAATAAGGTACAATAATAACTTGAGTATTTTGTTCGTTCATTAGTTGATTCCAAGCTTCATGAATAGATGGCTTTGAAACAGCCATAAAAGCTGCTAGAACGGGGTGATTTATATTAACCTCAAGGAGTTTAACAATCGAATTAAAATCTTTGATGGTTAGTGGATCACTACTTCCTCGTCCAACTAACATAATTTTGGTTGGTTTAATTAAATACTTCACTTTTTCATTGATGCGTTTTTTAATTAATTCAATCATATTTTGGTGAATGCCAATTGGTTCAGCTATATTAATTGTAATGTCTGGATATACCTCTTGAAATTTTGCAATTTCTAGAGGTATATCTACCTTTGCATGATTTGCAGAAAGGAGTAAAACCGGCAATACTGTTACCGATTTTGCTCCTTTACGCAAACAATTCTCTAATCCTACTGAAATTGATGGTTCAGCGAGTTCGATGAAACTAATTTCTTGTACTTTGCAATCAATTTGCTTTTGAACTTTTTTAACAAATTGTATGGCAGAATGGACAGCCGATTTTACACGGCTTCCATGACATACATATAATATTGCATCCATTGTAAAGCACCTCATTTCATGCTAGGTGAGAATTTAAAGACTAGAATAATTAATATTTTTATGGTCAGCCATAGCGTTATATTTCGTTTCAAACCATTGTAATTGATGATGTAAATGAACGACCTCTCCTACAATAATCATACTAGGGTTTGTTATTTTTTCTTTTTCAACGTCTGATAAGACATTTTTTAATGTACTTATAACAGTTCGCTGTTGTTCAGTAGTACCGTAATGAATTAGTGCAACAGGGGTGTCTTGATGTTTTCCATTTGAAATTAGTTGCTGACGAATATATGGTAAATTATTAACTCCCATATAAATTGCTAGTGTATCAATGCCTTTTGCTAAAGCTGCCCATTTAACAGTATCCTCTTCTTTGCAATGCCCTGTTACAAAAGCAAATGAACTACTGTAATCACGGTGGGTGACAGGTATGCCAGCATAAGCTGGGGCTGCTATACCTGAAGTAATACCAGGAACAATTTCAAAGGAAACACCACGTTCAACAAGATAAGCTGCTTCTTCACCTCCGCGGCCAAAAATGAAGGGGTCTCCACCTTTTAATCGAACAACGTTTTTGCCTTTTTTAGCATATTTCACTAGGAAGGCATTTATAGTTTCTTGCTTCAATGCATGGTAGTTTGGTAGTTTACCAGCGTATATTAACTCGACGGATTCTTTTGCATAATCTAGTAGTTCCTTATTGACTAATCGGTCATATATAATGACATCTGCATTTTGAATGCACTTTAGTCCTTTTACAGTAATTAGATCAACATCCCCTGGCCCAGCACCAACTAAATAAACTTTTCCAATCATTCCACACACCTCATCATTTATCGTTTACTTAAAACTTCTAAATCTAAAACAAATCCACCACTTTGACTGACTTTCTTTTTTTCATACATTAGTAGATCTTTAACGTCTGGTTTTTTTACATAAAACTTTTCAAGTTCGGTATCAACTAGTTTAAATGCTTTCTCATCATCACTTGCTAGAATAACAATAGGAACGACACGGTTTTGGATCGTTGCTTCAAATCGATATAAAAACATATGTCACCGTCTTTCTTTAAGATGCTTTAACAGTTTCAAGAATAGAAGTTAAATGATTTTGCAATTGTTCAATTCCAACTCTTGATACATAATCTAAATAAGGTTCAGAAGGTAGTTTATTTTGACTAAAGTGCTGCAAGAATTTTTCTAACACTAGATGAAGGGCAGGGGATTCAACTTTACCTTTTAACTTTTCGTTTAATTTACCACCATTCGCTAATGTACCACCTACGTAAATTTCAAAAGCTTCTACTAATTCTTTTTTCTCATTACGAGCTTTGATCCCTTGGAGACCTATATCTGCGATTGCTCTTTGACCACAAGAGTTAGGGCAACCGACCATATGAATTCTGACAGGGACATCTAATGTGATTTTTTCATCTAAATAAGAAGCAGTATCCTTCATACGAGCTTTTGTTTCCACTAATGCTAAATTGCAATACTCATTCCCAGTACAAGCAACGGAGTAGCCGACGAATTTTGGAGGCACTGGCGTGAATTTTTCAAGAATAGGTTCCTTTAATAGTTCATCAAGATTTTCTGTTGGGATATTTGGCAAAATTAAATTTTGTGAATTACAATTTCGTATTTCACCATTACCATATCTTTTTACGATTCTAGCTAATTCAAAAACGTCTTTAGAATGTAATCGTCCAACAGGTATACTTAATCCCACATAATTTAGTCCTTCTTGCTTTTGTGGATGAACTCCGTAAAAATACCCTGCATTCCATGACTCATCAAAGCCTGTTCCTTTCGTTAATAACTTACCTGTGTATCCTTCTAAAACTTCTTTAAACTTCTCAACTCCCCAATCAGCGACCAAAAACTTTAAACGGGAGTGATGGCGTTTTTCACGATAGCCAAAATCTCTAAAGATTGTTGTAACAGCTATTGAAACTTCTTTCACTTGATGTGGTAGTACGAATAGATCTAGTTCTTGAGCTAAATGTGGAGCGGAAGAAAGTCCACCACCAACTTTTACATGGAAACCAGAAGTTTCTTTTCCATCAATATCTTTAATTGCTGGAACAAATGAAATACAGTTAATTTCTGCATTGGATGCATTACTCTTATTTGTACTAATCGACATTTTATATTTTCTAGGTAGATTAGAGAAATCTTCATTAAACTGAAAGAATTCATAAATTTCCTTCACAATTGGTGTAGTATCAAATAATTCATTTGGATCGATTCCTGCAAGTGGATTTCCAACGATATTACGAGTAATATCACCGCACGCACCGGAACTAGAAAGCCCAACTTTTTCTAAGCGTGTGAAAATATCAGGTATTTGATCAATTGTTAACCAATGAAATTGGATTGCTTGACGAGTTGTAATGTCATATACATCTCGACCATAATCACGTGCGATTTCAGCTAATGTGACAAGTTGATCATGCGTTAAAATTCCAGAAGGAACATTTACACGCATCATAAAATAACCAGCTTCTTTTGGTTTTTGTAGATAGCATCCAGCCCACTTGAATAAATCCCATTGATCCTTTGGTATGGACTCAAAGCCATTTTTAGCATAGTGGGGGATGTCCTCATAAATTTTAAGTCCATCTTTAACGAGTTTCGTTTTTTCAGTTTCATTTAACTTAAGATTGTCTTTCCATATTTTTTCAAATGGCATCGAACATCACCTTACCCAATATAATTTTTACTCTTTAAAAATTGAAGTACTGTTTCAACACATTCTTGAACGGATAGTTTATCTGTATTTAATGTAATTTCTGGATTTAATGGAGCTTCATACGGAGAACTGATGCCCGTAAAGTTTTGAATTTCACCATTTTTTGCTTTTTTATAAAGCCCTTTCGGGTCTCTACTTTCACATGTCTCAACAGAGCATTCTACATAAACTTCAATAAATTCATCTTGCGCGACTAATGACCGTACTATATTTCGATCAGCTATAAATGGGGAGATAAAGGCAGTTAAGACAATCTGCCCATTATCTACAAAGAGCTTAGCTACTTCACCAATTCGACGAATGTTTTCAGTTCGATCATGATCAGTGAAGCCAAGATCGTTGTTTAAGCCATGACGAATATTATCACCGTCCAAGACGTACTGTTGAACATTAAGATTGAACAATGCTTTTGCAATTTCGTTAGCAATAGTCGATTTACCTGAAGCTGATAAACCTGTAAACCATAAAATAGCGCTGTGGTGATTGTTTTTGAGACGACGATCTTGTTTTGTAATACTTGCTTGGTGCCAAACAATATTTTTAGACATTTAAAATTTCTCCTATTCTGCTGAAATTGATTGAGGTTCTTTCAATCCCTCTATTAATACTTCAACAACTTCTTTCCTACTAAAAGCTGAAGGAGGAACTTCACCGTTTTTCAGCATTTCACGAACCTTTGTACCAGATAAAGTTACATGGTGCTCACTACCATGCGGACAAGTTTTTGTTGAACCCATATTCTCGCATTTTGAGCAATAGAAACTATTTTCAAAGAATAAGAGATTGATTCCTAATTCATCCTGTGAAAAATTTTGAAAGATTTTTTGTGCATCATATGTTCCATAGTAATTACCTACTCCAGCATGATCACGGCCGACTATAAAATGTGTGCAGCCATAATTTTTTCTAACGATCGAATGGAACACAGCTTCTCTTGGGCCCGCATATCGCATAGCGGCAGGGAATACAGCTAAAAATACTCGGTCTGTTGGGTAATAGTTTTGAAGTAATACTTTATAGCTTTTCATACGAACTTCCGCAGGAATATCATCTGATTTTGTCTCACCAACTAATGGGTTTAAGAACAAGCCGTCTACGATTTCAAGTGCAGTTTTTTGAATATACTCATGGGCACGATGAACTGGATTACGAGTTTGAAATCCAACAATTTTCTTCCAATTTAATGACGTAAATTTTTCTCTCGTTTCTTTTGGACTTAAGTAATGCTCAGTGAACTTAGTACGATTAATTTGTTTAATAACAGTTACTTCTCCACCTAAATAAACATCACCACGAGAATACATTTTCGCAACTCCAGGGTGGTTTGTGTCAGTAGTTCCATAAACAAACTGTGCTTCTAGTAATTTATTAGGTGTATAAATATCTTCAATCGCTAACAATGCATACACATCATTTTCCCAAGTAAGTTTCACTACTTCACCTAGTTTTAGCTTACTAGCTAATTGACCATTTAAAGGAAGGGTAATTGGAATACTCCATACTGTTCCATTTTTTAATCTCATTGTGCTTACGACTTGCTCATAATCATCTTTTCCTAAAAATCCAGTTAGGGGACTATAGGCACCATTTCCAATTAACTCGAGATCACTTAAAGCAATTAAATCTAAAGGAATTTCTTTCAGACCATCTCTAACAGCTACTTCTGGATAAAATCGATTAATTAAGACTCCACCGTGAGGGGCTAAACTCATTCCAAAACACTCCTTATATTTTCCTAATTTAATAGTTAGTAAGAATAAAATTTAATTTTTTAGCAACTAATAAGACAACTAGTCATGTAAACCGCATTCTGTTTTATTTGTTCCTGACCAACGTCCAGAACGACTATCTGAAGAGTTTGAAACAGGCAAAGTACAAACCTCACAACCAATGCTTGGATAACCTATATCATGTAATGGATTGTATGGAAGTTTTTTGTAATATACATATCGCCAAACTTCCTTCCAAGTCCAATGAATTAAGGGGCAAACCTTTATTGAATTGAACTTTTGATCTAGATTAAGAAATTCTGTTTTTTGCCTTGAAGGTGATTGTTCCCTTCTTAAGCCTGAGATCCAAGCTGGAGCACCCTTTAGAGCTTCTTGAAGCGGTAGGATTTTGCGAATATTACAGCACTTATTCGGTTCACGCTTCCATAACTCATCTCCGTGAATACTCGCTTGTTCTTCTAAAGTAACACCTGGTGTTTTCTTTTCAATTTGTAAGCGTGGATATTTTGCTTGGACACGGTCTATTAATTCATATGTTTCCTTAAAATGTAGGCCGGTCTCTAAAAATACAATCTTTGCATCAGGTTTAACTTTTGAAATTAAATCAATTAATAAGATTCCCTCAACACCAAAGCTACAAGCATAAATTAGCTCATCACCATAGGTTTTGTAAGCCCACTCGAGTACTTCAAGTGCACCTTTTGTTTCATTTTCAATCGAAAAATTAGGAATATTTTTCTCGTTCCAATTTTCAAACCTCATTTTCTTTCCTCCAATTGACTAAGAGAGTAGAGCGGAACAGATCTTCTTCAAAAGAACGTTTATTTCCATTTAAGTTATCCTAAAAAGAAAAAGGCAGCCCAAATCTACAGTTTCGTAGACTTGAGCTGCCTCTAGTTTTTCTAGTCAGCAGGAACACATTTTACTTTAATCGTATTTTTTCTTGTTTTTCTACTTGAATAATTCTCCCATCTTGAACGACTAATGTGATTGTTCCAAATTTTAAACCACTAAGTAACGATTCCACGACCTCAATGATGGGTTTTAAGTCGTTGGCTTGGCTCATGGGCTTCCTCCTAGATATTAATTACAACTAAGTCTATCAGAATTGTATGAATTGTCAATTTGAAAAATGATAATTTATTAAAAAAATTTAGGGCGATCGTTAAAGGCAAGAATTTCAAGTCAATGAGGTAGAACATTAAAGTCAGAAAATGCAAGTGGAATATTTTATACTACGCTACCATTGCCCAGATTACGAATTCCTTATTTCTGACTTAAATATCAGTTCTTTTACAAAGTTGGTGAATATACAATTACTTAAGGAAGATAATAATGGAATAATAATTTTTTGTATTTAGAGGAGGTACGTTTTGTCGATACTTCATAACGAACCATTGGTTTCAGCGGTGATCGCGTGGTTTATTGCACAGTTCTTAAAGGTTATTATTCATTTGTTTAAAGAAAAGGACTTTGATATATCTAAGTTTTTTGCCTCTGGTGGAATGCCAAGTTCACATTCTTCTACGGTGACAGGATTAGCACTGAGTGTAGGGCTAACAGAAGGCTTTGAAAATGTTACTTTCGCAATCTCAGCGATTTTTGCGACGATTATTATGTACGATGCTTCTGGCGTTAGACTTGCAGTTAGTAAACATGCAAAGTTATTAAATGATTTTTTTCATGGGAGAATAAAAAATTATAAAGCATTAAATGAATTAGTAGGTCATACTTCATATGAAGTTGTTGTCGGGGCAATATTAGGCATAATCGTTGCTATATTTGTTTCAAAATTTTAGCGCTCAAATATAAATCAATTTGATTTATATTTTGGGCGTTTTTTTATCATCTTAAGAAAGAATAAATATGCAGCTAAGAAGGACACTCGTCGTAGTTACACAAATTACACTTACGAATCGGTCTTCACTTTAAGGTCCATCAATTTTTGCGAGTTTTCTTTAAAAATTCTTATGTCAAAATATAAAATAAATAGGCGAATTTACACTAAAGTTTGATAAAATATTGGTAGGATATGTAAATAAGGAGTGGAAAGATGAAAAGTACAGTAAATGAAAATAGTGCTTGGAAAAAGGTGGGTCGTTCGATCTATCAACTTCGATATTTTGTCATAGCAATATTAGCCTTGATTTCAATTTTTTTAGGTATATATTCCAAACATTTACCGGGCATTTTGGATGGGGATGGATTTAGAACACCTGGGGAATATGAAAAAGCTAAGAATGTATTGGAAAAAGAATTTGAACAATCACCCGACTCACTAATCATAATTCTTGAACGGAAAAAAGGGGTAACCGATGCTAAATTCCAATCTGAAATTGAACGTGTCGTTAAAGAAGTTCAAAAAGAAAAGAATATAGAACAATTTCATCATCCTCTAAATAATCCAAGTATGAAAAAGAAGAATATCGCTTACTTATCTTTTTTATACAATGAAAAGGACCATGATCAGCTTGTTAATCTAAATAATAAATTTGCAAAAAAAGTAGAGTCCTTGTCAAATGATTCTGTGAAAATAGGAACAACTGGATTTACGATCATAAGTGATGTAATGAATAAAACTAGTCAAAAAGACTTAAAGAAAGCTGAAATGATTGGTGTTCCAATTGCGTTTATTGTATTGTTTTTTGCATTTGGAAGTTTAGTTGCATCTGCTATTCCAATTATTATTGGTATGATTAGTATTTTAAGTACTTTTGGTATATTAGCCTTTATTGGAAAACATATTGAATTGTCAATCTTTGTATTAAATGTTGCACCGATGATTGGATTAGCACTATCAATCGATTTTGCATTGCTATTCGTAAGTCGTTATAAAACTGAATTACAGAATCATTCAACGGTTAAGGAAGCGATTAGTGTCACTTTTGCAACTGCCGGCAGAGCGATTATTTTTTCTGGAATTTGTGTGTTTATAGGTTTATCGGCACTTTATTTCATTAATATTGATTTATTTAGAAGTGTTGCAATCAGTGGCGCAGTTGTAGTTTTAGTCAGTTTATTTTTATCATTAACATTACTACCAGCTGTACTTTCAGCCCTTGGTAAAAATATTAATAAAGGTACGCTAAAATCGATTGCGAATCGAAGCCAAGACCAACAACAAGCGGTTTGGAGAAAATTTGCAAATTTCGTTATGAAAAGACCAGTCATTATGGCTCTAACATCTTTGATCATATTAGGTCTTTTTGTCATTCCAATTAGAGATGTGCACTTAAATATACCGACGATTGATGCATTACCGAAGGATGCAGCATCGCGAATTAATTATGAAAAATATCAAAAAGCGTTCCTTCCAGAAGCTCAAAAGCATGGGACAATATCAATCGTATTGGCATCTAAAGATGATTTCTTAAATCAAGATCATTTAAACACCTTAGAAAACATACAGAAAAAACTTGAAAAAGATCAGAATGTTTATGAAGTAAAAAGCGTGTTAAATGCAGTTAATTTAAATGCACAGCAAGTATTACCTGCTTTAAAAACTCCTAGTACTTCAAAAATTCAGCCAGCGATTGATGCTTATATTAAAAATAATAAAACTTATATACAAGTTTTCCTGAATTCTAATCCGAAATCAGAAAAAGGGAAGCAATGGGTACGAGATTTTGAGGATAAATATAAAGGTAAAATTGAAGGCCTTAACTATACTGTAGGTGGCCAAGTTAAATTCGAACAAGAATTATTTGATGAGATTACAGATAATATCTTATACGGTTTACTTGTCATTATGGTTAGTACTTTCATCATATTAATGATTGCTTTTAGGTCAATTATCATCCCAATCAAAGCAATACTAATGAATGTATTATCATTAAGCGCAACTTTTGGAATTATTACGTGGCTATTCCAAGGTGGGAATTTTGGATTACCTCAATCTGATATTATGTTGATTTTACCGGTGTTTGTCTTTGGATTAGTTTTTGGCTTAAGCATGGACTATGAAGTATTTTTAATGTCAAGAATGCAAGAGTTATATTATGAATCTGGAGATAATACTTATTCGACTAGAGAAGGGTTAGTATCGACGAGTCGTATTATTACGTCTGCAGCGTCCATTATGATCGTTATAACTGGTGCATTCGCTTTTACTGATATGGTACCAGTAAAACAAATGGGAATCGGGATCGCAATAGCTATATTCTTGGACGCTACAATCGTTCGCTTAGTCTTAGTTCCAAGTTTAATGCAGTTATTTGGAAAATGGAATTGGTGGTTTCCATTTAGGAAAAACAATATCGAAGAACGATCGAAAAAAGTTGTGTAAATTAAAAAGTAAGCTGCTATTCATTTAAAGATGGATAGTAGTTTTTTTGTACAGTAAGAACTCTAAATAGGCAAAGGTGAAGAAAATTCAAGTGGTTTCCAATTTTACATGTCTTTCTTAACCTTAAATCGATCCAGTCGGCGAATTTTTATTAAATTTATCGGAAGATGTCTATCTGTGTAAAAATTCCCAATTTTTTGAAACCGTAGAAAATAAGTGGTCAAATTTGGTAAACTATAATTATGGAAAGAGGGGAGAAGTAAAAATGTTAAAAAAATCTTTTAGAGCAATTTTAATAAGCTGTCTTGTATTAACGATCAGCTTATTAGCCGCATGTGGTAACAATAATGATAAAACTGCAAAAGGGAATAAGCATGTGAAAAACCCAATTGCAACGATAACAGTAAAGGATTATGGTGTCATTAAAGCTGAATTATATCCTAAAATTGCTCCAAATACAGTAGATAATTTCATTTCACTAGCAAACAAAGGGTTTTATAATGGTTTAACGTTCCATCGAGTTGTTAGAGATTTTGTCATTCAAGGTGGAGATCCAGAGGGTACTGGTAACGGTGGACCAGGATATACTATAAAAGGGGAATTTACATCAAACGGTTTTAAAAATAATTTAAAACATACAACAGGTGTATTATCAATGGCAAGAACTAGCGACCCTAATAGTGCTGGTAGCCAATTTTTCATTATGTCTAATGATACACCAGACCTTGATGGACAATATGCATCATTTGGTAAAGTAATTGAAGGAATCGATATTGTTAAAAAAATCGATGAAGTTGAAGTAGATTCAATGGAAAAACCTGTAACTCCTGTAGTAATCGAATCAATTAAGGTTGATACAAAAGGTGAAAAATATAGTAAACCTAAAACTCAAAAAGAATAAACATATGTAATAATTACATAAACGTAAAAAACTACTTCCTAAAATGAAGTAGTTTTTTTATTTACATTAAATGTAGATTATAAGCCTTTTTTTACTTTACCAGACCAAAGCTTGAAGCCGCCTTTAAGTTGGTAAAGCTCCATTACGCCTTGTTTACGTAAAATACGTGCAGCTTGTCCAGGACGAACGCCCATTTGATCGTATAAATATACTGCCTGATCTCTACGAATTTCTTTTGAACGCGTTTTTAGTTGTGCGAACGGGATATTACGAGCACCCAATATATGGCCGTTCTTAAAATCTTCTTGATCGCGTAAGTCAATTAGTTGAGCTTTACGTAAGCCAGCACGAAATTCTTCCTCAGTTAACGTTTTAATTAAACGTTTTTGGTAGAAATACATTACTGTTGAGTATACAATGATACCTAGTACGACAAAAATTACTGGTAAAAACTGATTCAAATTTTTCATCACCTTTCAATTACCTACTTATCTTATTATAATTCTCTAATAGGATTGTGCAAGAAACTTTCATTAAAAAAGTAAAATTTTAAACAAAAAAGAGGAGTTTATCAACATGGCAAAGACTAAGTGGAACTTTATTAATAGTGGAGTGAAATCTGGTAGCTATAATATGGCACTTGATGAATGCTTAATTAAATGGCAAAGTGAAGAAGGCTTTCTACCAACTTTACGTTTTTATGAATGGGAAAATCCTACTGTCACAATTGGTTATTTCCAAAAGAATCAAGAAATTAGTTTAGATGCATTAAAAAAATACAATGGTGACTTCGTTAGACGACAAACTGGTGGAAGAAGCGTACTACATCATGAAGAACTAACTTACAGTGTAATTGTTCCAGAAAGCTATCCTAATATGCCTGTAACGGTAACTGAAGCATATAAAGTAATTTCAATGGGAATTTTGGAAGGGTACAAGCTTCTAGGTCTAGATGCATCGTTTTCAGTACCAAAAACTGCTGAAGAAAAAAATCAACTTAAAAACCCAGCAAGTGCAGTATGTTTCGATGCCCCATCTTGGTATGAAGTCGTAGTGAACGATAAAAAAATTGCTGGAAGTGCTCAAACTAGACAAAAAGGATCAATTCTTCAACACGGATCAATTCCATTAAATATTGATGTTGATATGCTATATGACCTATATATTTTCTCTTCAGATGCAGTAAAAGAGAAAATGAAGAAAAGATTCTTAGATCGTGCAACTTGGATTAATGCAGAAAGTGCAACTCCAAAAACAATGTCGGATCTATACGAAGCATTTGAAAAAGGCTTTGAAATTGGCTTAGATATTGAGTTAGTTCCATATGAATTAACTGAAGCTCAAGAAAAAGAAGTTCAATTCCTACTAGCTACAAAGTATAGTACTGAGGAATGGAACTTACGTAAATAGTTTTATAAGTAATAGGTAGTTTTGAGGAAAGCCTTTTTGGCTTTCTTTTTTTGTGTGGGGATTAAAGGAGTAACAAGGTAAAGTTGCAAATATAATCAGAGGAGTAATTATCTTTGAAGTGCAAATAAATAAAACAAAGGTGCAAATAAAAATCTGAGGAACGCAAATAACATTGAAATAAGTGTAAATAAACAATGAAGTGCAAATAAAATCTGATAATCGCAATTAAAAATAGGAAAAATGCAAATAAAATCCGAGAATCGCAATTAAAAATGATAAAAGTGCAAATAAAATAAAAATATACCCATAGCCTAAGGGTATTCCAGTAAGATTCATATTGACCTTTAAAATTTATTTGAATGGCCGAGATAAGTGTAATTTGAAGAAAAATCGGTTCATTTTAAAGAAAAACATTTAGTTTTACTTCCCGAATTGCAAATCAGTTAAAAATTACATGTAATGTAGAGTGTTTTCATATGCAATCAGCCATCAAAACAAAAAATAACCCGGAAACCACAAGCTGTGCTCTACAAAAAATAAAAGAACATCACAATAAGAAATGAACTTCCTACCATTTCCAATGTTTTATTTTTTATTGGGGTCAATACTAAGCAATAACGTGGAGAAGGGGTGATTGGATGAAACCTTTTGTACCAAAGCTTGTTTATTTTGAGCCTCAAGCTTTAGAGTATCCTTTAGGTATGGAGTTAAAAGAGAAATTTGAGAAAATGGGGCTAGATATTAGAGAAACGACTTCCCATAATCAAATTCGTAATTTACCAGGTGAGAATGATATAGAAAAGTATCGTATTGCAAAATCAACTTTAGTCGTTGGATTACGTAAAACATTAAAATTCGAGACTTCTAAACCTTCTGCGGAGTATGCTATTCCTCTTGCTACAGGTTGTATGGGACATTGTCATTATTGTTATTTACAAACTACTCTTGGTTCAAAGCCGTATATTAGGGTTTATGTTAATTTAGAGGATATTTTCGCACAAGCAGAAAAATATATGAAGGAGCGGGAGCCTGAGATTACAAGGTTTGAGGCAGCGTGTACTTCGGATATTGTAGGGATTGATTATTTAACTCACTCGCTTAAGAAAACAATTGAATTTATTGGACAAACTGAGTTTGGTCGTTTACGATTTGTAACGAAATTTCCACATGTTGATCATTTACTCGATGCAAAACATAATGGGAAAACAACATTTAGATTTAGTATAAATTCTAGGTATGTTATTAAAAATTTTGAACCTGGTACGGGTTCATTTGATGAGAGAATAGAAGCTGCGAAAAAAGTTGCGCATGCAGGTTATCCATTTGGTTTTATAGTGGCACCTATTTATATGCATGATGAGTGGGAAGAGGGCTATGAAGAGCTTTTTATTCGGTTGAAGGATGCATTAGGTGAATTGGCAGATGAGAAAATGACGTTTGAGCTAATTCAGCATCGTTTTACTAAGCCTGCAAAAAAAGTGATTTTAGAGAGGTATCCTAATACGAAACTTGAGATGGATGAGGAGAAAAGGAAATATAAATGGGGGAAATATGGAATTGGAAAATATGTTTATCAAAAGGAAGAGGCGGCTTCAATTGAAGAAACGATCTCGAGCTATATAAATAAATATTTTCCAAATGGAGAAATTCAATATTTTACTTAAATGTGTATCTAATTAATAGGTACACTCTTTTTATTTTTGACATATTCTTATACAGTAGGACTATCTATCGATTCTAGTTCATGTTAATTGCTCTTTTGGAATATGTGTTGTATCATTTTAACTGATGCTTATTGTAACGGATAAAAGTTTGAATTACTGTATTGGAGGAAGAACATGCCCACACCTAGTATGGAAGATTATATAGAACAAATTTACCTTTTAATTGAAGATAAAGGGTATGCTCGTGTTTCTGATATTGCTGAAGCCTTATCAGTACACCCATCGTCGGTGACCAAAATGGTTCAAAAACTTGATAAAGACGAGTATTTAATTTATGAAAAGTATAGAGGACTTATCTTAACGCAAAAAGGTAAAAAAATGGGGAAAAAGCTTGTTTATCGTCATGTTTTACTTGAGCAATTCCTACGTATTATTGGTGTTGATGAAAAATTAATCTATCAAGATGTTGAAGGAATGGAACACCATATGAGTTGGGAAGCAGTTGATCGAATTGGAGAATTAGTTCAATTCTTTGAAGAAGATAAAGAGCGAATTGAAGCATTAAAATATATCCAAAAATCGAATGAAGAACAACAATCGAATTCAAATAATTAAAAAGACCGTGCTTAGTAGGAAGCACGGTCTTTCTTTTTGCCCTTTTCACCTTCAATCACAGTTAAGTGGCTCGAATCCTTTATTCGTTTTTTTAATAAAGGGCTGGAGGTACTTTTTCTTGAAGTGGGCTTTGATTTGTTCATCGATTTTTTTATCGGACTTGATTTTTGTGTGTTATATTTTTTTACCGTTTGTTTTGCAGCCTTTCGATAAGAGTCTTGTTGGCTTCTTTGACTGTTTGAAGAGGTAAAAACTCTATAAATAAAATAAAGAATTAAAAGGATTAATCCTATAAACAAAAACCTTTGTAATATTTTTGCTGGTTCGTGTATCAACTGAGCAATTAAGCCAAAAAGTGCTAATGCAATGATTCCATAAAATATTGATGTGTACACTTTTTGATTCACTTTAAGCACCTCCTAAGTGAAGAGTAAATTTGTTATTAATTGTATTAGAAAAAATATTGTTTCTTATAGTTTATTACATTTTATCCAATAAGTTGATATTTTTTATAAAATTCTGTCAATTATCTGATGTTATTTTTTTCCATGTCCATCAGTCGGTTAAAAGAGGCGATTGATACTTCAACTTGATCATCAGTAGGTTCTTTTGTCGTTAATAATTGAAGCCATAATCCTGGGTAACCAACCCATCTTAATATTGGAATGTTTCGAACTTTATTTGTTAATTGTAAAACTTCGAATGATACGCCTATTACAACTGGAATTAATAAAAGTCTATCTACAATCCTTAACCAAAGTGGGCTTGTTGGAACTAAGAAGTAAATAAACATGCCAACAATTACAGTAAATAGAATGAAACTGCTACCACAACGATAATGTAGTCGTGATTGTGATTGAACGCCTTCAATTGTTAAAGGTATATTGTTTTCAAATGCGTTAATTACTTTATGTTCGGCACCATGATACATAAATACTCTTTTAATAAATGGAGTTAACGAAACTAAATAAATATAAATTAACAGAAAACCTAGTTTTAAAATACTTTCTATTACGACTTGTTGAAAATCGGTTTCGAATATTGGTTTCAATGTTGCAGCTAGTAGAACGGGCACAAGTGTGAAAATAACTTTTCCAACTAAAAATGATAAAACGGCAAGTAATGAAAGCCCAAGATAAGTTGCAAGTTTACCTTTTTGTTTTTCACGTTCAATTGCTATTTTTTCATCATCTTTTGGATCTACACCATATCTATCAGTGGAATAGTTTAAATGCTTAGATCCATTGATGCTTGCTTGAACAATCGCGACTACACCACGGACAAATGGAATTTTTTTTAATTTTTGCATTGTCCGATTTATATGTATCGGTTCTTCATAATATTGTATTTCATCATTTGATCTGCGTATTGCAGAGACTGTATGTGTTTTGCCACCAAACATTACACCCTCAACGATTGCTTGACCCCCATATACTGCTTTATTCTTCTCTCTCATGTTGCACCAACCTAAACTTGTATTTATCTATTTATATCTATTGTAAATGTAAGCATTATAAAGGTGCAAGTATAAGAAGTAGGAAAATAAAAATAATAATTTAAATATTTGTAATTTTCAAATAAATAATCACAGTCACATTAAAAATTTCTTTGTTGGACATAATACAGTAAGATATTTAGCAATGTATGGAAAGGGAAATGTTAGATGGACATAGGGCATAAAGAGCAAGAAGAGAATAAAGAACAGGAAAAGCAGGGTCAAGATCAAAACCAAGGTCAAGATCAAAACCAGGAACAAAATCAAAATCCAAACCAAGACCAAACTCCGGCTGAGAATCAAGTTCAGGGTGGGCAAGGAGAATCTAATGGAAATAAGAATTTTAATAAGATCGTAAGTATTGGCTTTTTTGGTGGGATATTTTGGTCCACTATTTTATTAGTTCTTAGTTATTTTGATTTTACTCAAATTGGTCCGAATTTTGTTTTAGAAAAAATTAAGCTTGGAAAATGGGCACATGGTTACATAGAAAACCTCATTTCAATTGTAGGAATCGGAATCATTTCAATTATAATCGCATTTGTATTTTACTTTATTGGTAAAAGGTTTACTGGTGTTCTTCCGGGAATATTCTTTGGATTAATTCTTTGGGTCATTGTTTTTATCGTGCTCGGTAAAATAGCATTTGATTTAAAAGCAGTTAAGGATTATTCATCTGATACAACAGTTACAACTATCTGTGTATTCATTTTATACGGAACATTTATTGGATATTCTGTTTCATTTGCATTTCAAGAACAAAAGACATATTTGCGTGGCTATTCAAAATAGTCTGGCCTATGATAAAATAAAGCTTGGGTATTCCAAAATATGCGTTTTTGGGATAAATATGCTGAAATGATGGGTGGAGACTTTTAAATGGCTAAGTTTTTATTGTTAAATGGACCTAATCTAAATATGCTCGGTCAAAGAGAAGTTTCTATCTATGGTTCAACTACATTAAAGGATATTGAGGATCATGTATCATCACTAGCACATGAAAATGGAGATACGGTTGATTGCTTTCAATCTAATCATGAAGGTGATTTAATCGATAAACTTCATGCGGCAAATAATGTATATGATGGGATTCTTTTTAATCCTGGCGCATTTACTCATTACAGTTATGCAATTCGTGATGCAATTGCAAGTATTACTGTTCCAACGATTGAAGTACACATTTCAAATATACATAAGAGAGAAGAGTTCCGACATACTTCAGTTTTAGCTGCAGTTACTGTAGGACAAATCGTAGGATTAGGTGTGTATGGATATGATTTAGGGTTAAGTGCGTTACAAAAGATTAGTAGGGGAGAGAAAAATAATGGAAAAAATTAACAAGTTACGTGAGACTTTAGTAGAAAAAGGTTTAGATGCATTATTAATTACTAGTACATACAACAGACGTTATATGACGAATTTTACAGGTTCTGCAGGTGTTGCTTTAATAACTCAGGACAAAGCTTTATTCATTACTGATTTCCGTTATATTGAGCAAGCTACTAGCCAATGTGTTGGCTATGAGATTGTAAAACATGAAGGTTCTATTCCAGCAGAAGTTGCTGCTTTAACTGAAAAATTAGGCGTTTCAAAACTTGGATTTGAACAAGATTATGTTACATTTACAGAATTCGGTTCATATCGCAAAGTTGTAAAAGCTGAATTAGTTCCAGTAAGCGGATTAATTGAAAAATTACGTTTAATTAAAACTGATGCTGAAATTTCAATTATTAAAGAAGCTGCTAAAGTTGCAGAATCTGCTTTTGATCATATTTTAGGATTTATCCGTCCAGGTGTTACAGAATTAGAAGTATCAAATGAATTAGAATTTTTCATGCGTAAATTAGGTGCAACTTCATCATCTTTTGATACAATTGTTGCTTCTGGTGCTCGTTCTGCACTTCCACATGGTGTAGCATCTGAAAAAGTAATTGAAATCGGTGATTTTGTAACATTAGACTTTGGTGCATACTATAAAGGTTATGTTTCAGATATGACTAGAACTGTATCTGTTGGTGAGCCTAAAGATGAATTAAAGAAAATTTATGAAATCGTTCTTGAAGCTCAATTACGTGGTGTTAACGGAATTAAGGCAGGAATTACAGGTAAAGAAGCGGATGCTTTAACTCGTGATTATATTACAGAAAAAGGTTATGGAGAATATTACGGACATGGTACAGGTCATGGTATTGGACTAGAAGTACATGAGGGACCTGGAGTTTCATTCCGTTCTGATACAGTATTAGAGCCAAATATGATCGTAACTTGCGAACCTGGTATTTACATTCCAAATTTAGGTGGAGTTCGTATAGAAGACGATTTAATCGTTAAAACTGGTGGTAACGAAAACTTAATGTCTTCACCAAAAAATCTAATCATATTATAAGTTTTCATTAGATTAGAAATTAGAACTACACAAAACGCGTATTTTACTTTATGATATAAAGTTGTAAAAGAAATTCATGGTAAGCGAAATGGTTCTTTTTTTACACGATACATATTATTAGGACCATTTCATTTTTTAGGAGGATATTTTAATGATTTCAGTAAACGATTTTCGTACGGGTTTAACAATTGAAACTGACGGTGGCCTTTGGCAAGTAATTGACTTCCAACACGTTAAACCGGGTAAAGGTGCTGCATTCGTACGTTCAAAACTTCGTAACCTACGTACAGGAGCTGTTCAAGAAAAAACATTCCGTGCAGGTGAAAAAGTAGCAAAAGCACATATTCAAAACCGTAAAATGCAATACTTATATGCGAATGGTAACCAACATGTATTCATGGACAATGAGTCTTATGAACAAATTGAATTACCAGAAGCAAACATTGAACGTGAATTAAAATTCCTTAAAGAAAATATGGAAGTTTATATCATGACTTTTGAAAGTGAAATTTTAGGTGTTGAATTACCAAACACAGTTGACTTAAAAGTAGTTGAAACTGAACCTGGTATCAAAGGTGATACTGCTTCAAACGTTACAAAACCAGCTACTATGGAAACAGGTTTAGTAGTTCAAGTACCAATCTTCATTAATGAAGGTGAAGTATTAATTATTAACACTACTGAAGCTAGCTATGTTTCACGTTCAAAAGCTTAATTAATAATATAAAAATTGGAGGCACTTATTTATGAAGTGTCTCTTTTTCGTATTAACTAATTTAAATAAGTAAGGGTGATGAAATGGTTACATCAATCGTTCTTTGGGCATTGATCATCATTTGTTTTGCATTAGCGTTTATTGCGTTAATCAAACCAATTATTCCTGGTGTACCAGTTTTATGGGTAGGTTTTTTAATATATTATTTTGGTATTAATAAAAGTAATTTAAATCTGTCTTTTTGGATTATAATGGTTATTTTTACAGCAGTTATCTTTTTAGCGGATTTTCTAGCGAATGCATATTTTCTTAAAAAATATGGTAGTACAAAAACAGGTGAAAGAGTAGGCTGTTTAGCTGTAATCGTTGGTTCGTTTGTTTTTCCTCCGTTTGGCTTAATCATTGTCCCGTTTATTTCTGTTTTTGTAGCTGAAAAATTACAAGGTAAGGATACGAAAGAATCGATCAAATCTGCCTGGGCTACAGTACTTTCTTTTATAAGCAGCTCGCTAGCAAAAGCGATTTTGCAGGTTATTATGGTTATTATCTTTTTTGTTTACCTAGTTTTTTAATAATATTTGAAAAGCAAAATCAGTGGATTATCACTACTAGGATACTAGCTTTTTTCAGTAAGCAAGACCTGAGTGTCATGTTTCCTGCGGGGGTTCGTGAGTATGTAAAACAACGGAAATCCCCAAAAAGGTTATTCATAAGGGCTCATGAGTAAGTAATACAGCGGAAATCCGGAAAAAGTTACTCATAAAGGGCTCATAAGTAAGTAAAACAGCGGAAATCCCCAAAAAGGTTACTCATAAAGGGTTCATGAGTAAGTAAAAAGGTCCGAAGTTTAAAAAAATTAATGGGAATCCAATGAGTAGATCCTGTTGGTCGCTACTTTACAAATTGATAATTCAACACTTTAAAGAGAGAAGTTAGAAAACTTCTCTCTTTTTTTATGTCCTCTAACTAATGTTTGTCTTCTGAAATGGACATGTTCAGCATATTAGTAATAAAAAGACTGAAAAAAGGTGTGTAGCTATGAAGGACTGGATTGAATCGATGGATCGAGCAGTTTTGAGTATGGGGATGCTTAGGGTTTTTGGAGGAAGTGTGGAATTGATTGCAGCTTTTACAATATTGTATTTGAACGATATTAAGAAGGCTTTAGCTGTAAATAGTGTTTTGGCCACTGTTGGTCCAATTATTCTGATTTCAACGATGGCAATTGGAATTATAGGTGTTGCATCTAAATTAGACCCTATTCGATTAGTTTTAGTAGTTTGTGGTGTGTTTTTAATATTATTAGCAGTTTTTAAATGATAGGATGTGACCTTCATGGAAGAGGTTTTCAATGTAATTCCTACTTTGCTAAAAGAAAAGTTACAGCGTTCTTATGGTGACCTTCGTTATGTAGAAGAGCTAAGGCTAAGGGTCGGTCGCCCGGTTGAGGTGATTTCTAATAATGAGTCCAACTTTATTCCTTATATTTTAACTGAAGAGGAAGGTAGCCAAATACTTGGGAAGCTTAGTCAGTTTTCAATTTATACGATTGAAGAAGAATTGAAAAAGGGCTACATAACAATAAAAGGTGGACATCGGGTCGGGCTTGCTGGTCGAGTCGTTACTGAAAATGGACTTGTTAAAATGATTCGAGATATTAGTTCTTATAATTTTCGGATTGCGAAAGAAAAAGTTGGAATAGCTAATCCATTTGTTAAGTATGTTTATGAAGGAAGATGGAAGAATACAATGCTGATTGGCCCACCACAAGCAGGTAAGACAACATTACTAAGAGATTTTGCAAGAGTTGTTAGCCAAGGTGATGCAGTAAGAGGAATTAGGCCTGGTAAGGTTGGGATTGTTGACGAACGATCGGAAATAGCAGGTTCAGTTAAAGGCGTTCCTCAATATACATTTGGTGAAAGAATCGATGTATTAGATGCCTGTCCAAAGGCTGAGGGGATGATGATGCTTGTTAGGTCAATGAGTCCTCATGTCATCCTTGTAGACGAAATAGGCAAAAAAGAGGATGTTGACGCGATTTTAGAGGCCATCTTTGCTGGTGTTCAATTAATTGTAACAGTACATGGTTACTCGTTAGAGGAAATAAAAAAGCGACCATCACTACAACCTTTATTTCAAAATGGTACTTTTGAACGATTTATCGAAATTTCGAATTTTCCTTCGCCAGGCACTGTTACGGATATTAAAAATAAAAATTGCACTAGTTTATTTCATTCTAGGGCGGTGCTTTAAATGAGATGGATTGGAGCGCTTTTTATCATCTTTTCAACAAGTTGGCTTGGATTTTATTTTGCAGGTCGATTATCAGAACGAACAAAAGAACTAAGAGGTTGGAAACTAGCTCTCCAATCTCTTGAAGCAGAGGTTATGTATAGTCAATTGCCACTGCAAGAAGCATTTCGAAGAATCTCTAGTCAATTAAAAGGACCGATTAATGGGTGTTTACAGGATTTTGCAACTCAACTTGAGACAAGCGCATTGACAGCAAAAGAGGCCTGGGAAAGTTCATTAATGAAATATGCAAAAACGGTCTCCATTAAAGAGTCAGATCTCCAAGTATTATTACAGTTTGGTGAGACGATTGGAATGCATGATAAATATTCACAGCAAAAACAAATTATTTTGGCATTAAAACATTTAGAAAGAGAAGAACAAGAAGCGATCGACTCGCAGGCTAGTTATGAACGGATGTCAAAAATGCTTGGCGTTTTAAGTGGTATTTTAATCGTTATATTACTCTTGTAGGAGGGGTTTAAGTTGATTACAAATTATGCATTAATGTTTCAAATAGCAGGTATAGGGGTAATTGCCGCGATTATCCACGCAGTCTTAAAAAAAGCAGGACAAGAAGAGTTTGCTACTTGGACAATTATTACTGCATTTATTATCGTGTTTCTACAAGTCATCACAAAAGCTGGTGATCTTTTTAATAAAGTTAAGGATGTATTTCTATTTCATTAGATTAGGAGTGAAAGCGTAATGGAAATCATCCAAATTGTCGGTATAGGATTATGCGCTACATTTATCATTCTATTATTAAATCAATTTAAGATGAATAATTTCAATTTAGCAATAACTGTTTTTATAAGCTGCGTATTATTTTTATTTTTACTAGATAAGGTTCAATACTTACTGCATGAAATTCAAAAATTAGCAAATCAAGCAAATATAAAAAATGTTTACGTTGAAACTTTATTAAAAATCATTGGGATTGCATATATAGCTGAGTTTGGAGTTCAGATTACAAAAGATGCTGGACAGGGTGCGATCGCTTCCAAAATTGAATTAGGAGGTAAAATTCTTATTCTGGTACTTGCAGTTCCTATTTTGACAGCATTGATTGAAACAATCTTAAGCTTTTTACCTAAAGTTTCTTAAACGTAAGGGAAGGAGGACATTATGGCCAAAAAATTAACAGTTTTTCTTCTTTTCTTTACCTTCTTTTTTTTAGTACCAAAATATGTACAAGCTGCTCCTCCACCTGCTGAAATCGTAAATGAACAAATACAAAAGCTAGGGATCGATGATGTTCAACAATATTGGGATGAAGTTGTGAATAAATATGGCGGCTTTTTACCTGAAAGTCAAAAAGGTGACTTTATCCAATTTGTAAAGGGAGAAAAGAAATTTTCAATACAAGAATGGTTTATCGCGTTTGGTAAATATATATTTTTTGAGTTATTAAGCAATGGGAAAATATTAGGAATCCTAATTATGTTAGTCATTTTCAGTTCACTCCTCCAGTCATTACAGAATGCTTTTGAGAAAAGTACAATCAGTAAAATTGCAGATAATGTAGTTTTTCTAGTTTTAGTAGTTTTCGCTTTAAATAGCTTTTATGTGGCAACTCAAGCCACGCAAGATGCAATTACAGTCATGATCGATTTTTTAAGAGCATTAATCCCTATTTTACTAGCTTTGATTGCAACCTCTGGTGGCGTAATATCCGTTGGCTTCTTTCACCCAATCTTAATATTTTTAATGCATACAAGCGGATTACTAGTAACGTATTTTGTCTTACCTCTAATTCTTGTATCAACAATTTTAAGTATTGTAAGCATCATTAATGATGAGTTAAAGGTGACAAAATTAGCAGCTTTAATAAGAAATGTTGCAGTTGGTGTATTAGGGATCTTTTTAACTATTTTTTTAGGGGTTTTAGGTGTACAAGGTATGACGACTGCAGTAACAGATGGAGTAGCTGTAAAAACGGCTAAATTTGTGACAAGTAACTTTATTCCGGTTGTTGGGAAAGTATTTGCTGATGTTACGGATACAGTTATTAGTGCGTCTTTATTACTTAAAAATACAGTTGGGATTGTAGGTTTAGTGACACTTTTAGCAATCATCGTTTTCCCAGCTATTAAAATACTAGTTTTAGCGTTAATTTATAAATTCTCAGCTGCAATCCTTCAACCAGTAGGTAGTAAAAATATCATTAGCACGATCGATACGATTGGAAAAAGTGTAACGTATTTATTTGTTTGTTTATCGATTGTTTCATTAATGTTTTTCTTAAGTATGACATTAATAATAGCGGCAGGAAATATTGTCGTCATGTTTAGGTAGGTGAAAAAATGGAATTCTTTATACATTGGGTATCAAATATTATCGTCTATATATTAGTTGCAACGATTATTATGATGTTAATTCCAAATTCCGGCTTAGCGAAATATGTACGATTTGTTGCGAGTCTATTATTAATCGTCATGATGCTTCAACCGATTTTTCAAATTTTTAAAGTGAATATTAAAGAAGTTCTAGCTGGATACCAATCTACAACTTATCAAGCAGATAGCGAAATAAAAAATGAAATAAATAATAAGAAAAGTGAAATACAAGAAGCAGAACGTGCATATATATTAAAACAAATGGCTGTCCAAATGAAAAAAGAAGTTGAAAAAAGCTTTACGAAAGAATTTGAACAGGTAATTACAAACGTGGATTTACAAGTAAAAGATGGAGTAAATACAGTAAAAACGGCACAGGACCTATCTAAAGTAACCGTTTACGTTAGTCCGAAGAAAGATGAGACAAGCAATGTAGAACCTGTTCAAGAAGTTTCAATCAGTACTGATCAACCAGTGCAGACAGACGATGAAAAAATTAAACAACAAGAGTTACAAACTTTTTTAGCAAATAAATGGGAGCTTGAGGACAAGCAAATTGAAGTCAAAATGGAAGGAGGGGAGTAATGACAAATGAAAAAAAAGATTCCACCAATAAAATTAGCAGACTTTCTAAAAGGAAATGGCGATGATAAAACCTCTTCTGAAAAAGGACAAAGTCCATTTAAATTTTCGAGAAAATATGTACTAGCCCTACTAGGACTCGGGATTTGTTGGATGCTTGCAAGTGGTCTATTTGCAAATGCAAATCAAAAAACGAATTCAATGATTTCACCGATGTCGACTGAAACTAGTGGAAAACCAAAGAATGAAAATGCTGTTGAGACTCTTGGTAGTGGTGGTGGAAATTCATCGTCAAGCAAAATAGAAGAATTTGAAAGGAAATATGAGCAACAGTTAACAGACACATTAAATAATATGGCTGGTGTAAGTAATGTAAAAGTAGAAGTAAACCTTGAAGGTAGTGAAAAGAAAGTTTATCAAACAAATAAAACAAATCGTACTCAGGAAACTGATGAAACAGATAAACAAGGCGGGAAAAGAAATATTGATGATCAATCTCAAGAAGAGCAAGTAGTCATTATAGATAACGGTGATAAACAAGAACCTGTTGTAGTCGAAACTGAAATGCCAAGAATTAGAGGAGTACTTGTAATTGCTAAGGGCGCAGATAATCTTGAAGTAAAAAGCATGATTCGAGAAGCTGTAACACGATTACTTGATGTACCAAGCTATCGTGTATCTGTATTACCAAAAAAATAAGAGGAAGAAGGTAAAATTTAAATGAAAAAACAAACAATTTGGTTACTAACAATGTTGAGTTTAGTTGTTGTATTATCAGTGTATTATGTCACAACGCCTGATAAATTAAAAACTACAAGTTTTATGGACATGAATAATAATACTGATACAAGTTCATTAGATTCAACTCCTAAAGACACTAAGAAATCAGATTCTTCTAAACAAAACGATAAAGAAACTACTTCTCAAGAAAATTCAACTAGTGAAGTATTCCTAAAACAACGTATGGAACAAGAAGATCAAAGAAGTCAATTAATCGATGAATATAAAGCTACTGTAGACTCTGCAACTGCAACTGCAGAAGAAAAAAGTGAAGCATTTACTAATATGAATGAGCTTCAAAAATTAACTGCATTAGAATCAGATGTAGAAACAATGATTAAAGAAGCAGGTTATAAAGATGCATTAGTTCGTACAGACAAAGACGAAGTAAAAGTAGATGTAACTTCATCTAAAGCAAGTAGAAAAGCAGCAAACGATATTATTCAAATGACAAGAAGTGTTCTTGGAGAAAAATTAGTAGTAGTACAATTCCAAGTTAAATAATTAGAAATATTAGCCAGCAGATTCTATTCTGTTGGCTCTTTAATTTTTCTAAAAAGCATATAAGATATAACCATAATCTTTTGCCTATTCTATTTTCGGTGCCCTTCCTGTCTTTCCTTTTCCCTGTTATAATAGGTTATACCAAAATATTTTAGATAAGGAATGATATGATAAATATTCCTAGTAAAATGGCTAAAAATAAGTAGGGATTTGCCTGTTTAAAATAATTTGTTGAAAAGTTTAGTATTAGGTTATAAGATTAGACTATATGTCTTAAGGGGTGAACAGAAATGAAAATTCATGAAATTAGAGAATTAATTAAGTTAATCGATCAATCAACAATTAATGAATTCGAATTCGAAGATAATGGTGCTATCGTTAAAATTAAAAAAGGTGGACAAACAACTGTTGTTTCACAAACAACTCCAGTTGTACTCCAAGAGGTAGCTCCAATTGTTACAGCTGCTCCAGTTGCAACATTAGAAAGACCAGCTGCAGAAGTTGCTGCTCCTGTAGTAGAAAAAGAAGATACTAGTAACTTACATAAGATTACATCACCAATGGTAGGTACATTCTATGCATCGCCATCTCCTGATGCAAAAGAGTACGTATCAATAGGCGATCGTATTAAAAATGATTCAATCGTATGTATCGTAGAAGCAATGAAGCTATTCAATGAAATTGAAGCTGAAATTGAAGGCGAAATCGTTGAAGTACTTGCTAAAAATGGTCAATTAGTAGAATACGGTCAACCATTATTCGTGGTAAAGGCTTAAGTATCTACAAAATCAAAAGTACTTTACTAGAGAAGGTGAAGAAATGAAAAAGGTTTTAATCGCTAATCGTGGAGAAATCGCCATTCGTATTATTCGAGCATGTAAAGAATTAAATATTGAAACAGTTGCTATTTACTCTGAAGGAGATAAAGAAGCATTACATGTTCAAATGGCTGATGAAGCTTATTGTGTAGGTCCAAAATTATCAAAAGATAGTTATTTAAATATGACGAACATCATTAGTATTGCAAAATTAACTGGTTGTGATGGAATCCATCCAGGTTATGGTTTCTTATCTGAAAATGCTAGTTTTGCAGAATTATGTACTGAATGTAATGTGAAATTCATCGGACCGACAGCTGACTCCATTTCAAAAATGGGTACTAAAGACGTTGCTCGTGAAACAATGAAAGAAGCAGGAGTTCCTGTTGTACCTGGTTCACAAGGTATTATTGAAAGTATTGAAGATGGTAAAAGAATTGCTGCAGAAATTGGTTATCCAGTTATTATCAAAGCTACAGCTGGTGGCGGCGGTAAAGGTATTCGTGTAGCAAAAGATGAAGCTGAATTAGAAAAAGGTATTCAAATTACCCAACAAGAAGCTCAAACTGCATTCGGAAATCCAGGCGTATATCTTGAAAGATATATTACAGATTTTAGACATGTTGAAATTCAAGTTTTAGCAGATGAACACGGTAATACGATTCACCTTGGAGAGCGTGACTGTACTATTCAAAGACGCCTTCAAAAATTAGTAGAAGAAGCACCATCACCAGTATTAGACGAAGAGACTCGTGCTAAAATGGGTCAAGCAGCCGTTCGTGCAGCTGAAGCAGTTAATTATTGGGGTGCAGGTACTGTTGAGTTCATTTATGAGCCACATACTAAAAACTTCTTCTTTATGGAGATGAACACTCGTATTCAAGTTGAACATCCCGTAACAGAATATATTTCTGGTATCGATCTTATTAAGCAACAATTATTGATTGCTAAAGGTCATCCTTTAAAAATGACACAAGCAGACGTATCTCTAAAAGGATGGTCAATTGAATGTCGTATAAATGCTGAAAATCCAGCTAAGAATTTTATGCCGTCTCCTGGTAAAATCGTTGCGTATTTACCACCAGGTGGCCCGAATGTTCGTGTCGATTCTGCTGTATATAGCGGGTACACAATTCCGCCATATTATGATTCAATGATTGCGAAAGTTATCGTACATGGCAAGACAAGAGAAGAAGCAATTGCTATAATGATAAGAGCACTTGAAGAATTTGTGGTAGAAGGAATTCACACAACAATTCCATTCCATTTAAATTTATTGCAAAATGAAATCTTCGTAAAAGGGAAGTATAATACTAAATTCCTTGAGGAGCATGCGCTTGTTAAAGGATAAAGTGGAGGGATCCGTATGAATGAAAATCAAATTTTAGAAATGGGTACTGCGACATTAGGTCGAGTAGAAATCGCACCTGAAGTAATCGAAGTAATTGCTGGTATTGCAGCTGCTGAAGTTGACGGTGTTTCAAGCATGCGTGGTAACCTAGCATCAGGTATTTCTGAAATTATCGGTAAGAAATATCATGGTAAAGGTGTCCGAGTTGATTTATCAGACGATCGAATTACAATCGATGTATACATTCTAGTTAAATTTGGTAAGTCAATCCCAACAGTAGCAGGTAATGTACAAGACAATATCCGTCAAGCTCTATTAACAATGACTGGTCTTGAGTTATCTGAAGTAAACGTTCATGTTGTAGGAGTTCAATTTGATACGAAACCTGAGCAAGAAGCTCCAATTGAACTTTAATATTTAAAAGAAGAGGATGTCCCAAAAGTTAAGACTTTTTGGGGCATCCTTTTTTTATTGAAACAATTATTGAAAAAGTAGAAGGAATCGATCAAACTTTGAAGGGTGCAATTGAGGAGACCGAAACTGCGATTAAGTGTCGTGGAGGATACAAGAGTGTGGGAGTGCAAATAAAAGAGTATCTGGTGCAAATAAGGAGACCGAAACTGAAATTAAATGTCTAGTTGAAAAAAGTGTGTTGAGCATGCGAATACAAGAGTATCTGGTGCAAAAAACAGGTCCGAAACTGCCAATTAAATGTCGAGGTGAAAAAAGCGTGTAAGCATGCAAATAAAAGTGTATCTGGCAAAAAAATAGGTCCGAAATGCAAATAAAAATGTATTGGGTGCAAATAAAAGATTCGAACCTGCAAATATATTAAGCAAAACCGCAATTAAATTCCTAGAATCGCAAATAATATAAGATAATACCTATACCGGTTAGGGTATTTCACAATTGAAATTGACTAAAAATAGCTCTTTTAATAGTCAAATTAGGTAGCGTGGTCTAAATTCTAGCAAAACCTACTTAAATTTTGTAGAAACCATATAAATAAGAATCATTTATCCATCAAACAAATGAAAACCAACGCAATATACCCTCCTATTTCCGCCACAACATAAAATCTTCAATATCTGCCATCTAAAATCAAACAGTTTTTAATCAATATAGGAAATGCTTTACGTGGTGACACTTACTTTTGTATCTCTTATTCTCATACACGTATTTTATGAAGTGCTCTCCATCTTAAAATTCTGAAATATGTTAAAATTCAAATGTAAATAAAATAGAAAAAGGTGGAAAAAATGATTCGAAATTTGAGTACAAATCGTACAATGTTACGTGAGTTTGTAGAAAATGATTGGAAGCAAGTACATAAATATGCATCTCAAAAAGATGTATGTCAATTTCAGCCATGGGGACCAAATTCTGAAGACGATACAAAGGAATTTGTTCGAACGATACTTGTTGATCAGAAAAAAATAAATAGGACAAGGTTTGCATTGGCAATAATCGAAAAAGAATCAGATGAGCTAATAGGCTCGATTGAGTTTAATATTAGGGATGAAAAAAATCTAATCGGTGAAATTGGATATATCATTAATCCAAGCTATTGGGGAAAGGGCTTTGCTACTGAAGCTGCAAAAGAAATCATTTCATTTGGGTTTGAACAATTTAAGCTTCACCGAGTATTTGCAACATGTGATGTTAGAAATATTGGATCAGCAAAAGTACTCGAAAAGTGTGGGCTAACTTTGGAAGGGAAAATGCGCGAAGATTTATTACTGAGAGATGGATGGAGAGACACGTTTTTATACAGCATTTTAGAACATGAATGGAGTATTTAGGGGAGTAATGGCAGGTATGACAGAAAAGAAGAGGTTAAAAGAGAAAAATTTTTATTCATTTCTATTCATTTCTGTTTCCGCTTGACCTTAGTTTCTTTACCTTGCACTCGCTTAATGTTCGTGTTTTGGTTCGCAATTCTTTTCTATTAGTAATAAAAAGTAAAAAAGTTTTGTAAAACACAAACATTATTCTGTTATTTTATGAGAATTTAAGTTAAAATGTAGAAAACAGTTTATAGTATTGAGTTTGCTTAGAAACGTTAATAATAATAAAAATTGGAGTTAATGAATACAGTCGTTGGAACTTGTTAAAAAAAATGGTAAAATAACGTGTTACTATACAAATTAGAATTCGTTATAACCTATGCAACGAATGATGAATTTAGCTTAAAGGAGTTTATTATTTTGATGAAACGTAGAAAAGCAAGGGAACTTGCATTACAAACATTATTTCAAATGGATTTAAGTGAGGCAAATGCAACAGAAGCATTAGAGCATGTATTAGAAGAAGCTGAAGAAAAACAAGATGCATTTTTAGATGCGATCGTAACGAATTATGTTGATCATAAATTGGTGATTGACGAACAGTTAGCTTCAAAAGTCGAAAGTTGGACGATTGATCGCTTAGCTAATGTTGATCGTAATATTCTTAGAATTGCTTTAGTGGAATTAAATTACTTAGAGGATGTTCCTAAAAGTGTAGCAATCAATGAAGCGATTGAAATTGCAAAAATTTACGGTGACGATGATTCTAGTAAATTTATCAATGCGGTATTATCAAAATTCTAAATAGATAATTGTTTATATGCATAGGGGGAAACTAAAATGGTAGCAACATTAATTAATGGTAAAGAAATTTCAGTATCTATTCGTGAGGGTTTAAAAAATGGTGTTTCTGAATTGAAAAGTCAAGGTGTTACACCAGGTTTAGCAGTTGTTTTAGTTGGAAATAATTCTGCTTCAAGAACATATGTAAATTCGAAGCACAAAGCATGTAATGAACTAGGTATGTATTCTGAAGTGATTGAATTACCTGAGACAGTTTCTGAAGATGAATTATTATCGGTTGTAAACAAATTAAACGATGATCAGGCAATTCATGGTATTTTAGTTCAGTTACCACTACCTGCTCATATCTCTGAAAAGAAAGTAATTGAAACGATTTCTCCATTAAAAGATGTTGATGGATTTCATCCAATTAATATTGGAAGAATGATGACTAATCAAGATTCATTACTACCTTGTACTCCTTTTGGTATATTAAAATTAATTGAAAATACAAATATTCCGATTAGTGGTAAACATGTGGTTGTTATTGGTCGTAGTAATATTGTAGGGAAACCAGTTGGGCAGTTATTTTTAAACGAAAACGCAACGGTTACTTATACACATTCACGTACAACTAATCTTAAAAATATTACAAAGCAGGCTGATATTCTAATTGTTGCTATAGGTGTAGCAAAATTAATTACGGCTGATTATGTTAAAGAAGGTGCAATTGTTATTGACGTCGGAATGAATAGAGATGAAAATGGCAAATTGTGTGGAGACGTAAATTTTGAAGATGTAAAAAATATTGCTGGATTTATTACTCCTGTACCAGGTGGAGTTGGTCCTATGACAATTACAATGCTACTTCATAATACGTTAAAAGCGGCGTCTCAAATTGATCATAACATTAATTTGAGTGTAAAACTTTAATCATATTGCTTTGCAAGAATGAAAGAAGGGGTAGGCATGACGGAAAAGCTACCAGTTACTGTTACCGCATTAACTAAATATTTAAAAGCAAAGTTTCAAGCGGATCGAAATTTACAAAGTATACTTCTCCGTGGAGAAATCTCAAACTTTAAACGTCATTCATCTAGCGGTCATTATTATTTTACCTTAAAAGATGATGGTGCTAGAATTGCGGCGGTCATGTTTCAATCCTATAATGCTAATATAGCATTTCAACCAACTGATGGTATGCAGGTTATTGTTCAAGGTGAAATAAATGTATACCCTGGGTCTGGTAGCTATCAAATCTACATAAGAGACATGCAACCTGATGGGGTTGGCGGTCTCTTTGTAGCTTATGAACAATTAAAGAAAAAACTATTAGAAGAAGGACTCTTTGATCAGAAATTTAAGAAAAAGATTCCTTCTTTTCCTAGTGTAATCGGGGTTGCGACTTCACCGACTGGAGCAGCCGTACGGGACATAATAACAACAATTCAAAGAAGATATCCAATTGGTAAAATAGTCGTAATACCGACTCTTGTACAAGGAGAAGGTGCCCCTACATCAGTTGTGAAATCAATTGAAACAGCTAATAAAATGAAAGAAATTGATGTTTTAATAGTCGGGCGAGGTGGAGGTTCAATTGAGGAGCTTTGGGCTTTTAATGATGAAAAAGTCGCAAGAGCTATTTTTACATCAAAAATTCCAATTATTTCAGCAGTTGGGCATGAGACCGATACGACTATAGCTGATTATGTTGCCGATTTACGAGCTCCTACACCAACAGCTGCGGCAGAGTTAGTTTCTTTAAGTCAGAGAGAAATTCTAGAACAATTTTCAGTAAGAGAAACAAGACTTAATAAAGCGATAGATACAATTATCGAACGTAAAAAAGCTCAATTAAAGTCAGTTCAAGATGCTTATGTTTTTAGGTATCCAAATTCATTATTACATCCAAAACAAGAACAGTTTGATCGAATTAATGAGCGCTTTCACTCGACAATAAATGAAATTGTGAAATCGAAAATCAATAAACATAAAGAGCTTAATTCGTCATTACTAATACATCATCCGAGTAATAGAATTCAGCTTGAAAAACAAAAACACTTGCAGTTACATATGACTTTACAAAAAGAATTTAATCGACTTGTAACCCAGAAAAAATTTGAAATGGAAAAAATAGTGCATACACTTGATGCACTTAGTCCATTAAAGGTTATGGCCAGGGGTTATTCATTAGCTTATAAAGATAATAATGAACTGATAAAATCGGTTAACCAAGCAAAAAGCGGAGATCGATTCCAGTTACAAATGACTGATGGAAAATTAAATTGTGAAGTACTTGAAGTAAAAGGAGAGTAAAGCAATTGTCACAAAACGAACTATCTTTTGAAGAAGCAATTAAAGAGATTGAAACGATTGTACAAAAACTAGAGCAAGGTGATGTACCACTTGAAAAAGCAATCGAATATTTTCAAGAAGGTATAAAACTGTCTCAAGTTTGTCAAGAAAAGCTTACAAAAGTTGAAAAACAAATGACATCGATTTTAAATGAACAAGGTGAGCAAACTCCTTTTACTGTTGAGGAGGAATAATATGAACACTTTCAAGGAATTTATGGAGTATTCCAGTAGACTTGTTAATGAAGAAATGATTAAATCAATTGAGAGTTTAAAAGCCCCAGAGAGATTAAAAGAATCGATGTCTTATTCATTACAAGGTGGCGGGAAACGAATTAGACCTCTTTTACTTTTCGCGACTCTAGATGCATTTGGTAATGACCCAGTACTAGGGATTAAACCTGCATGTGCTTTGGAAATGATTCATACTTATTCATTAATTCATGATGATTTACCTTGTATGGATGATGATGATTTCCGAAGAGGAAAACCGACGAATCATAAAGTATTTGGTGAAGATCTTGCAGTATTAGCAGGTGATGGTTTACTGACATATGCATTCAAATTAATTACAGAAATGAATGACAATCAAGTATCTAATTCAGTGAAGCTACAATTGATTAGTGAATTAGCAATTGCTGCTGGTCCTGAAGGGATGGTTGCTGGTCAGGTTGCAGATATGGAAGGTGAAAGTAAACAGCTTAGTGGTGAAGAATTGCAATATATCCATGAAAGAAAAACGGGTAAAATGCTAATGTATCCAGTTATCGCGGGTGCAATTATTTCAAAAGCTTCAGCTGAGCAATTATCACATCTAACACAATTTGCATATAAACTTGGCATAGCATTTCAAATACAAGATGACATTTTAGATGTAATTGGCGACGAAGAAGTTTTAGGAAAGCCTGTAGGTAGTGATATCGAAAATGATAAAACGACATATGTGAAGCTATACACAGTCGAAGGGGCAAAAGAGAGACTGCATACTTTTATTACAGAAGCTAAACAACATGTTAGAGCATGTGGAATTAAAGATGATTATCTAATCTCAATTTGTGATTTTGTCGGAAATCGCAGTTTTTAACCTATAATTATGTAATGAAATGGCTGTCCATTGAATAGATTTATACATTTATGTATAATGTAGGTACTTTATAACAAATGCTAATGTTGTTAATCAAATATACAGAAATGTTTGCCGTTAACACATCTGTGCTAGCGGCTTTCTTTTCATTTTGATGGAAAATATCGATAATTTTAATCTATAAATATAAAAAACATTAAACAGTTTTTAATAAAAATGGTATTATGATACATGGTGTTAAGAGTAAGTCTTTTTGAAACTAGCGTTTAACTACAAGTATGGTAAAATCATTTTATAGATAAAATTACATAATAATGAACTATTTAAAGAGATTTAACATCTAGGAAGGTGAGTGATCCAAGATGGATCTTACGACAATTGAAAATCCGAGTTTTTTAAAAAATAAAACGAACGGTGAGTTAGAAGTATTAAGTGAAGAAATTCGTAAATTTCTTATTCAGCAACTTTCTGAAACTGGTGGCCATATTGCACCAAATTTAGGGGTTGTAGAATTAACGATAGCATTACATAAAGTCTTTGATTCGCCTAAAGACAAATTTTTATGGGATGTAGGACATCAATCATATGTTCATAAAATACTAACTGGTCGAGCGAAGGAATTTACTACACTAAGACAATTTAAAGGATTATGTGGTTTTCCAAAGCGAAATGAAAGTGAACATGATGTATGGGAAACAGGGCATAGCTCGACTTCTCTATCTGCTGCGATGGGAATGGCTATTGCAAGAGATATTAAAAAAACTGGAGAGTATATTGTTCCAATCATCGGAGACGGTGCTTTAACAGGCGGTATGGCTCTAGAGGCGATGAACCATATTGGTCATGAGCAAAAAGATGTCATTGTTATACTGAATGATAATGAAATGTCAATCGCACCTAACGTAGGTGCTTTACATAGCATTTTAGGTAGACTCCGAACAACCGGGAAATATCGTTGGGCAAAAGGTGAACTTGAAGGTGTCATCAAAAAAATTCCAGGAATCGGCGATAAACTTTCAAGTACATCTAAGAAATTAAAAGATAGCCTTAAATATTTAGTTACGCAAGGTATGTTTTTCGAGGAAATGGGCTTCACTTATTTTGGCCCAGTTGATGGACATAGTTATGAAGATTTATTTGAAACGCTTGAATATGCAAAGAAAACTAAAGGTCCAGTATTAGTGCATGTTTTAACGAAAAAAGGAAAAGGTTATAAGCCTGCTGAAAGTGATGACATCGGAACTTGGCATGGCACTGGTCCTTATAAAGTTGAATCAGGTAAGTTAATTAAGCCAAATCAAGCACCACCTGCGTGGAGTAAGCTTGTGAGCGATACGGTTTTAAAATTAGCTTTAAATGATGAGCGAATCGTTGCGCTTACACCTGCAATGCCAGTAGGGTCAAAATTGGAAAATTTCCAAGCGCTATTACCTGATCGAATTTTTGATGTCGGTATTGCTGAACAACATGCCGCAACTGTAGCAGCTGGTTTAGCGACACAGGGGATGAAGCCGTTTTTAGCGATTTACTCTACATTCCTACAAAGAGCATATGACCAAGTGCTACATGATATTTGTCGACAAAATTTAAATGTGTTTATTGGCATAGACCGTGCAGGGTTAGTTGGGGCAGATGGTGAAACACACCAAGGTGTATTTGATATTGCATTCCTACGTCATATACCTAATTTAGTATTAATGATGCCTAAAGATGAAAATGAAGGCCAACACATGGTTAATACTGCCATTAAATATGATGATGGTCCTATTGCATTACGTTTCCCAAGAGGGAATGGAATCGGTGTACCAATGGATGAAGAGTTAAAAGAAATTCCAATAGGCTCATGGGAAGTTTTAAGAGAAGGAACTGATGCCGTAATCCTAACATTTGGAACAACCATTAAAATGGCTCTAGATGCTGCGGATGAATTGGAAAAAGATAATATTTCTGTAAAAGTAGTAAACGCTAGGTTTATTAAACCGATGGATACTGCTATGTTAAGTGATATTTTTAAAGATGGAAAACCAATTTTAACAATCGAAGAAGCAGTCCTACAAGGTGGGTTTGGAAGTGCTGTCTTAGAATTTGCAAGCTCAAATAATTTTCAAAATGTCCGTGTAGAACGCATCGGTATACCTGATTTATTTGTTGAGCATGGTGATGTTGATAAATTGCTTGAAGAAATTCATTTAACAAAAGATGAATCGGTTAAAAAAATCCGTGAAATGGTTTGTAATAAATAAGAGGATGACATATAAATGGCAAAAAAGGAACGAGTAGACGTACTCCTAGTAGATCGTGGTTTAATCGAAACACGCGAAAAAGCTAAACGAGCGATCATGGCAGGTCTTGTCTATACAAATGAACAAAGATTAGATAAGCCTGGAGAAAAGATTGATATTGAACTACCATTGCAAATTAAAGGTGAAGTAATGCCATATGTAAGTCGTGGTGGATTCAAATTAGAGAAAGCTTTAAACACATTTGATGTATCTGTGCAAGATAAAATTATGATTGATATCGGTTCTTCAACAGGTGGCTTTACAGATTGTGCACTTCAAAATGGAGCGAAAAAATCATATGCACTTGATGTTGGATATAATCAACTTGCATGGAAATTAAGACAAGATGAACGCGTAATTGTTATGGAGAGAACAAATTTTAGGTATGTGAAACCAGAAGATTTAATCGAAGGACTACCGCAATTTGCTTCAATCGACGTGTCATTTATTTCATTGAGATTAATTTTACCAGTTCTAAAAACATTACTAGTACCTTCAAGTGATGTTGTCGCTTTAATCAAACCACAATTTGAAGCAGGTAGAGAACAAGTTGGTAAAAAAGGGATTGTACGCGAACCGAAAGTACATGAACAAGTAATCGAAATGATGGTCGACTTTTCACTACGTCAAGGATATGATATTAAAGCATTAACTTTCTCTCCTATAACAGGTGGAGATGGTAATATTGAATTCTTAATTCATCTTCATTGGGAAGGTTCAAAAGAAGTTGGAACGAGCGAACTAAAACGTTCTCCAATGGAAATTGTAAATGAAGCACATAGTGAATTGAAGAAGGCCAAATAATAAAAAGGAAACCTATTTGGTTTCCTTTTTCTCCTTTTTTCCAAATGGAGATATCGGTAAAAATAGTATTTAATATTTAAATACTAAAAAATGCATTTTATGAAAACGTTTAAAAAAATATATACAATAACGAGTAAGTTAGATAAGATAATCTTACATAAGTAAGATATTTGTCGGAACTTGCAAAGAGGTGTATTATGAATAAAGGTCAGCGTCATATAAAAATACGTGAAATTATCGCGAAAAATGAAGTCGAAACACAAGATGAATTAGTACAATCATTACGAGATTTAGGTTTTAAAGTAACTCAAGCAACTATTTCTCGTGACATAAAAGAGCTACACCTAGTAAAAGTACCATTATCAGATGGTCGATATAAATATAGCTTACCTGCGGATCAACGATTTAATCCATTACAAAAATTAAAAAGACTTTTAATTGATTCATTTATTAAAATTGATAGTTCTAGTCATTTAATCGTAATGAAAACATTACCGGGTAATGCAAATGCTGTTGGTGCATTAATTGATCATTTAGATTGGGCTGAAATTATGGGTACAATCTGTGGTGATGATACGATATTAATTATTTGTCGTACACCTGTAGATGCTGAGGATTTAAAAGAAAAATTTATTGACATGCTTCAATAGGAGAATGGTTTTAAAAAAGAGGAGAGAAACTCATTGTTATCTGAAATTATCATTAAAAATTTTGCAATCATTGAGGAAGTAGCCATTTCATTTGAAAAGGGTTTAACTGTACTAAGTGGTGAAACAGGAGCTGGGAAGTCAATTATTATTGACGCCATCGGTCTATTACTTGGTGGTCGTGGGTCTGCAGAATTCGTAAGATATGATACTGATAAAGCAGAAATAGAAGGCTTATTTCATATCGAAAATGAGAATCATTTAATTTACGCTAGATGTAGAGAATTAGGTTTTGACATTGAAGATGAAATGATTATTTTAAAAAGAGATATTACTTCAACTGGAAAAAGTATTTGTCGCATCAATGGTAAGTTAGTGACAACTTCTATTTTAAAGGAAATTGGTGGTCTCTTGGTTGATATTCATGGACAACATGAGAGTCAAGATTTAATGGACCAAGAACATCATTTACCGATGTTACAGCAATATGATGAAAAAGCGATTCATCCTTTAGTTACTGAATATCAATCAATTTTTAATAACTATATGGCCCTAAAAAAACAGTTAAAGCAATTGACTGAAAATGAGCAACAAATGGCGCATAGATTAGATTTAATCCAATTTCAACTATCAGAAATTCAAAATGCTAATTTACAGGAAAATGAAGATGATCAGCTGATGGAAGAAAGACTTAAAATTTCTAATTTTGAACGCATTTATAAATCATTAGTAGAGGCATATCAAAGTTTATCACAGGATGGATCAGGTTTAGATTCAGTTCGATCAAGTATGTATTCTTTAGAATCTGTTACAAATATTGATAATGATATTAAGGAAATGCATGAGGGTATTAGTAGTAGTTATTATTTATTAGAAGATATATCTTATCGATTACGTGATTCCATTGAACAAATGGAATATGATCCAAATAGACTGAATGAAATTGAAACACGTTTAAGCGAAATCTCTACTCTTAAAAAGAAGTATGGACATAGCGTTGCAGACATCTTACAATACGCTGAAGGTATCGAACAAGAGTTAGATACGATCCAACATAAAGATAAGCATATAGAGAAGCTAGAAAAAGAACTAGATCAAGTAACGGATAAACTAATCGAAGCTGCAAAATTACTTTCAAATAAACGTAAAGAATTAGCAATTAAATTAACAGCTGATATACATAAAGAATTAAAAGAGCTTTATATGGATAAAACGACCTTTGAAATTATGTTTGAAGTAGAAGAAGGTCAAGAAACAGATCCATTATTAGGTGATAAACATGTAAAGTTTAAAAAAGATGGATTTGATTTTGTCGAATTTTATATATCGACAAATCCAGGTGAGCCTTTAAAGCCGTTAGCTAAAGTTGCATCAGGCGGAGAGCTATCAAGAATGTTCCTTGCTTTAAAGAGTATATTTACTAAGCACCAAGGAATTACGTCAATTATTTTTGATGAAGTTGATACAGGTGTTAGTGGAAGAGTAGCGCAAGCGATAGCGGAAAAAATACATAAGGTATCGATTAATTCTCAAGTACTTTGTATTACCCACTTACCTCAAGTTGCGTCTATGGCAGATACTCATTTATTTATAGCGAAGTTAATTGATGGCAACCGAACAAAAACTTCTGTTACGCCGTTACGAAATGATCAAAAAATTAATGAAATCGCAAGAATGATTGCTGGAGTAGAAATTACAGACGTTACGATTCAGCATGCTAAAGAATTGATTGAACAAGCAACTTCAACAAAATTTCAAGCTCAATAATATAAGAGAATTTTTAATGATAGAAGTTTTTTTGCTATTCATTAAATATTCTCTTTTTTTTGTGGGAATTATTGATAAATTAGTAATTGGAAAATGCTAAATGAAACATACTAATACAACATTATACGAGAAAGTATCTATCATAATTTTACAATCATATTTTGCTTTTACAAAGCTAACATTAACTACATAGCCGCGAATTAAAAAAAATGAAATTTGGCGCTAAGGAGAGTGATTCGCTTGTGAAAAAGGTAAATGTTCATCGAATAATAAAAATTCTTCTCCTTTTATTTATAGTTGGTATTGGCGTGTTTAATATAAATCAAAAAAATGTATTTTCATCTACCATAAATAAAGATCAACAAAGCGAAATCGTAAATGTTGCTTTAGGTATGAATGAATTACCAAGCAAAAAGGTGGATGTAAAAGTATTAAACCATTTAAGAATAATACCAGGAGGACAATCAATAGGAGTAAAACTTAATTCAGTAGGTGTCTTAGTCGTTGGGCACCATTTAGTAAATACGAGCTCAGGACAAAAGTCTCCAGGTGAAATTGCAGGTATTAAGGTTGGAGATATGATAATAAAAATGAATGGTAAACAAATCGAAAAAATGTCGGATGTACTACCATTTATTCAAAAAGCCGGGAAGTACGGAAAACCGATTAAAATCACTGTAAAACGTGAAGGGAAGTATTATACTAAAATGCTACAACCTATTCGTGATCAAGGCCGTGACAGCTATAGAATAGGCTTGTATATAAGAGATTCAGCTTCTGGTATTGGTACGATGACATTTATTGAACCAAATTCATTAAAATATGGCGCATTAGGACATGTCATCTCAGACAGCGATACAAGAAAGGCTATAGAAGTAGAAGACGGGCATATAGTCTATTCTACTGTTACAGCTATTGAAAAAGGCTCAGATGGTTCCCCAGGAGAAAAAATTGCACATTTTGCTCTAGATCGCGGAACTATTGGCAATATCACATCTAATAGTCCCTTTGGAATATTCGGTAAAGTTAATAGTACAATTGACAATGGGATTATGTCTCAACCTTTACCGATTGCATTATCAAATGAAGTGAAAAAAGGTCCTGCTAAAATACTTACTGTTATACATGATAATAAAGTTGAAGCATTTGACATAGAAATCGTGAGCAGTATCCAACAAAAATTTCCATCTACAAAAGGGATTATTTTAAAGGTAACTGATAAGCGTTTACTTAAAGAAACCGGTGGAATCGTACAAGGCATGAGCGGCTCACCAATCATTCAAAACGGTAAATTAATTGGTGCAGTTACACATGTTTTTGTAAATGATTCAACGAGTGGATATGGAGTTCATATTGAATGGATGCTTGATGAAGCAAAAGTCCCAATATATGATTATCAAAATAAAAAAGCATCTTGAAGTAAAATACACCTACTAAATTTAGTAGGTGTATTTTTTGAAATTAGATTGAATATGGAAAAAAATGGTTATATACTAGTAAGAAGAACGAGTTGATTAAAAAATTATTAATATAAAAAATAGTTGAGAATAAAGAATATTTTAAGACTTTGTAAATTTTTATTAAAAATTATAAATTTACATACTATTTCATTTTTTATATAATGAATTATATGATAATTCGACTTAATACATAGTTGTTTTTATTGCTATCGTCGAATGCTAGAAGAAAATGAAGAAAACTATCTATATTAATAAAAATATTCAGAATTTATAATAAAAACAGGAAATAAATTTTTATTGTCGAAATTATCGGTAATAAGTAATGTAATTCACTATAGAGGATGTAGGGAGGAACGGGCGTGGAGAAAATTAAAGTATTATTGGTTGATGATAATAAAGAACTTGTTATCATGTTGGAGAACTACATTAACGCACAGACTGATATGGAAGTGGTTGGAGTTGCGTTTAATGGACAAGATTGCTTACCTCTAGTGAAAGACAAAAAGCCAGATGTATTAGTATTAGATATTATTATGCCTCATTTAGACGGTTTAGCAGTTTTAGATCGCTTACGTACTGGCTTAGTTGAGAAAATTCCAAACGTAATAATGTTAACTGCTTTTGGTCAAGAGGATGTAACTAAAAAAGCGGTTGATCTTGGAGCGTCATACTTTATCTTGAAACCATTTGATATGGAGCATTTAATCAGCAACATTCGTCAAGTAGTTGGAAAAGGTAGCTCAATTACTAAACGAAATGCCCCATCGCTTGTTTCAAATTACGAAAGTAAGCCACGCAACTTAGATGCAAGTATCACTAGTATCATTCATGAAATTGGTGTACCTGCTCATATTAAAGGTTATATGTACTTACGAGAAGCAATTTCAATGGTATACAATGATATTGAACTACTAGGTTCAATTACAAAAGTATTATATCCAGATATTGCTAAGAAATTTAATACAACTGCTAGCCGAGTTGAGCGTGCGATTCGACATGCGATTGAAGTAGCATGGAGCCGTGGAAATATCGATAGTATTTCTACATTATTCGGTTACACAATTTCGATGTCAAAAGCAAAACCAACAAATTCAGAATTTATTGCAATGGTAGCAGACAAATTGCGCCTAGAACATAAAGCATCATAAGTTAATTTTTAAGTACAAATTGTCCAAGAAAATTTCAATTCCGATAAACTTCTAACAGTGATCCCACAGACTTATTCTCTAAGCGAATAACTTCTTATGAGATCTTCGGTATTTTTTCGCATTAGCAATTATTATTAGAAAGGGGCTGTCCACAAGTCAGGTTAACTGGCACGTGGGCAGCCCCTTTAATCATTCAATGTATTATTGATTTGTTAACGTATTTTTTAGTACATTGCTTTCAATATGAAAAGGGGTATGCAGATCATTATTTCAGCAGATTTCTATCCATTTTTAATTTAATTGCAATATTCTCACCTAATTGCAGTTCGTATTTATTTGCAGTTAACCTTAATTAAATCAGAGTCTCCCCAAATTCCATTTATTAAACGATTTGCAATTCGCATTTCTCTACTACGCTAATTTTAGATGCAACTTCTTTTAAATTAAAATTAGATTGTACATTTTTTTGTAGTGTGCTATAATATTTATTGTGCCACTGAAACATTAAGAAAAACGATATTATTACTACGGAAATTTGGAAGAAAATTGGACGTATTCCATGACGCGTTAGCTATTTCAACCTTGTTTTAAATTTAGTAGTAGTGTCTGTTAGTGAAGATTGTTGTGAAACAAGCTGCCTAATGGAACGGCCCTGGAGCCGAATTGCGAAAGAGAGGTAGGGCTTTCGCCAATAGACAACAATTTTTAATTATAATTAACTAACATATATAAATAAAGGCTAGTCGTATACGTTGTACGAATAGCCTTTTTCCATTTTAAAAAATAAAATTATGATCTTAATTAAAATAAAAAAAGATAGGACCATGCAATATGGTAGCCCTATCTTTTTTATTTGTTGTCTTATTAGATAATAAATACGATTGTAAATACAATTGCAACGATGAAACGATATACTGCAAATCCAGTTAGCTTTACTTTTTCTAATAATTTTAAGAATGAAACGATAGCAAGTAATGCAACTACGAAAGCAGTAATAAATCCAGTTGCAAACAGTGGTAAGTCTGAAGCACTTAAAATATCGATATTTTTTACAAGATCTAATCCACTTGCTGCGATCATCATAGGAACTGCTAGAATAAATGTAAATTCTGCAGAAGTTTTGCGATCTAGACCAAATAATAATCCCCCAGCAATAGTAGAGCCTGAGCGTGAAAATCCTGGCCATAATGCTAACATTTGAAAGCAACCAATAATGAAAGCTTGCTTATATGAAATATGATCTAAATCAGATGATTTAGGTTGTTTAGAAACTTTTTCTGCAACAATTAATAGAATACCGCCTGCTACTAGTCCGATTACAACAGTTTTTGGTGAAAATAATACATCTTTAATAAAATCGTGGAATACAAGCCCAACAATCCCAGCTGGAATTGCACCGATAATGATATGTATTAAGTTTAGGTTAGTTTGTCGGTAACCGTCGGATTTAACGCCAAGGACTGACCAAAGTCGTTTCCAGAAAACAACAACTACTGCTAAAATTGAACCAAGTTGTACAATAACTTCGAAAAATGATGCTTTTTCACCAGTGAATTTTAATAAATCAGCAACTAAAATCATATGACCAGTTGAAGAAACGGGTAAGAATTCAGTTAAGCCTTCAACCATACCCATGATAAAACCAATTAACCAATCAGGTAACATTTAAAAATACCTCCATAAATACTTGTCTTTAAAATATACACAATACTTAACATTTTACTTGAAAATTAAGTAATATGAAAGGAAGTTTAAATTAAAATTACCTTATATTTGTTAATTATTTGTATAATTTTACTCAATTTAATGATAAATGTAATTTTTATGAGATAATTTATGTGAGTATAGTGCAAAAAAAAGAAGGAGAAAAAATTCTACCTTCTTTGTAACAGTAAAATGAATAAAATTTACTAAACAACTTTTTTATTTCTTTTCTTGATCTTCAGAAGTTTCATTGTTATTAGTTAAATCCAATTCCATCAACTTTTTCATTAATATATGCTGTGGCATATGCATAATTTGTTCTAAAGGAACATTTAATTTTTTTGATAATAATATTGCCGTTTCAGGCGAAATTTGTAATGGTCGCATAATGTACCTCCTTAGTAGTTTCGTAAAATTAGTATACAATAAGAAAAAGAAGAAAGTACATATTTTCTCCAAGGGGGAATTTTAAAGTGGTCGATATTATTGGTCATAGAGGGGCAGCAGGAACCTATCCAGAAAATACAATGGTTTCTTTTATGGCATGTGAGGATTTAGGAGCAGATGGAATTGAATTAGACGTACACTTAACAAAAGATGGTGAAATTGTTGTTATACATGACGAGACAATTAATCGTACAACAAACGGAAAAGGTTTCGTTAAAGACTATACTTTAGCTGAATTAAAGCAATTTGATGCTAGTTATCGATTTAAACGGCAATTTAAAGGATGTACAATTCCGACATTAAAAGAAGTGTTTGAATGGGCAAGAGGGAATAGTTTCAGTATTAATGTGGAACTAAAAAACGATAAGATTGAATATCACGGGCTAGAAGAACGAGTAATAAATTTAATCCGTTCATATGAATATGAAAAAAGAATCGTTTTATCTTCTTTTAATCATAAAAGTATGCTTAAATTCCACTTAATGGCGCCAGATATTGAAACAGCAGTTCTATATAATAGAAGAAGTAAAGAACCATGGAAACTTGCTGAAGATTTTAAAGCAAGAGCAGTTCATCCGAATTATCGTATTATTACTGATGAACAAATCAAAAGGACGATGGAACATCAAATAGCAGTTAGGCCGTATACGATCAATGAGCCGGATGTAATGAAACATTTAATTGAAATCAATTGTACCGGGATTATTACGGACTTTCCAGAAATAGCGTTCAAAATTCGAAGTCAGCTTCTAAGTAAATAAAAAAAGTGCTTACTTTATAGTGAGCACTTTCTTTGCATTTCTACCCGCATCCTACTGTGGAAATTAACTATTCATTTTTATAAGCGGATTATCTTTTTAAAAATTTACCTTGAACTTTGTTTCGTTTTCGATCCCTGAATAATACAAAGCTTCCAACTAAATAAAAACCGACACCTAAAGAAACAATTCCGATTAGTAATTGCAATGGAATATTAGGAATACCAAAAGAATGAATTAAAAAAACCGAGTCGCGAAGTAATTTAATGCCGATAACTGCTAAAGCTATTGGTACAACAATCACAACGAATGCTAACATACGTGTAAATGATTCTTTCATGTTAATTAATTCCTCCGATTAATAATAACAATATATAACAAAATTACATAATTCTCTTTCTTCATAATCTTATACAAGTATAGTGTTGTCAAGACTAATAAAACTTTTGAAATAGACGAAAGAATAACTTTATAGATATAATAGTCTAATGTGTTTAATAATTTGTTGAAATTAGTAGGTGAACTAAGATGAAACAAAACGTAATGATTGTCGGAATGGGAACTGGTGGAACAGCTGTATTAAAGCTGTTGTCACATTCTGATTTATTTCATGTAGTTGCAGTAGTAGATATGATAAAAGAGGCTAAAGGGTTAGAATATGCTAAAAGCTTAAATATACCAATACTAAAGGATTGGAAAGCTAATTTAACCGAGGATATTCATGTAGTAATTAATACAACTGGAGATGAAGCAATTTATCAGGAATTAATCGAACATAAAGCTAATCAAACTTTAGTTATTCCAGGTTCAGTTGCAAAAATGATTTCTGATCTTGTTCAAGAAAAAGAATCGCTTTTTAATTTAATTAATAATAAAAAAAGGCAGCAGGAATTAATTTTAGATAACACTCATGATGGAATGATTGTCGTAGATAAATGGGGGAAAGTTCTTTTATTTAATCGATCAGCAGAAAGAATGTTACATACTGATAAAGATGATGCAATTGGCAGGTATATATTAGATGTAGTGCCGACTAGTAAATTGCCAAGAGTGCTTCAAACGAAAAAAAAGGAAATTAATCAAGAGCACATATTAATTAATGGTAGCAAAATTTTTACAACGCGTATTCTAATATTCCGTGAAGATGGAGAACTTGAAGGTGCTATTTCTGTTTTTAAAGATGATACTGAAGTGCTAGATTTAGCTGAAGAAGTGACGAATTTAAAAGAAGTTTATAGCATGCTTGAAGCAGTCATTCAAAGTTCAGATGAAGCGATTTCGGTTGTGGATGAAAAAGGTAATGGAATTATTATTAATCCCGCATACACGAGATTAACTGGATTATCAAGTGAACAAGTTTTAGGAAAACATGCAACAATTGATATTGCTGAAGGAGAAAGTGTTCACGTAAAAGTATTGAAGACTAAGCAAGCTGTTCGTGGAGTGCGAATGAAAGTTGGAAAACAAAACCGAGATGTATTAGTTAATGTAGCACCTGTAATCGTTGATGGAGAATTAAAAGGAAGTGTTGGAGTAATCCATGATGTTTCCGAAATTTCTCAGTTAACAAATGAGTTACATAGAGCACGACAAATTATTAGAACATTAGAAGCAAAATATTCGTTTGAGGATATAGCTGGTGATTCTGAAGGTATTCGATTAGCGATTATGCAGGCTAAATTAGCTGCGAGTACTCCTGCTACAGTTTTGCTACGCGGAGAATCAGGAACAGGAAAAGAATTGTTTGCTCACGCGATCCATAATGAAAGCGATCGCAAATATAATAAATTTGTTCGCGTTAATTGTGCTGCCATTTCAGAAACTTTATTAGAAAGTGAATTATTTGGATATGAAGAAGGTGCATTTTCGGGAGCGAAACGTGGTGGGAAAAGAGGCCTGTTTGAAGAAGCTAATAATGGTAGTATTTTCTTAGATGAAATTGGAGAATTATCACCTGCCATGCAAGCCAAACTATTAAGGGTCCTACAAGAAAAAGAAATTAGACGTGTAGGTGGGACAAAGTCTATACCGATAAACGTGCGTGTGATTGCTGCGACGAATGTTCATTTGGAGGAAGCAATCATTGATGGAAAGTTTCGTGAGGATCTTTATTACCGATTGAATAAACTTCCTATCATTATTCCGGCACTAAAGGATCGAATAGAAGATATTTTACCAATTGGTGAGAGGCTCCTTTCGAAAATTAATCAAGACTACGGGCGTAATGTTGAAGGAATCTCAGTATCAGCATTAAAAAAATTAAACAGTTACAATTGGCCTGGGAATGTACGGGAATTGGAAAATGTGTTGGGAAGAGCAGTTATATTTATGAAGTTTAACGAAAAACAAATTTTACCTGAACATTTATCAGCAATTGTACAAGTTAAACATGATGTTCAATCTGCTGAACCAAACGAAACTGTACATTTTGAAGAAATAAGCTCCCTTGATGAAATGGTCATAAATTATGAAGGTGAAATCATTGAAAAGATATTACTAAAGAATAATGGCAATAAGACAAAGTCTGCAAAAGAGCTTGGGATATCGGTCAGAAATTTGTATTATAAATTAGAGAAATACCACACTGCAAAAAATAGCACGCAATAATTTGCGTGCTATGAATATTTTTGCATACAATTACTGTCATTTTTCAAAATATTGTTGTAGAATAGATTTTGTGGGTGTTACTAGTACCTGGTACTATAACGTTGGAAATGTAAGGCTTTTCAACTATTTTTAAAATAGTTCCATCCTTTTTGAAAAGTTGGCACGCTAATTGCTTTATATAGTGTGAGGGGATGAAAGGAAGGGCTTCAATGAATTTAAAAGATATAATGATACTCGCGAAAAGTCATTCAATGCAAACAGTAGCTGTAGCAGTAGCTGAAGATTTTGAAGTAAAAGAAGCAGTTTCATTAGCATTAGATAATGACTTAGCAAAATTTTTACTTTTCGGAAATGAGCAGACCATCTATGAAATGTATGAAGATTTATTAAAAAATGAACAATTTGCAGAAAAACTAACAATCGTTCATTCTAATACAAATAAAGAGGCTGCTAAAAATGCAGTTGTAGCTGTTCGCTCTGGCGAAGCTTCAATTGTAATGAAAGGTAATCTTTCATCTTCAGTTCTTCTGAAAGAAGTGTTGAATAAAGAATATGGCTTAAGAGATAAAGGCGTTTTATCACATGTAGCAATATTCGATGTACCAGGTAGAGAAAATGCAGTCATCGTAACTGATGCTGCAATGAACATTGCACCTACATTAGATCAAAAAGTGAAAATTGTTGAAAACAGTGTTGAAATTGCAAGGAAAGTAGGAATCGAAACCCCTAAGGTTGCTGTACTAGCAGCTGTTGAAGTAGTAAATCCTGCGATGCAAGTTACACTAGATGCAGCATCACTAACTGTCATGAATACAAGAGGACAAATTAAAAATTGTATTATTGATGGTCCATTAGCGCTTGATAATGCCATTTCTGTTGAAGCAGCTGAACATAAAGGTTTAACTGGAGAAGTAGCTGGGCGAGCTGATATTTTATTAGTGCCAACAATAGAAACTGGAAATATTCTATATAAATCTTTAGTCTTTATGGCTAACGCAGAAGTGGCTGCACTAATTGCTGGAGCTAAGGCACCGATTGTTTTAACTTCGCGTTCTGATTCAGCAATGACAAAGTTATATTCATTAGCATTAGCTATATGTAATTCTAAAAAATAAACTTACACATTTTAAGGGAGCTGTTATTACATGGAAATCTTCAAATACTTAGAAACTTACGATTATGAGCAAGTAGTTTTCTGCCAAGACAAAGAATCAGGATTAAAAGCGATTATCGCTATTCATGATACAACTTTAGGTCCAGCTTTAGGCGGAACTAGAATGTGGACTTACGAATCAGAAGAAGCTGCAATTGAAGATGCTCTACGTTTAGCAAAAGGTATGACTTATAAAAATGCTGCTGCTGGCTTAAACTTAGGTGGAGGAAAAACAGTAATCATCGGTGATCCACGTAAAGATAAAAACGAAGCAATGTTCCGTGCATTCGGACGTTATATTCAAGGCTTAAATGGACGTTATATTACTGCTGAAGACGTAGGTACTACTGTTGCTGACATGGATTTAATCCACGAGGAAACTGATTATGTTACAGGTATTTCACCTTCATTCGGTTCTTCAGGTAACCCATCTCCAGTTACTGCATTTGGTGTATACCGTGGGATGAAAGCTGCTGCAAAAGAAGCATTTGGTACTGACAGCTTAGAAGGTAAAAAAATTGCAATCCAAGGTGTTGGTAATGTTGCATACAGCCTATGCGAATACTTACATGAAGAAGGCGCACAATTAATCGTTACTGATATTAATAAAGAAGCAGTACAACGTGCGGTAGAAGCATTTGGAGCTACAGCAGTAGATCCTGATGATATTTACGGTGTTGAATGTGATATTTACGCTCCATGTGCATTAGGTGCGACTATTAACGATAAAACAATACCATTATTAAAAGCGAAAGTTATTGCAGGTTCTGCAAATAACCAATTAAAAGAAACTCGCCATGGTGATTTAATCCATGAATTAGGAATCGTTTATGCTCCTGACTACGTAATCAATTCAGGTGGAGTTATTAACGTTGCTGATGAGTTATACGGATATAACTACGACCGTGCAATGAAAAAAGTTGAAGGCTTATATGATAACATTGCAAAAGTTATTGAAATTTCAAAACGTGATGGTATTCCAACATATTTAGCTGCTGATCGTTTAGCTGAAGAACGTATTGCTACAATGGCAAAATCTCGTAGCCAATTCTTATCTAATGGTCACAACATCTTAAGCAGAAGATAATTAACTGATTTAAAAAATTCCTTTATTTTTTAGATGGAAAGAAAGAGTGGAGTAATAAAAGCTCTTTCTTTCTAGTTATAAAGGTAAGGTAAACTTAGAAGGGAGAGTGTTGACAAATGCATCGTATTTTAGTAATTAATCCTGGCAGCACATCCACAAAGGTTGGTGTATTTGATGATGAAAAACCAATTTTTGAACAAACAATACGCCATGACGATGAAGAAGTAAATAAATATAAAACAATAATTGATCAATATGAATTTAGAAAAAATGTTATTTTAGAGGTTTTACACAAAGAAGGAATTAACATTTCTAAATTAAGTGCTGTATGTGGCCGAGGTGGACTACTTAGACCAATCGAAGGTGGAACTTATGCAGTAAATGAAATAATGTTAGAAGATTTGAAAATTGGCTATAGTGGTCAGCATGCATCAAATCTTGGTGGAATCATTGCCAATGAAATTGCACAAGGGTTAAACATTCCAGCATTTATCGTTGATCCAGTAGTTGTTGATGAGTTAGAACCAGTAGCAAGAATCAGTGGACAATCACTTATGGAAAGAAGAAGTGTTTTCCATGCTTTAAACCAAAAGGCTGTTGCACGAAAAGTGTCAAAACAGTTAGAACAGTCATATAACGATTTAAATCTTATCATTGCCCATATGGGTGGTGGGGTGAGCGTCGGTGCTCATAAAAAAGGACGAGTAATTGACGTTAATAACGGTTTAGATGGTGAAGGTCCATTCAGCCCAGAACGTGCTGGAACTGTACCAATCGGTGATTTAATTAAACTTTGTTTCTCTGGTGACTACTATATTAACGAAGTTCAAAAAATGATGGTTGGTCAAGGTGGATTAGTGAGCTATCTTGGTACTGCAGATGCAATTAAGGTAGAAAACATGATTGAAGATGGCGATCAAAAAGCCGCTTTAGTATATGAAGCAATGGCTTATCAAGTTGCTAAAGAAATTGGTAGTGCCGCAGCAGTACTTGAAGGCGATATTGATGCAATTATCTTAACAGGTGGAATTGCTTATAGTGATTTTATTGTTAATGAAATTACAAAAAGAGTTAAATGGATGGCACGTGTAATTGTTTTACCAGGTGAAAATGAACTTCAAGCTCTTTGTGAAGGTGCACTTCGAGTACTTCGAGAAGAAGAAGAAGCAAAAATCTATCCTGGAGAAAATGCAGTTAAATCTTTAGTATAAATGTGAGGAGAATTTCATCATGGCAACAGAATATGATTTAGTCGTACTCGGTGGCGGTACAGGTGGCTACGTAGCTGCTATTCGTGCTTCTCAATTAGGATTAAAAGTAGCAGTAGTAGAAAAAAATAAACTAGGTGGTACTTGCTTACATGCAGGTTGTATTCCAAGTAAAGCATTACTACGTAGTGCTGAAGTTTTTTCAACTGCTAAGAAAAGTGAAGAGTTTGGTGTTGAAACATCAGGCGTAACTTTAAATTTTAGCAAAGTACAACAAAGAAAAGAAAATATCGTTGCCGGTCTTCATAAAGGTGTAGAACACTTAATGAAACAAGGTAAAATCGATGTATACAGTGGTTTAGGACGTATTTTAGGACCTTCAATTTTCTCTCCAATGCCTGGAACAATTTCTGTGGAGATGAACGATGGCAGCGAGAATGAAATGTTAATCCCTAAAAACGTATTAGTCGCAACTGGTTCAAGACCAAAGTCTTTACCTGGTTTAACAATTGATGGTGAGCATGTAATGTCATCTGATGAGGCGTTAAAAATGGAGTCTCTACCCGAGTCAATTATTATTGTTGGTGGCGGTGTAATCGGTATTGAGTGGGCTTCAATGTTAGCAGATTTTGGTGTTGATGTAACAGTAATCGAGTACAGTAAAACTATTTTACCTTTAGAAGACGAAGAAATTTCTAAAGAAATGACAAGATTATTAAAGAAAAAAGGAATCAAATTAGTTACAGATGCAAAAGTTTTAGCTGAAACTTTAGTTATCGATAATGGCGTAAGAATTAATGCGCTTCATAAAGATACTGAAAAATCATTCACTGCTGAAAAAATGTTAGTATCAGTTGGTCGTCAAGCAAATGTTGAAGGAATCGGCTTAGAAAATACTGACATCGTAGTTGAAAATGGTTTTATACAAACAAATGATTTCTACCAAACAAAAGAATCTCATATTTATGCGATTGGTGATGTAATTGGTGGTTTACAATTAGCTCATGTTGCTTCAAGAGAAGGTACTATTGCTGTTGAGCATATTGTAGGCAATACGCCACTTCCATTAGATCCAACTATGGTTAGTAAATGTGTATATAGTAATCCAGAGGTTGCATCAGTTGGTTTAACTGAGCGTGAAGCAAAAGAAAAAGGTTATAAAGTTAAAAAAGGTAAATTCTCTTTCCGTGCAATTGGTAAAGCATTAGTATATGGTGAACATGACGGATTCGTAAAAATAATTGTTGATGAAGAGACAAATGACCTTTTAGGTGTTCACATGATCGGACCACATGTTACTGATATGATTTCTGAAGCTGGATTAGCTCGAGTTTTAGACGCAACTGCATGGGAAATCTCTCATACAATTCATCCACATCCTTCATTATCTGAAGCGATTGGTGAAGCAGCACTTGCTGTTGAAGGATTAGCAATTCATTCTTAATAAACTATTGAAAAGTAGAGAACTAATCTCTACTTTTCATCTCAAAATATGATTTAAACGCTTCCACATTTTTTAAGTGGTAAAAGGGGGATATTTATGGAAAAGGTTACAACTACAAACCGTCATGAACAACTTGGTTTATCAAATGATGACGTTTTAAGTATGTATGAAACAATGCTTTTAGCACGTCGAATTGATGAGCGTATGTGGTTATTAAATCGTGCTGGTAAAATTCCGTTCGTTATTTCTTGTCAAGGTCAAGAAGCAGCGCAAGTTGGTGCAGCTTATGCATTAGATAATACAAAAGACTATGTATTACCTTATTACCGTGATATGGGTATTGTTTTACAATTCGGAATGACAGCAAAAGAATTAATGCTTTCTGGTTTTGCAAAAGCTGAAGATCCAAACTCTGGTGGCCGTCAAATGCCAGGTCACTTCGGACAAAAGAAAAACCGTATCGTTACAGGTTCTTCACCAGTTACAACGCAAGTACCTCATGCAGTAGGTGTAGCATTAGCTGGTAAAATGGAAGGTAAAGATATTGTATCATGGGTTTCTTTTGGTGAAGGTTCTTCAAACCAAGGTGATTTCCATGAAGGAGCTAACTTTGCTGGTGTACATAAGTTACCAGTAATTTTCATGTGTGAAAATAACAAATATGCAATCTCAGTACCTATTGAGAAACAATTAGCATGTGAAAATGTATCTGATCGTGCAATCGGATATGGTATGCCTGGTTTTACTGTTGATGGAAATGATCCATTAGAAGTTTACCGTGTAACAAAAGATGCAGCTGACCGTGCTCGTCGTGGTGAAGGTCCAACATTGATTGAAGCTGTATCATACCGATTAACTGCTCACTCAAGTGATGATGATGATCGTGTTTACCGTTCTCGTGAAGAAGTAGAAGAAGCAAAAAGTAAAGATTGTTTATTTACATTTGCTAAATACCTTCATGAAGTTGGTGTCTTAACTGAAGAATTAGAAAAAGAAATGGATACAAAAATCCGTGCAATCGTTGATGAAGCAACTGATTACGCAGAAAACGCTCCATATGCAGCACCTGAGCATGCAATGAAGTTTGTTTACGAAGAATAAGAGGGGGTAGGACAATATGGCAGTAATGTCTTATATAGATGCAGTAACTTTAGCGTTAAAAGAAGAAATGGAACGCGATCCAAAAGTATTCGTATTAGGGGAAGACGTTGGATTAAAAGGTGGAGTATTTAAAGCGACTAATGGTCTTTATGATCAATTCGGTGAAGACCGTGTTTTAGATACGCCACTTGCAGAATCTGCAATTGCAGGTGTAGGTATTGGTGCTGCAATGTACGGACTTAGACCAGTAGCTGAAATGCAATTCGCTGATTTTATTATGCCTGCAGTAAACCAAATTATTTCTGAGGCATCAAGAATTCGTTACCGTTCAAACAATGACTGGACTTGTCCTATTACAATCCGTGCTCCATATGGTGGTGGCGTACACGGTGCACTTTACCACTCTCAATCAGTTGAGAAGGTATTTGCAGGTCAACCTGGTTTAAAAATTGTAATGCCATCTACTCCTTATGATGTTAAAGGATTATTAAAAGCGGCAATTCGTGATAACGACCCAGTAATATTCTTTGAACACAAACGTGCTTATCGTTTAATTAAAGGTGAAGTACCTGAAACTGATTATGTACTTCCAATTGGTAAAGCTGATGTAAAACGTGAAGGTGAAGATATTACAATCATCACTTACGGATTATGTGTACATTTTGCTCTTCAAGCAGCAGAAAAATTAGCTCAAGATGGCATTTCAGCACATGTTTTAGATTTACGTACAATTTATCCATTAGATAAAGAATCTATTATCGAAGCTGCTGCTAAAACAGGTAAAGTTTTATTAGTAACTGAAGATAATAAAGAAGGAAGCATTATGAGCGAAGTAGCAGCAATTATTGCTGAAAATTGCTTATTTGATTTAGATGCTCCAATCGCTCGTCTTGCTGGCCCTGATGTTCCAGCAATGCCTTATTCACCTACAATGGAAAAATTCTTTATGGTTAATCCAGATAAAGTGGAAAAAGCGGCTAGAGAACTTGCAGCATTTTAATGGCACTGTTTGAAAAAGGGGGACATAATGATGATCGAAAATATTAAAATGCCTCAATTAGGTGAAAGCGTAACAGAAGGTACAATTAGTAGTTGGTTAGTAAAAGTAGGGGACCATGTAAATAAATACGATCCTCTTGCTGAAGTTATGACAGATAAAGTTAATGCAGAAGTACCATCTTCATTTACTGGCGTTATCAAAGAATTAATCGCGAATGAAGGCGACACTTTAGCAGTTGGAGAAGTCATTTGTACAATTGAAGTAGAAGGCGCTTCTGGTGAAGTAGCTGCTACTACAATTGAAGAAAAACCAGCTGAAAAAGTTGCACCTGCAGCACCAGTAGCACCAGTTCAAACACCAGTAGCTGCTGCACCTGCGCAAACTATTTCTAAAACAGATGAATCAGGTAAAGTACGTTTTTCACCAGCTGTACTTCGTATAGCACAAGAAAATAATCTTGACCTTTCACTAATTCCTGGTACAGGAAACAATGGTCGAGTTACTCGAAAAGACGTTTTAAATGCAATTGCTAATGGTGTTCCTCAAGCTGCACCAGCTCCAGTTGTAGCTCAAACTCCAGTACAACCAGTTGCAGCACAAACTGCTCCTGCTGTTGAAGTAGCTAAAGCACCAGCTCCTGTTATTCCTACAGCAGTTGGCGATATTGAGATTCCTGTTACAGGCGTACGTAAAGCAATTGCTGCAAATATGTTACGTAGTAAGCACGAAGCTCCACATGCTTGGATGATGATCGAAGTTGATGTAACAAACTTAGTTAATTACAGAAATAGCCTTAAAGACTCATTCAAACAAAAAGAAGGCTTCTCTTTAACATTCTTCGCATTCTTTGTTAAAGCAGTAGCTCAAGCACTTAAAGAATACCCAATGATTAATTCAATGTGGGCTGGCGACAAAATCATCCAAAAGAAAGATATTAACTTATCGATCGCTGTTGCAACTGATGATGCATTATTCGTACCAGTAATCAAAAATGCTGATGAGAAAACAATCAAAGGTATTGCACGCGAAATTACTGAACTTGCTACAAAAGTTCGTACTGGTAAATTAAAATCAGACGAAATGCAAGGTGGTACATTCACAGTTAATAACACTGGATCATTTGGAAGTGTACAAAGCGCAGGAATCATTAACTATCCACAAGCTGCAATTTTACAAATTGAAAGCATCGTAAAACGCCCAGCCGTTGTAAACGGAATGATTGGCGTACGCGATATGGTTAACCTATGCTTATCACTTGATCACCGTGTCCTTGACGGATTCATTTGTGGTAAATTCCTAGGAAGAGTAAAAGAAATCCTAGAAAACACAACAAAAGAAAATACTAGTGTGTATTAATAGATAAATTAAAGAGATTGTCCTTTAAGGGCAATCTCTTTAATTTATCTTGATTATATCTTTAGAAGCATGAAACTAACTTGGAAGGTAATATTGTGTCACTACTTGAAAAGTTAAGAACGAAGACCTACAAAGCACAACCAGTCAAAAGAGTATACATACCCCATCCAGTAATTAAACAACTTGTTAATGAGTGAAAGTAAGGTTCGATATTCACTTTCAATGCAAAAAAAGTAACGTTCACACAAAGGATAAACAAAGTTTAGTCCTAATCAGACTTTTATTTTTAATAAAGATTTTAACCTTAAACTGGAATTTCAGTTGTGCAGAAGTAGGGATACAAGCCTATATCTCCTACTGAATAGGATGGAATATGTTTCGAGTTCTATGATAAAATTGAATAATCGTACTAATCTGAAATTAATAAAAATAGGGGTGGATTTTATGCTAGTCGAGAAAGAGGGCTATTTCATATCAACTAATAAAGAATTATTAAACAGAGAAGTCATTTATAATTTTTTAGACAAAGATTCATATTGGGCAAACGAAATTCCATTTGATTATATAGAGCGGTTTATTAAAAGTTCATTCTGCTTTGGTGTCTATAAGGGAAATCCAGAAGCAAATGAACCAAACCAAGTGGGCTTTGCAAGAGTCGTGACTGATGGGGTAACATTCGCCTACCTCGCAGATGTATTTATCCTACCTGATCATCGTAAAAAAGGTTTATCTAAATGGCTAATGGAACAAATCATGAATGATGAAAATGTATCAATAGTTCGAACGTTTATGTTAGGAACGAGAGATGCACATGACTTATATCGTAAATATGGTTTTGAAGTCATAGATAATAGTAAAAATAGATTTATGGCAATTTTAAAAGACAATTTGTATAAGAATATGAAAAGTAAATAATAAGAACGCGGTTGTAGGTTAGAAAATCATATTTTTTAGTTTACTAAAATGTTATTTTCTAACCTTAATCCAGCTTAATCCTTTCCTTTTATCTTGCAGGCCTCTCACAGTTCCTAATTACTTTAAGTTTCTCTGACTTAGCCTTTAGACTTCTCTTATTCGATTCATCTCTGCATTTCTTAGGAATAGTCCTTCACTAAAATTTATTCATCCTTAGTTAAAGATTTCTCTTTATTCACTGAACCATCCCTTTTTTTGTCTAGGAACTAATCCCTTTACAAACTGTAATATTTGTAAGATAATTTACAAATATGTGACATCTTAGAGAAATAGGGGGGGATAAGATGTTTAAAAATTTATCTGCCGTACATCCTGTTGCTTGGAATATCGTAATTGGAACTTTGTTCGTTAGATTTGCTAGCACAGTAAGTATGCCGTTTTTAGCTATTTATTTAACTTCGGTTAAACATATCTCACCTGCAATGGTTGGGCTTATGTTAACAGTTTCATCATTTTTAGGGGTGTTTTTCAGCTTCATAGGAGGAACTCTTTCTGATCGTATTGGGAGGAAAACTATTTTACTATCGAGTATTTTCTTATGGTCTATTACGTTAGTTGGTTTTGGGCTAGGAGATTCGTTTATATGGTTTTTTGTACTGAATTCGATCTTAAATATTTGCTCATCATTTTTCGAACCTTCTTCAAGGGCATTGCTTTCTGACATAACCGATGAGAAATCAAAACTGTTAGTCTTTAATTTGCGCTATGCTGCAATAAATGTTGGGGTGGCAGTTGGTCCTTTAGTTGGTTTATATCTTGGAAGTTCTAAGAGTACATTACCATTTGTATTATCTGGAATTGTGTACTTTTTTTATGGGCTAACATTATTATACATGTTGTCAAAACATAAAATCGGAGAAGTTAACTCTGCGCCAACTAATAAAGTTTCGATGAAGGCATCGTTTTCAATTTTACGCAAGGATGTTATCTTTGCTTTAACGATTGTTACAATTTGTTTTTATGGACTTGGTTATTCACAAAGCTTTTCTACAATGTCTCAATATTTTGCGAATGCACCACAGTTTCATAATGGGATTAAATTATACGCTTATTTAACAACAATCAATGCAGTTACTGTGGTAATACTTCAGTTTCCAATTGTAAGTAGAATGAAGAATTTTTCACCTACTGTATCAATGATGATCGGAAATATCATCGTTAGTCTAGCGGTTGCTGGGTTCGGTTTATTTACTAATTTTTTCTTATTAGCAATCGTTATGATTATTTTAACAGTAGGAGAAATCTTTGCTTTTACATTTACAGATGTATTTGTAGATCAACTTGCTCCAGAAGATTTAAAGGGAACTTATTTTGGCGCGATGGGATTCTCAAAACTTGGATTTGTTTTCGGTCCTGCGCTAGGGGGAAGTTTGTTAGCTTACTTCGGATATGAAAAGGGCGGACATGGTTTTGTTATTATTAGCGCAATTGCTTTTCTAAGTTTTCCAATGATGTTTTTTGTAAATCGTCTTTTTCAAAAAAGGAAAGAAGTCGAGATTCAATCGGAAACGAAGTTAACTGTTAATTCTTAAAGAACGCTAAAAGCGTTCTTTTTATTTTATCTAATAAAATTTCCATCCATTTCCAATTAATGTGATACATTATAATAAGAAAGGGGAGATTTCGTGAATAAATATGGTTGGCTCTCGATTATGATGGTTGGAATCAGCATAATTCTATCTTTTTTTATGAAAGAATACACTAAATACCCTGGCATATTCCTTATCTTTTTCTGCATCTTGTCATTGAGTGGAGTGATTTTTGCATTCCTCTCGAAAAAAATAACAAATATCATTCTTGGTACGTTTTTAAATATCGTAGCATTTATTTCCTTTTTCTTATTAGTATTGGCATTTGGTATTGGTGAAATGTAGATAAGGTTTGATTAATCAGAATTTAATCGATATAAGTGAATTCTTTCTAAATAGAGTTTTTTCAAACTAAAAAAGTATGTGTTAGATCACTTCCTCATATATTTGTATAAACAAACGATATGGAGGGAGAGAGATGGACGAACTTCTTTTTGATCAACTGAAATTAGTAAGTTGGGACTGTATAATTTTAGAAGGTGCTAGTGAACAAGAAGAAGAGTTAATGAAAAATGTATTATCTACATTACATTCAATTGGATTAAAAAATAAAATCGATGCAAAAATATTATTTATTGCAGGTGATGTGGAAAAGATTAATCAATTTGAAAATAATAATCCATATGTAACAGTTATTCGTGTCGTTGAAGAAGTTAATGATAGTTATCAATATGCAATATCTACTTTAGCTCATCTACCGATTATTATTGATGAGTTAGTGAATGAATGAAAATATAATAGTAGCAGGTTTAAAAGCTTGAATTAATAGTCTCTAAATTGGTAAGATGAAAAAAAGCACGTAAGGAGTAGATGAAATGAATATGAATTTTAACTTTTTTATGAATGATGTTGTCCATACTGCACGTCAAGAAATCGTAGCGGCTGGTTATGCAGAATTAAAAACACCTGAGGAAGTCGAGCAAGCATTAGGAAAGAAAGGTACAACACTAGTAATGGTGAATTCGGTATGTGGTTGTGCAGGTGGTATTGCCCGTCCTGCAGCAGCACATTCAGTACATTATGATGCAAGACCTGATCAATTAGTTACCGTGTTTGCAGGGCAAGATAAAGAAGCTACTTCAAAAGCACGTGAATATTTTACTGGAAAAGCTCCTTCTTCTCCGTCATTTGCATTATTAAAAGATGGTAAGCTTGTTGCAATGGTTGAACGTCATGAAATTGAAGGACATGATCCAATGCAAGTTGTTCAAAAACTTCAAACTTATTTTGAACAATACTGCGAGGAAATTTAATTAAGTTTAAAAAAGTACAAAAATTTATGGGTAGAATTCCATAAATTTTTGTACTTTTTTTGTACATAATATTATTATGTAAACTAAAGTGTAACTGGTAATTTCAGTTAATTATTTTATAAATAAAATAAAAGATAAAAAAGAAGGAAATTACGGCTAGTGAGCAGGTGAAAATTAAAAGCTTTAAAGCATCTTTATATGCTGACTCGTCATACTTTACTCGAAATGCGAAGGATTCCAATCTATGCTTTTTTGATTTTCTATATTGATTTAAATCGATAATATTTGATTGATCCACAACACACCTCTCCTTTATTGTATATATATTATTTAAATTTTAAAATATTCTAAAAAATTAGTAAAGTTTTTCAATGCACAAATTAATAGCAAATTATGCCATAATTAATGGAATAAAGTAGACTAATGGATTGAAAGGAACGTGTACATTTTGAAATATACTTTATGCTTTATTAAACGAGAAAATGAACTTTTAATGTTAAATAGAGTAAACGCTCCAACAATGGGAATTTGGAATGGTGTTGGTGGAAAAATAGAAAAAGGTGAATCAATTGAAAGGTCTGTACAAAGAGAAATTGCTGAGGAAACCGGTATTCAAATTGAAATGAATCAATTAACTTATAAAGGTAAAGTAACCTGGCATGAAGAAGATGTGGATTTTGGTGGTATGTATGTATTTCTTGCTGAAGTGTCCGATCGTTTACTATTTGATACTCCTATAAAAACGGACGAAGGTATTTTAGATTGGAAAAAAATTGATTGGGTAATCGATGCAAAAAATCAAGGAGTAGGAGAGTGTATTCCTTTTTTTCTTCCCATTCTATTAAATGATGATCATAACTATCACTATTCCTTTTATTATAAGGAGAATAGAGTTGTGGATTTTGTGGTAGAAGAAGAAGTATTAATATAATGAAATAATTTATAAATGAATAATGTAATCATTTTAGTGAAAATACCATTTCGAAAATGGTATTTTTTTTATGAATATGAATGAAAACGCTTAAATTTAGGAAATTATCAATTTTATCGTAAAAAACATAACAATTTACAAGGC
>NZ_JBHJTJ010000013.1:0-114068 GCF_042267765.1 Gottfriedia sp. NPDC056225 | reverse complement strand
GATGAATATATACCGAAATTTATTTATTACTATAATTTTCTCCGAGAAAAAAATTACTTTATAACGTCTAAACCTCTTACTATTCATGAAGTAATTAATACAATAAAAAATTAAGAATTATTTTAATAATACAAATTTTACTTTTCACAACATTTTCCAGTGAATAAAGTGTATCATTAAACTGTTTTCTAATGTTAAGTGTTCCTTCATACTGTACGCAAGATAATTTTATAACCTCTCTAAAATTATTGAAATAAAATATTTACCAACGATATCCACTGTCTTTAAGTTTTATTGGTCTTAGGTTATTACGTTATTAGAATTTTATACAATTAGGAGCTTACTATGAATTTTGAACAATTAGAGTATATTGTTTATGTAGCAAGTGAAAAATCGATCTCAAAGGCTGCCGAAAAATTATTTATTTCTACATCAGCCATTAGCCAATCTATTTCACAACTGGAAAGGGAATTAAATATAACAATATTTAATCGTTCAAGAATAGGAACTACTCCAACACCTGAAGGTAATATTGTTATAACGAAGGCAATAAATATTTTATCGAATATTAAGCAGTTAAATGATGAACTTTGCAATTTAAATATAAAAAAAGAAAAACAATTAAAAATAATAGCAGCAACTGCATTTTTTGATATATTTCAAGAAGCAGTGACTAACTTCAATCTAGAAAATCCTCAAATCTCAATTGATGTAGAAGAAATGCTCCCAGAGCAATTACTAAAGAATTTTAATCCTGATCGTAATGATGTTGGCTTCTTACCGATCGATAAGGAAGAATTAGCTAAATATCCAAAACTGGGAAAAAAGTTAATTAATAAAGCAAGAATTGGAATTGTAGTAGGAAAAAATTCTAATCTATACAATTATGAATATGTTACACCGGCAGATCTAAATAATGAGAAAATAGTAATCTTAAAAAATACAAAAAATAGCATAGTAAAAAAATTCTCAAAAAGCTTGTCTAATCATGCAATTTTGACTACGAATAATCCTAGATTACTGTTAAATGTCGTTAAAGAAAGCACTGCATTTTCATTTATCCATGAATTTACAGTAAAAAACTATCCTACATTTCGTACTGATGAACTAAAAGTAATCCCAATAACTTATACTGATGAATCAGATTACATATATCAGGATGTATGGGCCATTTTTTCTCAAGAAAATGGATTATCTAGTTCATCAAGAGAAATTATTAAACACATGTTATTTCAACTAAATAAATAATTTAAAGGAATAATTACAGTCCATATAGTGGAAGGTTTTATTCCTTTTTCAAATTATTCATATCAACAATGCAATCAAAATAAAATTCATTTATAATTACTTTTAGGAGGTGATCGATTATGACAAACACTGTTAATTTGTCAGATAAATCAGCATCCCATGCAAAGCCTAGATTTAGAAAGGCGATACTTTGCATGGGTAGGTTTTAACTAATCGCCCAAGTAAGCAGTTCTAATTTGATGGCTTTGCACCTTATTTAACTAATAAGAATAAGGGGCTTATCAAAGATGGCATATATAAAAGCAACTGCGATTTTACCAGAGAAATTATTATCGGAAATACAAAAATACGTACAGGGAGAAACTCTTTATATTCCAAAATCTGAAAAGGTTCCAAAAAAATGGGGCTCGCGTTCAGGTACAAGAAAGCTAATTGACGATCGAAATAATGCAATCAAAAAATCATTTAAAACTGGTCAACCAATTGAACAATTAGCTAAAGAATATTTCCTCTCAATCGAAACAATCAAAAAAATTGTATATACTAAATAGATAAACTGACACTGACTAGCTATGGTCAGTGTTTTTTTATGGCTACTTTGTTTATTACCTAAACTCAGCATATATAAATCCATTAATTTGTTGTAAATTAATAGATGTTAAGTCTAAATTGAACTTTCCTAAATTAGGAGTGATATAAATGGAACCTTTTATTCGAACGGAACAATACAATTTTATTAAACAACAGCTTCAAGTCCTTACAAACGGGCACGCATCAGTAAATGACAGAGCTGTTTTAAACGCTCTACATTCCCTAGTCAGCGATAAAGCGCTAGGTTTATTTACTGACCTTACAAAAGAGCAACAACAACTGTTCATACAAATTGACACAATTAAAAAATCCGAACAGGCAGAAGTATTATTAAGACAATTACTACCATATGTAATTCCTTTTAAAGAAGTATCAGAGCAATCCATAAAAAAACTATTTCCAAAAGCTAAAAAACTGAAACTTCCAATCCTAAAAAACTTCGATTTACTACAAACTACGTATATTGGATGGGACGATCTAGGATCAAATTCAAAATTCATTGTAACTTATTTAAATCAAAAATTAATCGGTTTACAAGGTACTTTTAATCCTATTAATAAAAAAGGAAATTGCACGATTTGTAATAAATTTGAAGACTTAGGTTTATTTATGACAAAAACTAAAGGAAAAATTGAAGGTACTTTCACTCAAAGAGGAAATTATATTTGCAAAGATAGTCAAAAATGCAATCAAAATATTACTTCCTTAGATAAACTACATGATTTTATTGCTTTAGTTAAATAGGAATTATTAGTGCAAGAGAATAATAAAACAATAACTAAATGGGCTGTCAAAAAATCGGGATAACTGACAAATAGATAGCCCTTATTTAAATTAAAGATTCTGTGAAAAATTAAAAACTATTCATTCTTAACCGATAACATGTAAATACTAACTATGAAATTTACTAAACGAAATGGAGATTAAAAAGAATGACTGAAACGAATGAAATGATTGAAACGCTGAAAAGTCTACACAATGAAATAAGCGTTAAACTTAGCAATACATTCAACTTTGCAGAAACTACTGACAATCATAACCAAAGTAAACATCATGACTACGCTGAATTATCTAAAGTTGCTAAAGAACACTTAGAACAAAATAATGAACATCAAATAGCTAGAACAATTTTAAAGCATTTAGAAGCATTACTTAGTGAAGTTGATCAAATAAAAAACGCTAACGTTTAAATTCATTTCATACATTGAGAAATTAAATAAAATTATACTTATCAGAAACTGCTCTCTACTAAAGTAGGTTGGGGGTATTTTAGCGATGTTTTTTATTTTTGTCGTTTTTTCATTAAGCCCACTCTTTTTTCATACATACTAAAAAACCAAAGATAGTTGGTTCTGTGATTTCTTTTAGATTGAATTTACCTAAGAAATCATCAACTGACTTCACTCTCTCGCTTCTTATTTACATATTCCTAAATTTAATTTGGATTTAAATTTGGAATCTACATCGACTTTTCTTCCCTCTACAATAAATACTTTCTTAAAGTAAAAAACAAATGTCCTAAAAGTTATACTTTTGGGACATCGTCTTTCATTTATTTTTTTATTCTGCGTTTACGTCGGGTGATTTCTTTTTAGAGAAAAACCATCCACCTAGAGCAATTAGAAGCATTACTGTCCAGAAGATTGTATTCCAAATTGGGCCTTCAACAAAGTGATGTGAAATAATGTGTAGTGAAGGATGTGCTAGGGTATGCATTAGTAGTTTAACCCCTACCCAACCAACTAGAAGCATAGCCGCTGTTTCTAGACTTGGGCGTGTTGTGAGTAGCTTTACAAATATACCTGCAGCGAATCGTATTACGATTAATCCTGCTATTGCTCCAATGATAATGACGATAAATTTAGCGCCATCCATTCCGCCTATATTACTCATATTAGTATTAGGTAGGTCAATAACTAGGGCTACTGCTGCTAGTATTGAATCAATGGCAAATGCAATATCTGCTAATGATATTTGAGCGACTGTCATTGCAAAGCTTTTCCCTTTTTTCCCTTTATCATTGTCGTGCTTTTTCAATAAATGCTTTAATGCAATGAAAATTAAATAGGCTGCTCCGATCGCTTGAACCTGCCATACATCAAAAAGAAATGAAATAATGAAAATGGCACCGATTCTAAATATAAACGCTAATAGTAAACCAATATTTATAGCTTTCTTTTGTTGTTGTTCGGGTAAATGCTTTGCCATAACGGCTAGCACTAATGCATTATCAGCCGATAATAAACCTTCTAATAAAATTAATATCAGTAATACCCATCCATACTCTAGTAAAAGAGATAGTTCCATACGTTCCCCCTGTTTTAATTTACTTTTAACCTCTTTTTAATTATATTCTCATTTTTGTATTTTCTTTATCCAAATTTTTGAATATTCTAGTACAATTTTATTGTTTGTCATTCTAATTAGTTGACTGAGTCAACTATTATAGTTATAATAAATCTAAAATTTCAGAATATTAGGAGTGGTAATAGATGAACTATATTGAAAAAATACGAAAGTTTAACAGGCATTATGCAAATGTATTAGGGAAAATTGATCAAGAAATTTACAATCATCCATTTCCGTTAACTGAAGCAAGAATCATTACTGAAATTAATGAAAACAGTGGATGTACCGCTTCCGATATTATCGGGAAACTAGGCATTGACCGTGGCTACTTAAGTCGAATAACTCAACGATTTGAAGACGAGAACATTATCGAAAAAATTCAATCACCAGAAGATAAGCGTCAATATTCTCTTCACCTAACTAATAAAGGGAAGGACATCTACTGTAAATTAGTTGAGGACGCGAACATCGGGGTTGAAAAAATGATTAAAAGCTTTTCTCACGATCAAATAAAGGAATTAGTATTATCAATGGAAACAATTGAATCTATTTTCTCATTAACCAATTCAAATAGCACTGAAGTATCAGTTCGACCATTTATTCCTGGAGATGTTGGGTATGTCGCTTATATACATGGAAAAATTTATAGTACAACTTTCCAATTTGGACGAGTATTTGAATATTATGTAATGAAAGGTTTAAGTGAATTTCTAATGAACTCCGAGGGCGGTGAACTTTGGGTTGCAGAGGTGAATGGTGAAATCGTTGGGTCAATCGCTATTACGAAGGCAAATGAGTCCGTTGCACAACTTAGATGGTTTGTATTAGATGAAAGGTTCCAAGGCCTAGGAATTGGTAAAAAATTAATCGAGACGGCACTAAACTTTTGTAAAGAAAATCAATTTGAACATGTCTTTTTATGGACGGTTAGTACTCTAGGGGCAGCCAGATATCTTTATAAAAAATATGGTTTTACTTTAACTGAAGAAAAACCTAATTTCGAGTGGATTGGATCGGAGTTAATTGAAGAAAGATGGGATTTGGCCCTTTCATAAATACAATAAAAAGAAGGTCCCGATATTTTAACTAATGATCGTGACCTTCTTATCCATTTTATTATTTTAATTTACCTAGTTCATCAATAAATGCTGGTTTTTTAACGTATTTTTGTTTCATGTTACTAATTATATTAGAAGCATATTCACCACCAAAAATTTTATTAAATTGTACGATCGTTTTACAAACCTGTTTATACATTTTTCGGTCGGTTGCTTGTTCTGCTTCAACTACAATAGACCTTTCAAATAAGACCCTTGTTTCTTCTAAATACTCTTCAACTAAATGAGGGTATAGCTGTTTTACAGATGAAATATACATTCTACAATATTGTAATAACTTCTTACTCATCTTTTCCTCAATTAGGATATCTACATAGGTAGTAGGAATATAGCTTTGCTTTTCAAATTCAGCTAAAATCCCTTCTAAAATGCCAGGCCATTCATCTCGTTGATAAAGTATTTTTAACTTTGAATAATACACAAATTCGTTATCATAAATAAATTCTAAAAGTAACTCAGATTGTTTCATTTTATTTTTAAGATTTTCGTAAGCAACTAATTGAAATTGTCTCCATTGCTTAACTAGTCCACGCAATTCTTGATCTTCAATAATACCTTCCTCACAAAGTCTCAATACCTCTAAATAATTGTCTGATTGAATTAAATGCTCAATAGCTATTTCTCTAAATTTACTTAACTTTACATTTTTATTAACGAACTGCATTGCTTGTTCTATTCCATCAAATCGTTCAATAATTTGATATTGAAGTAATTTTATATTCTCTTTATTGTAGTTTACACTCCATGAACTTCCTTTTAATTCAATTAGCAGTTTTTCAAGTAGATTTTCCAATTTATTTCTTACTTTTTTTATGCTACAAAAATGGATGCAGCACTCTAACAATCTAAATCTCCACTCAGACCAATCATCATAACGTGCATGCTTGGCCTCTTTTAAAATCTTCTCAAAAAAAGTCACTTGCTCGCTTTCATCTAAGTGACTTACAAAATAAGCTGTATCTTCTATAATATCTAAACTTTTAGAGATAACGGGACTTATGTAGCCCCCAGAATCATCACTATAATTCAACATTTTTATCACTTCTGGAAGAATAATTAAGCTTAATGAAATGGCTAAATCAGGTTCCTCTTCTAATAGCATTTGTCTCGCTTTATCTAACGTCATATATACACCTTGAAGTGCATAGTTTAATTTATTCCATGGAATAAACCCGCGATATTTAGCTTGATTGATATATTCCTTAATTATTTTTTTACTACCCGCTATTACATCTTCATTCGTTGAGTACTTATATAATAAACATTGCTCTATATCTTCATTTTCTTCTGCTAAATCTAGAATAATTGTAATTAATTCCTGTTTTTTTTAGATCAGAAAGTATTTGTTGTAAATCTTTTTCTTTATTACTAGTAGTTTGATAGCTCATGGCTTTCTCTTAATTTTAGTGGCATCCTCTTAAGTTTAAACTTAATACTTATTATGACAAAATGTACAATAAAGAGGCAACGCAAAAATATACGTTGCCCCTTTGTTAGATTTACACATGCCCTAAATAACTTTTAGTAATATAAGGATAAACGATTTTACCATTTAAACTATACTTATTAAATAAATTGCCTAGTGCACTTCTATATGTCTCATATTCTTTTTCCCCACGTAATGGAGAAAAGGAAGATGACATGTTCCTACCTAAAAATCCTTCTAAATCCATTTCAAAATCATTTTTATAAACTTTTATTTCAAAAATACCATCTTTAAAAAATTGTCCATAAACATCTGGTGTATCTTCTATTCCACCACTAAAGCCGTTAAACTTAGGACAAGTTTCTTTGCAAATCTCCTGCAATTCAATCATTATTGGGCTTGATAAGTCTTTGCTATTCCAAACTAGAGAGACTTGTGAACTCTCTTTTAAAACGCGTTTGCATTCTAATTTGAATTTTTCTTTATCAAACCAGTGAAATGCTTGTCCTACTGTTATTAAATCAACACTATTATTTTGTAATGAAGTATTTTCAGCTGCTGCATTAATTGACTTATATTTTTCGTATTTATTCAGAGCCTTCTCTGCGTTTCTCCGCATATCATCATTCGGTTCAATTGCTATAACATGTAACTTTTTTTCAAGTAAAAGTTTAGTTAAAATACCTGTCCCTGAACCAATGTCTGCAATGACACTACTCTCACTTAATTGATTTTCAGAGAGTAAATTATTGATATATTCTTTCGGATAACTCGGTCTATGCTTCGAATATAAATCTGCTTTACCAGTAAAATTTTCAATCAATACAAAACACCTTCTTTAAAAATGTTAAATTTGATGAGCATGAAGCTTAGCAAAAATTCCATCTTCCTGTGATAGTAGTTCTTTATGAGTACCATCTTCAGCAATACCTTCTTCTGTTATTACTAAAATTCGATCTGCTTTTTTAATTGTGCCTAATCTATGAGCGATTACTAACGTTGTACGATCTTTTGATAAGTCATTCAAAGCTTCTTGGATGATTGCCTCTGTCTCTGTATCTAATGCTGATGTTGCTTCATCTAGTATTAGGATTGGCGGATTTTTCAAAAACATTCTAGCGATTGCTAAGCGCTGCTTTTGTCCTCCTGAAAGCTTTAATCCTCTCTCACCAATTTGAGTTTCATAACCATCTGGCAATGAAGCGATTAAATCTGTTAGATGAGCTTTTCTTGCTGCTTCTTCAATCTCCTCATTAGATGCATTTAGCTTACCGTAAGCAATATTTTCTTTTAATGTACCAGTAAATAAAAAGACATCTTGCTGAACGATTCCTATATTTTTTCGTAATGATTCTTTCGTCATATTTCTAAGATCGATTCCATCAATTGTGATAGCACCATTTAAAACATCATAAAATCTTGGAATTAATGAACAAATTGTTGTTTTCCCTGCGCCTGAAGGACCTACGAAAGCGATTGTATTGCCGGCCTCAATTGAGAAGGATAAATCATTTAAAATTGTACGTTTGTTTTCATAACCAAAAGTAACATTTTTGAACTTAATATCTCCTCTTAGATTAACGACTTCAATTGCATCTTTTGTATTTACAATATCTGGCGCATTATCAATTAATTCCGTAAATCGTTTAAAGCCCGCCATACCTTTTGGATATAGTTCAAGTAAAGCACTAATCTTATCAATTGGTTTAAATAAAACATTTAAATATAAAATAAACGCTACTAATTCTCCATAAGATAAAATTTTCGTAAAACTTAACCATGCTCCAAAAACTAAAATAACAAGTGTCATTAATCGAGTAGATACATAGATTCCTAGTAAATTCATGCTCATTACTTTATAAGCTTTTAATTTTGTTTTGCGGAAGTATTGATTATTTTTATTAAATCGTTTCATTTCATATTGTTCATTTGTAAATGATTGAACGACTCTTACACCTGAAACACTATCTTCAACTTGCGAGTTTACATTCGCAATATTCCCATACATTTTACTCCATGAATTATTCATTTTCATGTTTGAGTATGAAATTAACCAAACTAAAAATGGCACGATAATGATGGCTACTAATGCAAGCTTCACATTAATTGTTAGCATGATCCAAAATGCCCCAATGAAGGTCATAATTGCAATAAATAAATCCTCTGGACCATGGTGTGCTAATTCTCCAATATCCATTAAATCATTTGTAATACGGCTCATTATATGACCAGTCTTTGTATTGTCAAAGAAACGGAATGATTGACGTTGGACATGATTAAATAACTCACGACGCATATCTGTTTCAATATTAATACCAAGTTTGTGCCCCCAGTAATTTACTACAAATTGCATACCAGAGCTCATTAAATAAAGTAGTAAAAGTCCGATACTTACTGAAATAATTTTGCTCCAGTTCCCTTCTGGTAGCAGAGTATCAATAAACCAAGATACTGCTAAAGGAAATCCAAGCTCCATTAATCCTACTAATAGTGCACAGAAAAAGTCTATATAAAATAGCTTTTTATGTGGACGATAATAACTAAAAAAACGTTTAATCATAAAAATACAGCACCTCAATTCGATTGAATAATCTAGTTCGTCAGATGTTTATACCTTACCACATGTACTATAAGTGTGCTATTATTTCTGAATTTTCCATTTAAATAAACAATATTTTTATAAAATGAGTTTTAAAATTTTCAATCGAAAGTATAAAAGACAAATTGTCTCATATTTTAGTAAAGTATGTACTCCTCATACCAAATGAATTGTCGAACTATGCTTTTAAATATTTTGTAAATTCTAAATAAAATGTATTTAATTTTCAAGTTTAGTATGTTACGATTCAACTTGTGTGTTACTGGATAATTTTACCATAAAAGGGGGATAAGTTTGATGTCTTGGTTTACAAAATGGGCCTTTAATAATAAAGCCGCCATTACCTTTCTATCCGTTCTCATCTTGTTAATTGGAGTGCTCAGCTATAATAAGCTTCCAATGGAATTTCTACCTGCTGCAGACCAACCAATCGTCTCAGTCATTGTTATGGGCCAAGGTACTGATTCAAAAACAATGGAGGATCAAGTAACAACTCCAATCGAAAATGCTGTCTCTGGCGTAAAAGGTAAAAGTCATATTTATTCAAGTACAAGTAATGGTTTTTCAAAAGTCGATGTCTACTATGAATCTGGAACAAATATGAAGGATGCTAAGCAAGAAGTCCAAGAATCTTTAAGTAATCTCACACTACCTCAAAATGTTAGTAAACCTACAATCGTTCAATTAAACACTTCAATGATTCCAATCGCAGATGTTGCAATCACGTTCGAGGACGGCTTAAGTCCGAATAATATTGATTTCGCAAACAAAAAAGTTATTCCATATTTTAAAGACATTAACGGTGTAGCAGACGTTCAAACTTACGGAACGGAAAAATCATTTGTTTCTGTAAAAGTTGATAATGCAAAGCTCGCACAAAATAAAATATCCCTAGAAACAATCATGGGGATCATTCGTGGCAAAAATTCTGCCGTATCAGTTGGAGAAGGAATCATAAATGATAAAACTAGTAATATAAAAGTTGTTGGGAATTTAGATAATATCGATAAAGTAAAAAATCTTATGATCTCAGAAAATGTTAAATTAGCTGATATCGCAACAGTTGAAGTGCAAAAACCTTCAAACAATCTAACAAGAATCAATGGGAAAGACGGATTATTATTAATCGTAACGAAGGATAGTAATTCCAATGCCGTGAGTATTACAAAGGATATTAGAGATGCTACTAAACACTTAAACAAAAAATATAAAAATATGAATTCAGATGTCATGGTCGCAACATCAGATATGGTTAAGGCTTCTGTACATGCAATGATTAAAGAGGTTTTACTAGGTGCTTTATTTGCTACAATTGTGATCATGCTATTCTTAAGAAATGTACGCTCGACGCTAATCACAATTGTTTCAATTCCTTTATCGCTATGTTTAACATTATTTTTACTTGCTCAATCAGGGATTACGCTCAATGTTTTAACGCTCGGTGGAGTAGCTGTTGCAGTTGGTCGATTAGTTGATGATAGTATCGTAGTAATCGAGAATATTTTTAGAAAAACTCAATCAGAAAAATTTTCAGTTCAAATGATTATTGATGCAACAAAAGAAGTTGGGAGTGCAATTACAGCCTCTACTTTAACGACTGTTGCGGTATTTTTACCAATCGGAGTCATTAGCACTGGTCTTAAAGACTTCATGCTTCCATTTGCTTTAACAATTACTTACTCTTTATTAGCATCATTATTTGTAGCACTAACTGTCGTACCATTATTAAGTGCATTCTTCCTTAAAAAGGCTAAATTAAAAGCTCACAACCCATCAGTGCGTTACAAAAAAATTCTTACTTGGTCATTAAATCATAAATTGGTCATTGTAGTTGTTTCATTTTTATTATTTGTCGGCTCAATCGGTACTTATTTCGCAATGCCAAAAGGCGCGACCGATAATTCATCTTCAGACTTTGTTCAAACAACTTTAACGTATCCTAGTGATACCCCAGTTGAAAAAGTAAAAGAAAACACTCTTAAATTAGAAAATTACATTTTAAATCAAAAAGGCATAAAAGGTGTGTATACTCAATTAGGAAGTACGGCTGATGCTGCGAAATATGGAGATGTTCGCTCTTCTACACAAGCAATCTTTTTAATTACACTTGATGATAAAAAGCTTACTGACAAGATTGTAAAACAAATCAATACACAAAAGTCTCACTATGCCGATGCCGAATTAAATACGATGGCCTCTAGTTTATTTGGCGGTGCACAAACTCAAATTACAATTGATATTATCGGTAATAATTTAAATGACTTAGAAGCTACTGCTACCAATATTAAAGATAAAATAAAAAATATTGATGGAATTAAAAAAGTAACAACAAATGAGGAAGATAAAAAGACTGTTTATTCATTAGAGGTTGATCCTTCAAAAGGTAATGCCGAGCAGTTATCACAACAGTTATTCGTTATGTTGAATCGAACTCCACTTGGCACAGTTACAATCGATCAGCAACCGACTGATGTTTATCTTGAACCAATTTTGAATCCTAAAACTCCAGAGGATCTTAAATCAATCCCAATAATGACGAAAACAGGAATGGTTCCAGTATCATCAATTGCCGCATTAAAAGTAGCTGAAAAGCCTACTAATCTATATCATAAAGATGGTGATACGTATTTAAGTATTTCAGCCGAAGTAAAACCTGATAAACTGTCAAAAATTAATGCAGATTTAAATAAAGTTATATTTGGAGACAAAAAATCAAAAGGAATGAAACTAGCTGATGGTGTAAATGTATACATTGGTGGTGCTCTTGCACAACAATCACAAGATTTCTCAGATTTATATATGATCATGCTCGTTTCAATTGGATTAGTATTCCTAATCATGATTATCACATTTAAAACATTCCGTGCACCAATTGCAATCCTATGTTCTTTACCTTTAGCTGCAATTGGAGCTGTACTTGGATTAATCATAAGTCGCATTTCTGTTGAACCAACTGCCTTATTAGGAGCACTGATGTTAATCGGAATTGTCGTGACAAACGCAATCGTATTACTAGACCGCGTAAAACAAAAAGAAAAACAAATGATACTTCGTGAAGCAATTGTTGACGCTGCCGTCACTCGAATTCGACCAATCCTAATGACTGCAGTCGCTACAATATGCGCAATGCTTCCACTATTATTCAAAAAAGCTGAAACCGGCAGCCTCGTATCTCAAAGCCTTGCAGTAGTAGTAATTGGCGGATTAACTGTTTCAACATTATTAACACTAATTGTAATCCCAGTTATATACGAGTTACTTTACTTTAGAAAATCTAAAAAACAACGCAATCAAAAGGATACAAATAAACCAGTTAGTTTATAAATAAAAAAGGGAAGTCTCGGTATTATTTGAGACTTCCCTTTTTTGTCTGGACTTATGAATGAAAAACGCGAACAGTATTTGAACAATATTTATAAAGTTGTGAACTTGGTTGATATATCGGTAGAGCTCGTTGATATATTACTAACATCCGTTGATATATCATCAAAACTCGTTGATATATTACTAGCATCCGTTGATAAATCAACCCAACCCATTCATATCGTTACATTAAAATTACCAAAAAACAAAAAACCACAAGGAAATTATCCCTTGTGGTTCACTCTAGTAACCTAAATCAGCTTCCAGGTGGTTTTGGATCATCATCTGTCGTATTTGCAGCTACGTATGATGCATTGTTTGATAAATGCTGATTTTGAATAGTATGAATCCCAGTATTCGTAAGTACTGCGATAATTAGGGTAAGGCTAATAACTTTAATCATTTTTTTCATCTGAGAACTCCCATATTATGTGTCTTTTTCATTTGTTTCAAGCTAATTTTTAAATATTTACTAGCTAAAAGTAAGTCGCCTTGCTCTTGATGATATTCAGCAACTCGCTCACTGTATTCATGTATCTTGATTCGATTACCATGCTTCTCCATTATTGGAATGCCGTCGTTCATTAAATAGTGAATTAATGTCTCTTTTTCACTTTTTGCTTCGTAATATAATACTTTTAACTTCACATACTCTACTCTTGTTGTATCTTTGAATAGTTCTAGTTCATGTTCTAATAAATCTATTACTTGTTCATTTTTTTTTAGCTTTAGTAAATGATTAGCAATATTTCCTATAGTAAGATAATACCCTTCAGTATATTTCTCAATTAATGGAAGTGATTTATAATAACACTCCAATGCTTTTCCAGAAAGGTTTTGAGTACCATATAAATACCCTAAATTATGCCAAGCCATCTCAACAATTGTTGTGTTTTGAATTAATTCCGCATCATCTAGTATTTCTTTTAGTAAATTTTCAGCTCTTTCGTATTCACCAGTTTCAGTTAAATGAATGGATAAAATTGTTTTCACATCTAATGTTCTAATAATATTATTCCTTTTTTTAAACACTTCAAGTGCCTTATTACCAAAATAGATCGCTAATGCTGATTGTCCTAATTGACAGTGCATTAAGGATTTTAAATAATAATATTCTGTAATTTCATCACGATAAAGCTTTCTCAAATCATTTACTTCATCTAGTAACTCTAAAGCTTTTTGATAGTTACCCTTTTTATGATTAAAGATTGCATTTAATACATTCCAAACAAATAATTCATATTCAGAAAACATTCTCGTGCTTTTCATTATATTAATAATTAATTTCTCTGCTAAATCTAGCTGATTTAAAAACAAAATATACCTTAACATATATATTTCATATACATAAAGCATTTCCGTATATTGGACATACTCCTTATATTTAGATAGTTCTAAATAGAGAGTATCTGCCTTTTTATGGTGTAATCGTTCAATTGCATCATAAAACTCTTGTAATTTAATTTTTAAACGATTTACTTTATTTTTTTCATCTTCAACTGAAATACCTAATTTCAAGCATAGTAGGTTTAAAGTTTCAATATTAACTTCTTTTGTGTTATTCTCAATTTTACTCAAATGAGAAACGGAACATATCCCATCACATAATTGTTCTTGTGTCATCTGGTGTTTTTTTCGATGGTAATTAATGATTTTTCCTATTTTCATAAGTATTTTCCTTAAATATTATTTTAATATTGTTAATATTCATTATAATGTATATCTATCCTTATTTCATCTTACATTTTTTCCCAAGATTATAAAACTCTAATTAATAAGATTATAGAAATAAAAAAGCATAAATCCCACCAAAAGATGGTCTTTATGCTAATCAATTAAACTATTTAGTACTCTATATTATAATAAAACAATTTCTTTAGGTAATTTGACAGCCGATAAAACTAGCGTTTCTTTTACGCGATCTTTAGCATATGAGGAATTGTTTAAAATTTCATGATCTAGATAACCTGGATGGCACATTACTTCAACCGATTGACCATCTTGAACATGTGTCAAAACCTTTTCAAAATAATCCTCAGTTACACCTTCTCCATAAAAACCGTGAAGAAAAACATCAGTGAATGGCGTTACCCCTTGTAAGGCATTTTCCGAAATACGTCTTACACTTAAATTATATTTTTTCGATAACTTCTGTACGACTGGTAGGAATTCAGGAATGGAATGAACATGATGATGGCTATCAAAATGGGTTGGTTTTAGTCCTGATTCTAGGAATGTTTCAATTTGTTTAGTCCATTCTCTTTCTAATTCTTCTAGGGAGATATTTTTATGCTCGAAGAATTCATTCCTACTTTTAAAATTTCCTTCTTCATTAACAAGCGTAGGAACATCACTTAAAAGAGGTTTTCCGCAAGTTAAAACGAGATGGATCCCAACTTGAAGGCCAGGGTTTTCTTTAGCCAGCTCAACTGCGTGACTTACACCAGGCATATTCATCATCATCGTAGCTGAATTAACAATTCCATTCTTGTGCGCATCAATTATTCCATAATTAATCCCTCTTGAATAGCCAAAATCGTCTGCGTTAACTATTAATTTTATCAATTGACATTCACCTCTTTAAAAAATTGAGGTAAGTGTTTCTTATGAGCTTCTAGCATTTCATCAACAATTTGTTTGGCCACTTTATCTGATGCGACTAAAGGATTAATGGTTAATGCTAAAATTGCTAAGTCATAATCACCAGTGACTGCTGCTTCACATGCCACTCTTTCAAATGATTTGATTTGTTGTACAAGACCTCTTACGGAAACAGGTAAGTCTCCCATTACGATTGGCTTTGGACCATCCTTAGTAATGACACAACTAACCTCAACTGCTGAGTCATTTGGAATACTAGCAATCGATCCATTATTCATTGTGTTAACTGGTTGTATATCACCTTTATCATTATAAATAGAAGAAATTAAACGAACAGCAGCATCACTATAATATGCTCCCCCGCGTTTTTCAAGCTGTGGCGGTTTAATTGATAGATTTGGATCTTTATAAAGTTCAAAAAGATCATCTTCCAATTTTTTAACAACTTCAGCACGTGTACCGACAGTTTCAGCATTTTTAATATCTTTTTCAACCATATCCCGAGTTTTATAATAATAATTATGATATGGACAAGGAAGTGCATTTAGCGCACGAAGAAACTCAGGTTCCCAGCCATAACCTTGAATATTTTTAACAAAGCTAGAATTTTCCGGATTCGTTAAAAGTTCAATGACTTGATCTTTTACACTTTCTCCATCAACAAATACATCTAATCCATAAACCATATGATTTAATCCAGCAAAATTAATTCGTACACGAGAATGCTCAACGTTTAATAATTTAGCAATTCCCATTTCCATTCCTATCGGAACATTACATAAACCAACAACTTTTCGATGGTCAGTATAACGAAGAACTGCCTCAGTAACCATGCCTGCAGGATTTGTAAAATTAACTAACCAGGCATTAGGACAAAGCTCCTTCATATCCTTCACAATATCTAAAATAATAGGTATTGTCCTTAAACCTTTAAATAAACCGCCTGGTCCGTTTGTTTCTTGGCCAAGTACTCCGTATTTTAAAGGAATTCTTTCATCCTTTGCCCTTGCATCTAATAAACCAACTCGGAATTGAGTTGTTACAAAATCAGCATCTTTAAGCGCTTCTCGACGATCAAGCGTCAAGTGAACTTCTACAGGAAGACCCGCCTTTTGAAACATTCGCTTTGCTAATTGGCCAACGATTTCTAATTTTTCCTTACCTTCCTCAATATCTACAAGCCATAGCTCTCGTAATGGAAGCTCGTTGTACCGCTTAATAAATCCTTCTACTAGCTCTGGAGTATAACTAGAACCTCCACCAATTGTCGCAATTTTAATTGTTTTACTCATTACTATGTAAACCTCCTTTTATTTGTTGTTAACTTCTTGCCGCAGCTCAATAATTTCCCTCGCTAAATCCTTTAACGTCATTGCTGTCATTAAATGATCTTGGGCATGGATTAATAGGATTGGAGTATCAAAATCCTCTCCCCCAGCTTCTGCCTGAATCAATTGAGTTTGAAAACGATGTGCATGACTAAATTCACGATCTGCCTCTGAAAGCTTTTCAAACGCTAAATCAAACTTTTTTTCCTTAGCTGTATAAATCGCCTCCATTGCAAGACTTCTAGCATTTCCACTATGCAAAATTAGTTGAAAAGATAGGTTGTACAATTCTTCCTTTGTCATTTGAATCACACCCTTCAATAGGTTTGAAGAAAACAATACCAAGAGCCTGCCACAGGGCAAGCTTCCAGTGTGTTTACAAAAAATAATAAATAAGATACCCAGACTGATTTTGTAAACAGTCTGGGGAAAGCCCTTTTAGTTAGTAGAACTATTTTCAGTTTTCAAGTTTTGTTTATCCCACATTCTGAAGAACGGGAAGTAGATTAAAAATGCAATAACTAGGTTAATCAATTGCATTGCAGATCCTCTCCAGTTACCTCCAGTTGCTAGCCAACCGCCGATAATTGGTGGAGTCGTCCAAGGAATGGCAATACCGTGAGTTTTTGGTGCAAAACCAGTCTTCATTCCTATATATGTGGTTACAACAAGAACTAATGGAGTTAAAATAAATGGAACTAAAAGTAAAGGATTCATTACTACCGGTGCCCCGAAAGTAATTGGCTCATTAATATTAAAGATACCAGGACCGATCGATAGTCTTCCCAATTGCTTTGCATGCTGACTCTTTGCAAATAGTAGCATCATAAGTGCAAAACAAATAGTTGCACCAGAACCGCCCATATAGACGAAGATATCAAAGAATTGTTGTGTAACAACGTTTGGCATTGCATGGTGTGCTTGTAAAGCCATACGGTTTGCATCAGTTGCTGCCAACCATACTGGACCCATTACGCCACCAACAATTGCCGCACCGTGTAAACCAACTGACCATAATAATTGAATTAATAATACCGCTATTAAGGCACCTGCTAATGATCCACCAAGTTTACTAAGTGGATCTTGTAATAAATCACCTACAACATTGTGTAAAGTTTGGTAGTGTGTGTGTTCAATTAATAAACGAATAATCCATACGCAAAGAATAACTAAAAAAGCTGGAAATAATGCAACGAATGATTTACTTACACTTGGTGGTACACCATCCGGCATCTTAATGACAAAATTCCTCTGAATTACCCATCTATAAATTTCGGTTGAGAATAAAGCAATAATAATAGCAACAAACAGACCTTTACTTCCTAAAAACGCCATAGGTAGTACTCCGCCTACTTTTATTGCTGCAGTTGCACCAGTAGGAGTAAACATTGTGAAGTATGGTGTTGATAAAATAAACGAAGCAATTGAAATCGAACCAGCATTCAATGCATCTACTTTGTAATGTTCAGCAAGTCGATAAGCGATACCAAATCCTGCAATTAGCGCCATAATATCAAACGAAGCACTTACCGGATAGAGCAGCTTTGTTTGCCAAGCAGCGCCAAAAGTTTTTGCCATAAATTCCGGATAACTGTCAAATGGTAAGAAGCCTAAAATTAAGAAAATAGAACCGACAATGATAAGAGGTAGCGTTAAAATAATTCCATCACGTAATGCTTGCAAGTGTCGTTGACCCGCAATTTTACCAGCAACAGGCATTACTTTCTCTTCCAACATCTGAGTAAAGTTGGCCATTACAAATCACCCCTATATGAAATTATGAACCTATTAAATCGATTGCAAATTTCAGGACCTCTGCTCCTTTACACATCCCGTAGTGAACAGGATTTATGGCATCAACCGGAATTCCTTTTTGTGAACCTTCTTTCTTTAATTGTGGAAGTAGATACCTTACTTGGGGACCTACGAGTAATACATCTGCTTGATCAAGATGATTTTTAACATCATTAGCGCTTACTGCCCAAATTCTTGCTTCGATCCCTTCGGACTTTGCAGCAGCTTCCATTTTCGTAACTAATAAACTTGTAGACATACCGGCAGCGCAACATAGTAAAATATTCATTAAATCCCCCCTTCTCTCTAAAGAAAACGCTTACAACACAATTAAACTTCTACTACCAAGCAGACCTTACGAACTTACCTCTCTCCCCTAAAATTTTAATCTCAAGAAATATATATTCACCATTTTGGACAATAGGACAAATATAAAAAAATTTTTTTACTGGTCGAAACCTATAGATTTTCACATTTAGAGTCGCTTCAAATAAAGCACTGCTCATGCTTTGGGTAGATTGTCTTACTAAACTCAATTAACAAGATTATGATGATCAGATAGCAAAACTAAAGTCTCATATTCGTAATAAAAATGACTGGTGTTTTGAACTAGAAATGCGAAAGAGACTATCCATAAAAAAGAAATGGTATGTGTAAAACGTCTATTTATAAACTAGTAATTAAATTTGCTCTCCAAACAACTAGCATCTCGGTATTTTATATTCTGAAAAACTAAGAGTCGGTTTGCTAATTTTATTTGCAGTTTTGTTATTTTTAATTGCAGTTTTGCTAATTTTATTTGCAGTTCGACCTTTATTTGCAGTTTCTAATTACTTATTTGCACGTTTATCGTTCTAATTTGCACCTCGACGCTCTTCTTTTAAAATTCCATATTTATAAAATCAAGGATGCCCCTGTGCAAATTTGTGACATCCTCCTTAGGCTGTTTCTAAACGGCCTTTTATGAGTATGTTATTTTTGGTTTTTACTCTTTTCCTTACTCACAAACAAAAAAAATGGCTAGATAACGAAGCCATTTCTTTTTACTTATTATGAGTTTTCATCGTCATGATCCGGTGAATCTTTTTCCATACTGCTTTGATTAAATTCGTAATTTTGTGGGTCACGTTCGGGTCTGAATGCGCGTTGGGCTTGTTCTCTCCCATAGTCACGCGTGTCTTCATGTGGCCTAAATTCACGTGGATCAAATCCTGGTCCATATCCGCGGGGGGTTTCACCTGGACCAAAACCACGTGGATCCCGTCCCGTTCTAAATCCATCTCGGCCATGTCCTGGTCCAAAACCTCTTTGGTCATGTTCTTGTTCAAATTCTCTTTGGTCTTGGCCAGATTCAAATTCCCTTGATTCGTGTTCGTGTCTAGCTCTTCTAAGACTATGTTCACGCTTAACTCTACGAAGGGGATGTTCGTCTCTAAATCCACGAAGTCGTTGAACAAGCTCACTTTCATCATGACTTCTGACTCTTCGATATTCACCACCGTTTTGTGACAATTCTTGCTCTAATGCATCTAGTAACTTTAAAGTGATCTCGGAAAAACTAAATTTTTCTTCATCTGAAAGAACATCAAAAACATTCAATTGATCTTGTTGTTTTTCGTTTTCATTCGCTGCTTCTAATCCTGCTTCTGTTAGCTGAATAGATAATATACGACGGTCATTTTCTAATGGTTCGCGAGTAAGATACCCTTTCTTCTCAAGTTTACCTAGTAGCTCTCCCAAGGATTGCGGTCTCATATCTAATAAATAAGATAGTTCTTTTTGCGTCGTTTTTGGTTTTAATTTTAGTAAACTCAATATACGTCCCTGACCTAAAAGCTTGTTGCGTAATACTCCGCTTTCTCTTGATTTAATAACGAAATATTTTCGAAGTTGATTTTCAAGTCTAAAAAATTGTTCAATTAGATCATTCTCATTTAGTTTGGTCATACTAATACCTCCAAATAGTATTTTGAAAAATTATAACTTCACTCAAAAAAAGTAAGGTACCTTATCAAATATGATAATAAGGTACCTTACTAAAATTGTCAATTATAAATTTCCATTCTAAATGATACTAAGCAGAGCCTTAAGTCTTAATAACTTAAGGCTCTGGCTGAGAACTTCAGACAGCTACTTAGATCAGTCATAGTTTTCAACAAGAACATTTAACTTTTTAATCTGCTCTTCCATACCAGTATCTGCATTAATAAATACTTGATATGTATCATTCCCTCTAATGCCAACAAATTCGTAGCAGAGCACTTCTTGATTTAATTTATTTAAAATAATTGCTTTGCGCTCTTCCATTATTTTTATATTTGAACTAATATTATTTCGCGCCTGTTCAACTGATATTTTTGGCTTTGGAATCGTTCTTTTCGCAAATGCTGATAAATAATTTCTTGATGAAAATCCAACAATACTTCCGTCATCAAGAGCTATCTTCATCGTAACGGATTCAGGATATATTCTGACACCATCCTGCTTTGAAACATAAGTAAATACACCGACAGTATCATATTGCGAGCTTTCGGTAAGCTCCATATTTGAGAATTTATTTCTTTCTAAAAATTTAAGGCCATTAATTGAAGCTTGATTCAAGTCGACTTTTTGTGGTTTTATAGCTCGGCTATCAATTACCCAAACAGGATAGCCTCCCTTTTCAGTAATATCCATATAAATTTCACTATTTGTTTTTGGTTCCCTAATTTCTAAAGTATAGTATCGATCTTTTAATTTCTCGCCTGTGAGTTGAGCTTTTATTTGTACAGTACTATTTAATTCTAGAAATTTCTTGGCAATATCGATTGCTTGTTCTTTTGTTACTTTTTCACCTTTTACATTCGCTAGGTTTGACCGATTTACTTTAAAATCAGTCAGTGAAGGATCTGCATTTGCATCCGAATATGTCATTACATTCTTTTCGACTGTTTTAAATCCGTCAATAATTGCGTTATTTTTTGGATTTTGATCCTTTGCATAAGCGAGTTCAACATCCATCCAACGCAGTTTATTTTCAAAAACCATATGCTGCACTTTTCGAATCTCACCTTGTATCTCAGCAGAGTTCTCATATAATTTTTGTAGCTTTGCGTATTCGTTTTCAGTCAAAGGTTCTTTATCCAAATCTCTTACTGCAGTTCGATAACTGAAGTCACCTATATCGGTTAGAAACTCTTCTGTATTATTAATTGGTAAAAGTCGCAGTGGCAGCTGTCCCACATTAGAATGAGCTTGTGAGGTAATACCCCATACTTCAACGAGGGCTGGTGAGATGGATGACTTCGACTTCATTGCCAAGGTGTCACCAATTTTATCGTGTAATAAATCTAATTCATAAGTCAATTCATGGAATGCACGTTGATAATTGTTTTCTGCCTGAACTTTAATTTCGTTTTTAGCTTTATGCTCTGTATAACCCCAATATGAAGTTCCTAATATTCCTACTGCTAAAACGCCTATTGCAGCTTCTTTAATCACACAAACACTCCTTTCTTATCGGCAAAATATATGTCTACCAATTTGCTTAATTTGTGGTCGGCTCCAAATCCAAGCACTAGTCGCTGTGTCAGGATTAAAATAATATAAAGCATTTTCGCTTGGATCCCATCCATTTACAGCATCTAAAACTGCATTTTTTGCAGTCTCATTCGGCGTTAAATAGATTTGTCCATCAGATACTGCAGTAAAGGCACCTGGTTCAAAAATGACACCTGAAACTGTATTTGGAAATGAAGAATTACTTACACGATTCAAAATTACTGCTGCAACAGCCACTTGACCGATATACGGTTCGCCACGCGATTCTCCATAAACTGCATTTGCCATTAGCTGAATATCATTTTGCGAATAACCATTTGGTACATTTGATCCAGAATTACCTGTATTTCCGGAGCTTTCATATTTTGTAGCTTTTACTAGCATTGCTTTTGTTTTTGCTCCTACAATTCCATCAACTGGCATCCCAAAGTTGTTTTGAAAGTTTCTAACGGCCCAGTATGTGTTATATCCAAAGACACCATCTACTTTACTAGTGTAATAACCGTTGTATTTTAAGCGAGACTGTAATTCAATAACATCCTCTCCGGTAGCACCCATTTGTAAAACTTGGCTTGTAAAAGCTTGTACATTATTGAGCTGAACATTACAGAAAATGCTCATAAAAACGATCCAAAAAATTAACGGACCCTTTAAGAAAACTAGTTTCCTCATTTCAAACCTCCTAAAGTATAAATATCCCTTTTTGTATTTTTTTCAAGAACACCCAATTTATGTAAAAAAATTTAAAAAGTGAATTATTTAGATCCATCTGATTGTGATGAGATAACTGTTTCTTTTAATAAAAAAAGACAATTCACCTTGATGGTAAATTGTCTTGAATAATATTATGACTTTTTTTTCGTGAAACTAATTAACTTTAACTAGCTTCGCTTTACTTATATTTCCTGCACTATCCTTTGCCGATACAGATAAGGTAAACCCTTTTTTCAAATCAAGAATTTTTAGTTGATAATTTCCATATTTATCAGATGTAGTTGTATATGTTTTACTACCATTTTTAGCTAATACGCTAATGTATTTTTCAGTTGTTCCACTAACTATTTTTGTTTTACTAGAAGCAGTTTTTACTGTAGGCGTACTAGGTGGTGTTTTATCCAGCACTACAGTAACCGCAGAATTCTTATATTGCTTATTTTTACTAGTTACAACAATATTTAGCTTTTTGCCTGCTTTTTGAAGTGGTAAACTAATCATAAAATTACCAGTAAGATCAGCTTGTCCACTAGCAATCAGCTTCGTTCCATCCATTACACTTATTAATGCTCCACCTTGTGTGAATCCTTTCAATACCTTGTCTTGATCAGAGACATTATAAACATATGGTGTGCCTAGTGGTTTTATCACATTAAATGATGTTCCATCCGACATGTCTATTTTGTATGAATCTTCATTTAATGAAAAATTCATCACAGAATTAGCATTATTACTTATACTTGTAAAATATTGAACATTTTTTCCACTAGATTGAAAATCTAATTGTTTAATAGGATAAATACTATTAAATACCGTAGAAGCAAATCCTCTAATTGGTGTCTTCTGACCAAAATACTCTTTTACGCTAGAAGAGTTATGTTGTTTGAACATAATCGATTGATTCAGTAAAAAAGTACTTGGATCAATTTTTGAATTCTCGATTCCTTGACCAATATTAAAAATTTGTTCTGTTTTATGACTAGTATTTGAAAGAATTTCATCTTGAATGAGCGTTACTTTGTTCTCCTTTAAGTACACGATTGTACGATAAACTCGAACACCGCTATAAATTGTATGTTCTCCTGTAATAATGACACTTTCTGGGCTATCAATAAAATTCGTCATTTTAGATTTTCCAACATTGCTAACTGAAATTGGATATGACTTTCCATCAATCGTAACTACATTATGAGCAAATGTTGTTCTTAAGTACTTTTGATAAGGATCGCTTGTATTGTAATTATATTTACCCCCATCGGTAAAGATTTCCTTACCATTTTGAGAATAGATAAACGATAAATCATCAGCATGTTTATGCGAGGTACTAAAATTACTAGCTGTAAATAATAATGATGAAGTATTTACTCCCCAACCATCTCTAATAACTGCAACTGCGTTAGATAGATTACTTACTAATGGTGGTTGTACCCCACTTTTTCCTTTTGTAATAACATATTCGAATTCAGGATCTAATACTGAATATTGACTCGGCCTTGGTAAATAACGAAAGTCTGTATCACCTAATCTAGGAACCGAAAAGTCTGATAAAACAAGCTTCGCAAATGCATTTTGTGCTTTTAGTAAAAGATTCGTCAAATCACGATCATTTGCAATCTTATTTATATCCCCGATCAAAGTCATAACAACGTCAAAATATTGTGGACTATGTTCTTTATGAAGACCATCTACCGTGAAATCCTTTTTTATATGAGCCTTCGTTCGATTTAGTGCATTTACTCTCCATATTGAACTCGTTGCTTCTTCAGGGAAATAGGCCGCAAATTGAATAAGGGCACGATCTTGAAAATAACCATAGTTTGTTTTTGTATCATAATACTTAGAGCTATTTAACAAGCTGCCATGTAATCGAAGTATATTCTTTATGTAGTCTTCATTTGTTTGGGTTGCTACTGATGAATTTGCATAATAATGATAAAAATACATTAAATTATTCGTGCGATTCGCAATAGTATGTGCATTATATGTATAGTAATCCGATGGCTTAGCCGGATTCGAATTTACACTCCAAAATGACTTGATTAAATTTAAACCGTATAATAAATACTTTGTATCATTCGTTTTTTCATATGCATTTGTTAAAAAACTTAAAGTATCTAAGCTTTGATAATACAAACGCCATGTTGTACTATGAAAGGGATCCTCCTTCCAAGTAATCTTTTTAGTCGGTTTATAAAAAGAATAGGTTGGAGAAACATACAATTCTCCCCCTAAGATGCGATCAGCAATAGCTGCTGAATCATTTGATACTTGACTTCTCTTCGTTAAATAAATTTCTTTATTTACTTCAGCAAATGAATGAATAGTAGTAAAAAATAACATAATGGCTGCTAAAAATATTGCACTTAATTTTTTCATAGTTCCTCCTAATCTGACAATCTATTAAACTGTCAACCAGAAGATTATACTACAAAAAAACTCATTATTTTCTAAAAAAACAAATATATAATTTGAATATTTTGCCAAAGTATGATTCGCTTTTTGTATATATTTCCAAACGAACCATTTTATGTAAAAATCTTTTTAAAAAGCTAAAGAATCACTTGTAAATCAGTATAATGCCAATTTATTATCAAAAAAAAAGGACCGTTTTGGCCCTTTCTGTATAAAGTCAAAAAATGGATTTTTCGGATACTATTTTATTGATGAATGCTATTATTAAAAGTAATACCTTCACCATATACTCGATCATAAATGATCCAATCCCAAACATCATTTGAGTGATTTTTAAGTACCCAATCATACCAAGATTGTTCAATCTGATTATTCGTAAGAATCTTCATTAGAAGTGGTCCAATTTCATATGATTCTAATTTAAGATTACCATTTTGTAAAAATGGCTTTGAATAATTCTTAATCTTGTCCATTGTATTTTTGTCATTACTCCAAATCCACATAGGAGTTTCATTATACCAATCTTCTTCTTCGATCTTCTCTACCGGAGCTCCCCACTGCTCGTAAGTTTCTTTTTTATCACCAAATGTTGGACGATGGTCACCATAAAAAAGGACGATTGTAGGATTTTTACGTTTTTTGATTTCCTGCCATACTGAGACAAGCGAATTTCCACTTTTATAAATACCACTTGCATAGCTTCCCACTTTTTCTTTTAACGTGTCATCCATTGGAACTCCACTTACTTTAATATTTTCTTCCGGAAAGCGACCTTTATGCCAATCAAAGTGGTTCTGCATTGTCACAAAGAAAACAAACTGACTCCCTTTTTTATTAATTAAGGATAATGCTTTTTTGGAGCTACAGTCGTCAGATATATAAGAACCAAATTTTTCACATGATGTTAAATCTTTTTCAGACAAGAACTGATTAAACCCTAAGTGAGGATAAACTTCTTTTCTTTTAAAAAAGGTTGTTTTAAAAGGATGAAGCGCAATTGGATCCATACCTAATTTTCTAACATCCTGAACGAAACTAGGCATTTCTCTATTTCCCATTTTTCCTTCTTGATATGGAGTACGCTCTTCCAATTTCCGTTTTAATTTTAGGCTAGTCAAGATTTCAAATTCCTCATTAGCTGTTCGGCCTCCAAATGTGTTACTGATTAAAGTCCCATGAATCCCTTCATTTATTGAACGAAGGGGTGCATTTGGATCGGTATTCCATGTTAATTTCGTACCATCAAAAGTATTATAAGCCTCACTTTGGATCACTAAAATATCCGGTAATTGTGCAGGCTTCGTTAGTGGTTTCGATGATTTTAACTCATTAATAATTCCATCTTTTACATTAGGAGCTAACTTAGGCTCTTCTTTTTTACTGTTTATATACGTTACTAAAAATGTTGGATACATACCATATCTTTCTACGCTAGTTTCGTAATTCCAAGGAATATATTTTACATTTGAATATTTAACAAAATAAGCATACCCTTCTTTAGTCCCAAATGAAAAAAACACGCCTAGTGAAACGATTAATAGGAAGCGGAAAGCATTTTTCCTTTTAGAAGCATTTCTCCATTTTTTATAGGCAAAATAAGTGCCTAAACATAGAAAAGCTAGAATCGCAAATAGGCCACTCCATTTTAGAATAGAAGGAAGTTTTGAAAATTGAATAAAGACGATTGGATCACGTAGAAAAAGTAAATCACTCGGATGAAATGGCTCTCCAGTATATTTTATTTTTTCCGATAGTGCATAAGAGAATATTCCTAATGCCCCGACAATCGTCACTAAAATCCACCAAACGTTATAGCCAAGGGCATACAGACCGATCACAATGATGGAAACAATAACAGATACAATCAAAAAGTTCCATTTAAAAGTATCTGTTAGCATCCAATTCTGATAAAGTTTCACATCGTTTTTCCACAAATAATTATGAGACCAGATAACAAGTAAATAACTACAGACCAACCCTATAAGAATTGGTCCTAGGAAATGAAAGCTTTTTTTAACCATTAAACATCTACCCTTTATAATTAATCGCTACTCTCAATTTAGAAGTAGCTTCATAAAAAATATCGTCGGTTTTAATTTAATTTCTCATTTGGTAATTCTTCATCAAATTGGTTGATTTGTTGAATGATCTTCTCCATAACTAAAGATTCAAAAACTTTAGCGGCTCCTTCTGTATCACCAATTTCTGATTTGTATTTCGTATCAAATCTACTTAATATACTACCTTTTTCAAAAATCCCCCAAATATTATTCCCACTACCTTTATAATCGCTCAATTTCGACGGTAAATAAGGATTAATATCTTTATAATCTTTCGTGAATGCATCGTTTACAACTAGACAATCAAATTTCGTAGTAAAATTCAAAAACTCTAAAAAGTTAACGTACGGATTAACTTTAATATTTTGTTCAATTGTCTCTCCTGATAATTCATTTGCTAGAGCCTTTGGATCAGAAGTAAAAATATGAAGTTTAATTTTATCTCTTAATTCAGGCTTCGTTATTTTAAGCCCTTCTATTAATTCATTTAATTTTCTCGTTTGATAAAATGTACCAAAATACCCTAGGTTTACTTTACTTGGATCAATTCCATATTTACTTGCCTTAACATGATAATATTGCTCCGGTAATGTCGGTTGATTACAAATTTTTGCTTTATTTAAAATGACTTCTTTCATTTCTTGCAACGGGAACATTTCGGACATGTACTTCATCTGATTTTCATTTGTAAACACAATTTCATCTGCAAATGCATAAGCAATATATTCACACCAAAAAAACATATTATTATTAAACGCTAGTGGGAATTTATTTTTCTTTAAAAGGGCATTAACCTTTTTATAAAATCCTAAATCAATAATTGCAGACTTACGCTCATTTCCTTGAATATCCAAAAGGATTGGATCTGAGAACTCCGCAATCCATCTTACTTTTGGATTTTTTAGTTTATATTCAAATGCCAAAAAGTGTGAAGCTGGCCAGAGTGCTCGGCTATAAACTTTATGATATGTACCATTTTTTTTTTCTTTAAATTTAATTTCCTTTAGAGATTTTTTTATAAAATCTTTCATTGATTTCCATTGTTTAAAACTACTAGCAGATGAAATTTCCATTCTATTAAGAATAAACCCATCCACCATTGCATTTTGACGATAATCAGTTTCTCTTACCTTTGACATATCATTATAAATGACGTCCACTACTTCATTATTTTCGATAATACGTTTAGCCATCACAGTTCCACTTGTATCAACATAAGGTGGAAAACAATAAGAAATTATTAAAGAACGTGCCTCACCATTGTATAGCCTAAAATAAGGGAAATAGACAAAACGATGTTTATTTACTTCTTCAGTTACTTTTTCTCTCAATTCATTGCTATTATTTATATACCGATCTATAAATCCATATTGAGCGTGTATCTTCCCTTTAATGAATTGTTGAATTGTAGGACTATTTGTTTCTCCAAGTAAAACATCAAGATGTTTCATTACTTGAAGACGCTCTATTACATTAAACTCAAATGAATTTTCACGTCTAGAAACCGAGTTATCTCTTAAAACTCGATAATAAATTGCATGCTCTTCTAATGGCACAACTTTAAGATGAAAGTAATGTGAAGCAAATAATTTAGTAAAAAATACTACATCTTCTCCACTTTTTAATCCGACAGAATAGTGCTGGGTTTTTACATTCTTTGTTGGTATTAGTTTACAAGCGTTCATTGTTAAAACACTATTCAAGTCATTATAAGTATAAAGTTTATTATCCAACGCTTTTTTAATTTGGGAGTTAATTGGGTTATTGGGATTCATGTTTCCATTTAGATCCACATCGACAACTTGTGAAATAACTACTGAATCTTCATCAGCGTGATTAAACAGTTTCTCAAGATAATTAGTAGAAATATAATCGTCATCATCTAAGAAAGTAATATATTTTTTAGATGCTTCTTGAATCCCCATATTTCTTGCCGCCGAAACACTAGCTGCTTCTGAATAAAGAACTTTGAAGTGATTTATACTTTGCTCTTTTATAAATTGCATCAAAATCTCTTCCGTTTGATCCTTTTCTCCGTTAATAATAAAGATGACTTCGAAATATTTTGATGAAAGGGTTTGTTCTTTTAATGATTCAATGCACTTAGTTATAACCTTTTCGCCTTTATATGTTGGGACAATTACGCTAATACCATTTACTAGCTTTTTGAAATGATATTTTGAAAAGTTAGAGTCCTCAGGGATTTCTTTCTTCATTCGTTGGTATATTTCGATTTTCATTTTTTCAATTTCTTCTAGTCTTTGTTGAATTTCAAACTTGTTCAAAAATAACTCACCTACCTTTTATCTTTCTTATAGCCCATCTTTTTAACTTCCAATAAAATCGAATTATTTTACCAAGCTTTGATTGCATTACTTTCGAATAACGCTCTTCTAATAATTGGATTTCTCTCTCCAATTTTTCAATATGCTTTAAATTTTTATATTGTAGCTCTAGCGCTGTTTCTTCATTAGTTAAGAAGGTTAAAAACTGTTCATAAAACTGCGATTCATTTTCAATATGATTAAAATTAGCTTTAAGCTTATTTAGTTTTAAAAACCAACTAGGAATTTCTGATTCATTTATTTCTGAATTTAACGAGTGAGTTCTAGGATCGATTGTTGTCATAATCAAGAGGTCCTTCCAAATAGTATGAATACTCTTTAATATGCCCTAAATAGCAAGTTTTTTTTCATGAAATGTAAAGATTAAATTTCATTTTCTTAGACAAAATAAAAAAGACAATCACCTTTAGGTAAATTGTCTTAAGTAATCATATTGAATTAAGCTTGAAATTGATTATCCCTTTTAATTTTACGTGATAGATCTTCGTAAACCCCTGAACCGAACAGCACACCGATTAAAATTAAAATAAAGCCGACTACTTGTGTTAAAACGATTTTTTCTCCTAAAAATAGTACCGCTCCAATTAGAGAAAAAAACGGATTTAGATTTAAAAATATTGCTGCCTCTGTTGTACCAACCTTGCCAAGTGCAAAATTATATAGCATATGCCCCATAGCTGTAGCAACAACTGCAGATGCAAAAAATACCGCCCAAATTCCAGCAGAATGATGTACCATACTTGCCAATCCATCTGGCTCAAGTATTTGACTGATTCCAAATAAAATGATTGATCCCATTACTAGCATGTATCCAGTCATTAATCTTGGGTCTAAAGTTTTAGAAGCTTTTTTAATTAACACGAAACTTGAAGCTTGAGCTAAAATTGCTAAAAACACATAAAAATCTCCATGTGACACTCCATGAAATCCGCCACCACTTTGGAAGACAATAAAAGCAACTCCTGCAAATCCAAATAAAACGCCTAAAATTCTAACAAAGGTCATTACACTACCTAAAAAGAAAACTGACAGTAAGGCTGTTAAAAGTGGCCCCATCCCGAGTATTAGGCCCCCGTTTGATGCTGAAGTTTGAGAAAGACCAATCGATAAAAAATAATGATGTGCGACTACATTTAATAACATCGCAGGAAATACATACCCAAATTCCCTCTTAGTAAGTAGTCGAACTTTTTTAATTAAAAATAAAATAATAAAAACACTTACCCCAGCAGTAAATACGCGAATTGCTGTCATCGTAACAGGCATAAAGTTTTCTACTAGAACTTTTGTAGCAATAACATTAAATCCCCATACCACCATAATACAAAATAAAATGATGTAAATTTGTTGCTTCTTCAACTTCTCCACTTCTTTCTCTTTAGCCTATCGATTAAAAATAAAAAGAGGGAAATGCTTCCCCTCTAATTTTATGAATCCGAAAACTTTTAATATACTTTTACCAATATAGTAAATTTTAGAGATATATTCAAAATGTATGCTCAAATTCTTAAATGATTATAAAAAAATGCTACCTCCAAATTAAGGGTAGCACTTTTATATAGTAAAGTTTAATCAAGTTCCACAGTAAGTTTGATAAGGACGATCCGGATCAGGTGGAAGTGAACAATAATTTACTTGTTCTTTAGACTTAACAAATGGATTAGAAAGTACTTTAATCAACTTCTCCATTACACTATAATCTCCGTCTTTAGTCGCTGCTTCTAATGCTTCTTCTACTCGATGGTTTCTCGGAATGACCGTAGGGTTGTTGTCTTTCATCAGTTGAAGAGATTCTTCTTTTGATTCTGATTGTCTATTTAGTCTCTTTTGCCACTGGTTTTCCCATTTTTTATATTCAGTAGTTTCGAACAACGGTTCATCTTGCTGCCCATATGATAATGCTCTGAACGTATTCGTATAATCCGCTTTATTCTTTTCCATTATTTCAAGTAATTCATCAATTAATGATTTATCTTGTTCCTCTTCATTAAATAATCCTATTTTTTTCCTCATTCCAGCTACCCAATTATCAACATAAGCAATAGGATATTCAGAAATTGCATCTTGTGCTATTTCTAGCGCCTTTTCTTGGTCATCATGCAATAAAGGTAAAACTGTTTCAGCAAAACGCGCCAAATTCCAACCTGCCATTTTTGGTTGATTACCATATGCGTATCGACCACGGAGATCAATTGAACTAAAAACTGTTGCAGGATCATACGTATCCATGAATGCGCATGGACCATAGTCAATTGTTTCTCCACTAATTGTCATATTGTCAGTGTTCATTACTCCATGAATAAACCCAACCATTTGCCATTTGATAATTAATGAAACTTGCCTTTTAATAACTCCCTTTAGCAATAAAAGATAACGATTCGGACCATCACTTTTTATTTCTGGATAATGCCTTTTTATCGTATAATCAGCAAGATCTTTTAACTCATTTACACTGCCCCATCTTGAAACATACTGGAACGTACCTACACGAATATGACTAGCAGCAATCCGAGTCATGATTGCACCTGGTAGTCTAGTATCACGTTGAATCTGCTCACCTGTCGTTATTACGGCTAGGCTCCGTGTTGTAGGAATCCCTAAGGCGTGCATTGCCTCACTAATTATATATTCCCTTAGCATCGGCCCAAGTGCTGCACGACCATCTCCACCTCTTGAATAAGGCGTTCTACCTGACCCTTTAAGTTGTACATCATATCGCTCATTATTTGGAGTAATCTGTTCGCCTAACAATAATGCTCTTCCGTCCCCAAGCATATTAAAATGAGCAAACTGATGACCTGCGTATGCTTGAGCAAGCGGTAATCCACCTTCTGGAATTTGATTCCCAGCAAAAACATTTATACTTTCTTCGTTTTGAAGTGCTTGAACATCTAAACCAAGAGATTCTGCTAATGGCTTATTTAAAACAACTAATTCTGGTGAACTGACTGGATTTAAGTCTTGAATAGCAAAAAAGAATTCTGGTAGCTTTGAATAACTATTATCAAAATTCCATCCTGCGCCATTTCCCTGTGTCATCTAATCCCCCTTTTCCATATTTTTCTTCAATATATTCTCTCTACATATATCAAAAAAACCATAGATTGACTATGATTTTGCTTCACAATCTATATCTCAATTTAGTCTCTACCATACAATTCAATCTATTCACTGAGTAAAAAAGTATGAAAAAAAGAAGCCTCAATTGGCTTCTTTTTCCATAACTTATATTCCACACTTTAGCTGTACTTGACAGTTATCACATGTATTGCAACCACCATGTTCAACTACAGTACCAACCAAGCAGATTGGACAAGTGTCTCCGTTTTCTACACCTATATTACCTGTTTTCGTTGGAGAAATTTGATCTTGATTATTTTGCGTATCAACATTTTCAACTGCTTCTAGTTCTACAGTTGTAAAATCATTTTCTTCATTTGTTAGTGATAGCACTTGAGCGTCACGAGAACCATCTACATAAACCGTTCCGCCTTTCGCACCACCTTTATGCAATCTTTCATACACTTTCGCTACTTGTTCAACAGTATAACCTTTAGGAGCATTAACCGTTTTGCTGATTGAAGAATCGATCCATCTTTGGATAATACATTGAACATCTGCATGAGCTTCTGGAGAAAGATCCATCGTTCCAACAAATTGTTCTGGTAAATGTTCAATCATCTCATAAACATTTTCTTCCGTTACTTCATAACCATTAGATTCTAACCACTCTAACGCGATATCTGCTACAACTGGTATGAATTTACCTAGACGGCCTGAACGGAAGTATACGAAATTAAAATAAGGTTCAAGCCCTGTACTAACATTCATCATCGTTCCAGTGCTTCCAGTAGGAGCGATTGTTAATAAGTGGGAGTTACGAATACCATTTTCTAATACAGCTTCACGAATTTCCTCAGGCATTTTTTTCATATATCCTGAGTTAATAAAACGTTCTCTTCCATCTTCAAATGTTGATAAGAAAGGAAATTCACCTTTTTCTTTCGCTAACTCAATTGAAGTTTCATAAGTAGCAGTAGCAATTGCTTCAAAAAGTTGATCCACTAGCTTGTTTCCAGCTTCTGAACCATACACAAGACCACAACGGATTAGTAAATCATGTAATCCCATTACACCTAATCCAATACGTCGTTCTCCTTTTGCTTGCTTCGTGTTCTCTTCTAAGAAATACGGAGTAGCATCAATTACGTTATCTTGCATTCTCGTCCCGATTTGAACAGTTCGTTTTAACTTTTCCCAGTTAACTTTACCATTTTCAGTCATTTCCGCTAAGTTAACTGCTGCTAAATTACAAACCGAGTATGGAGCTAGTGGTTGCTCTCCACAAGGGTTTGTTGCAACTACTTTTTGACCATACGATACAGCATTTGTCATTTTGTTTGCATTATCTAAGAAGAAGATACCAGGCTCAGCTGAATAAGTAGCACACACATTAATTAAATCCCAAAGCTCTTTTGCTTTTATAGTGTTGTATGTTCTTACACCGTATCCACGCGCTGCCCATTCACGTACATCTCCACATTCCTGCCATTCTTGATCATAAATTAAACGCATTTCATCGTCATAGTTTTCTAAATCCGGGAATTGAAGCTTGTATTCCCCGTCATTTTCAACTGCTTTCATAAAATCATCTGTTAAACAAACTGATATATTTGCACCAGTTAAAAACTCAGGATTATGAACTGAATATTTACCGCCATCTTTAAGAAGTTCTTTTGCTTGCTCTACTTCAGGTGTATCCAGCTTTCCGTCATTTGTTGCAAGTTGAATTAAAGCTTCAAAAGCAGCCTTTTCAGTTGTACTAATTGGCTCAAACTTTAATTTGCGCTCTACTTCTTCACGAATTAATTTCGATTTTGTTGTTTGTGCTATATAACGTAAAACCTTTGGATTTTGGTTTTTCGATACGATGAATTCTACGATATCAGGATGATTTACATTCATCATAATCATTTGTGCCCCACGTCTTGAACCACCTTGAATGACTAAGTTTGTTAGTTCAGATAAATCGTGTAGCCAAGATACTGATCCACTTGATCGTCCGTTCACACTATATACAATTGTATCTCTTGGACGTAAAGTTGATCCGTTCGTCCCTACGCCACCACCACGTGACATAATTTCCATTACTTTCTTACGGTGTTCACCAATCCCATCGCGAGAATCGTGAATATGAGGCATAACATAACAGTTAAAAAATGTAGTTGAAGCCCCTGTTCCCGCACCAGCCAACACACGTCCCGCTGGTACAAATGTTTTGTTCGCTAAAATTTCATAAAACATATCTTTTACTTCGGAGAATTTTTCTGGAGTTTCTGCAGATGCAAGTCCACGTGCTACACGGTCTGCAATTTGTTCATAGAAGATTTCAAGTGGCTTGTCGACTTTATTAAATGCAACTGTAATCATTGCCCCATCCTCAAATTGAGAATCTAACTGAACAGTTACTTCTTCATCATTATAGTCGATTGCAATTACTTCACCATATCCACGACGAGGAAACTTTGGATCATCCTTATATGTTAAAACAACTAGGTCACCTACTCCTAAAGTTTTAAGCTTAATATCTTTAAATGCATATCGATCTAACATAACCGTTCTAGATACACCTTTAAATGTCGTTTTATGCATTTCAGGATTAATTGGTGTAATCATTGGAAAATGCATTATGTCTTTGTTTAATTTCTGTATATTCGCAGGTAATTCAGCATCAATTATTGTATTTATCATCACCTGTTCCTCCTCGTATAGATTATATCGATTTTACCATATATCGATATATAGGTGTTCACTTTCATCATAACACCCATATGTAGTATTTATCCCGTCTCAACAAGATATAAATATACCGACTTAAGAAGTAAAAGTCAATGTAAACGACCCAAATAAACTTATTTAAATTTGCACATTTTCCCACAAATTTCATTGACAAATTTACTTTTAACTAAGTGCTGTTAAATAGCATCTATAAGAATTGAGGCTTAATAAGCATCCTGCAGTAGGAAGACCATAATTGTATTTTTTTAAATAAAGTTTGATAATTTCTCCAATAAATAGTGTACAATTTATAGAAAATTAAAGAATGGGGAAAAACATATGGTAACTTGTAAAGAAACAAGAGTCATTAGAACAAATTTAGTTTTACCAAATGATGTAAATAGTCATAATACTTTGTTCGGTGGAAAACTGATGAATGACTTAGATATAATCGGGAGTATTTCCGCAATGAAATTCTGTAGATCATCAATTGTAACTGCTTCTACAGATTCAGTAGATTTTCTTCACCCGATCACGATGAAAGATTCTGTAGCATTCGAAAGTTATGTAACTTGGACTGGTACCTCATCATTCGAAGTTTTCGTTAAAGTAACTGCAGAAAACTTAAAAACAGGTGAAGAAAAAATTGCAGCAACTGCCTTTTTAACTTTTGTTGCCTTGGATCAAGACGGAAGTTTAATTAAAGTTCCACAAATTATTCCGGAAACTGAGGAAGAAAAATTCTTATACAAAGGCGGAGAAGAACGCGCTAAAATCCGTAAAAATAGAAGACTAAAAAGTAAGGAATTAGCTGACTTTTTATATAAGAAATAAAGAAAATGGTTGAATCTAGTTGTTATTTGGAAATGGCGAACACTTTGTGTACTTTATTGATAAAGCTGTGAACTTTGTTGATAAAGTATTGGTTTTTGTTGATATAGTACTGATTTTTGTTGATATATCGGATTTTTTGTTGATAAGATGGTTGGCAGACTCTTAAAAAAATGGGACGACAAAAGTCGTCCCATTTTAAATAAGAAATTTGAACTACTACTATACAGTCATTTTCCAACTAGATAATGCTAGCCAATTTTCTCTTTCCTTATAATCAGGTATTATTTTACCTACTAGTCTCCAAAATGAACGATCGTGATTCAGATGAATGAGATGGCACATTTCATGAACGACTACGTAGTCAATTACTTGTTGTGGAGCCATAGCTAGCTTCCAATTAAACGTTAATTGCCTTTTTGAATCACAAGTCCCCCAGTTCGTTTTACTATCAGTAATACGAATCGAAGAAGGTTTTACTTTAAAATTACTTTGATACTTTTTGATACTCTTTTCAACGATTGCTTTACACTGCTGATAATAAAACCTTTTAAGTGCCTGTTGTATTCGCTCATCATCTAGTTGTTTTACAATAATATTTAGACAATCTTTTTTTAAAACCACTTGATCTTGCTGAATACTTTCATCGTGCGAAATCTGAATAGGATATGAGCTTCCTAAATAAAGAAATGTCTCGCCGAATTCATATGCCCTTTCCTTTGGACCTCGAAGTCGCTCCTTCATTTCATTTGATTTCTGAAGAATCAACTCCCAATTAATTTCTAATACTTCAGTGACATTTTTGTCTGGCGTATCTTTAGGAGCTTGAACCTCAACATTCCCATAAGAGTCTATATAAATACCAATTGATTTCCTCTTTTTATAAAGTACATTAAAACTAATTGTCTCTCCTAAGTATGTATGTATCATTTGATCACCTATCGTTAACTTTTCATCCTAAATCTATCTAATTATATAATATAACAGAAGAAGTTTAATTTTTTAAATAGTAAAGACAACACTCTTGTTAACGAGTATTGTCTTTACTATTTATCCTATAATAACTGGTAGTTCTTTATACCCATATACAAATGTACTTGATATGATAGTAAGCTCTCTCGTTCTATCCAATTTCATATTTGGTAAAGTTTTTAGCATTTCTGTAATACTAATTTTCGCCTCTAGTTTTGCAAGCTGCGATCCTAAACAAAAGTGCACACCTGAACCAAATGATAGATAATTATTTGGAGAGCGATTAACATCAAAGTTCTCAGGTCTCGTAAATACAGTTTCGTCTCTATTTGCTGAACCGATCCATGCCAAAACTTCTTGCCCTTTTTTAAGATTTATTCCATTAAAATTCATATCTTCGGTGACAAAACGATTCATGCTATGTACAGGAGAACGGTAACGAAGAGATTCTTCAATAACAGCAGCTACCAATGAATGATCTTTGTATACTTGATCCAGTACATTTGGATGCTCAAACAACGTAAGCATTGTATTACCAATTAGATTTGTAGTGGTTTCATTACCTGCAACGAGTAGAAGGAAGCAGAAGCTTAATAGCTCTTCAACTGATAATTTCTCACCATCTACTTCTGCAGCAATTAAAGTAGAAACTAAGTCATTTTTAGGATCATCACGCCTTTTTTCAACTATTTGATAAAAATAGTTTCGTAAATCATGAATTGCTTTACCTTGTTTTGCCTTCAACTCATTCATTTCATCAAAAGAGAGAGTTTGAGTACCCGATACTACAATATTAGACCATTCCTTAAATTTTTCGCGATCTTCACTTGGTACTCCGAGCATTTCAGAAATGACAATAACTGGGAGTGGAAAAGCAATATCCGCAACAATATCAATCTCATTTTTTCCTTTTAGTGATGCTAATATTTCATTTGTAAGAGCTTTAATTCTTGGAGAAAGTGCTTGAATTGCTCTAGGCGTAAATGCTTGGCTTACAATATTACGATATCTTCGGTGGGTTGGAGGATCCAAGCTTAGTAATGTTGGAAAAGATCCATTTCTATTAGAGCTGAATTGCTTATAGTTTTGTAAGACCATTTGGACGTCCTTATAGCAAAATACATCCCAACAATTTCGATCCGGATCAAAAGAAATAGGAGAGTTCTCTCGCATCTTTTTAAACCAATCGTGAGGCAAATCCGTTTCAACTAATCCTCTTGGGCGAACTAGAAGTCCATAGCTTTTTTGACGTTCCTCCAAATTTATTCACTCCTTTAATATGTACTGATTACTTAATTGCTTTAAATAACGATACAATTAATGCAATCGAAATTTCTTCTATTAAGGTCTAAAAATTACAATCCTTAACTTACAATTGAAAAGCATCTGTTGTTGCAGTTTCAAATCGATTATGATTTAAAAGATCTAAATTTCTTTCAATATTTTTAGATTCACGCAAACGAATTGCCCACAAACCAGTCTTTAGCATCCAACCACTTGGTTGTGCTACCATGTTGCCAATCGATGCAACTTCATTATCATGTAATTTAATTAACCCCTCCCACTCTGCCTCTTTGGCTCCTGCAAGCTTTTTTGCAAAATCCCAAGCATAATTCCGTGATTTCTCTAAGCTGAAGTTTATAATCGCCTTAGAAGCCTTTGGATCAACACGGTCTAAAAAACCAATCCATGGCGATATTCGATCCATGTCATCCCTTACCTCGTCCACTAAAGATGCCAATATACGATTTATATTCATAAAGTCATTGTAGAGAGATGAAATATCAGTATTTCGGCATACCATTGCAGCTGCTACGCCTAAATCCAAATTAATATGTGCGTTAATACCGAGCAATAAATTCTGTAGCAAAATAGATTTACGGCCCTCTGCTTGTCGAAACGCTAACTGCCAGCTAAGGCTACAAGCATCACCATTTAAATATTTTTTGAGTGCTTTTAAATAGAAATTTGCAAAATTCACATCCAGACTTTCCATTCTTGCACCATCTTCAAATTGATCTGCTAAAATCCCTTCTTTTACTTTAATGGTTACCATCCGATATAAAGAAGCAAAATATCCTAGTTTACTTTTTGTTTGATTACTCATAGAAATAATCTGATCTAATTGATTAATTACTTCGTCGATTGTATTTGCGTTTCCTAGCTTGTTTGAAAGACTGTCCATTATTCACTCTCCTGTCTATTGTGACAAGTATGCTATTTAAGATTTGTTAATCAATATGCTCGTGGGATTGAAAAGATACTTTTAATTGTGGGGACTTTATTTTGATTCAGTTTATCTATTGAGAATTCCTTTATTTTTGGTGGTGACACTTTGTGATTAAAGCACAGTAGTTCGTTCATAAAGCATTTTGTGCATAACGCAAAGTTTTGTGCATAAAACGCTAGAACTCATTATGATTGTTAAATTAAAACCAATTTAGTGCTTCAAAAGCCGAACACTCTGTGAACATTGTTGATAAAGTTGTGAACTTCGTTGATATATTGCTAAATCTCGTTGATATATCGCTATCATCCGTTGATATATCGCTAATTCTCGTTGATATCTCACTATCCTCTGTTGATATCTGACTAAAATTCCTTGATTAACACCATCCTCTGTTGATATCTGACTAAAACTCCTTGATAATCACCACTCTCTGTTGATATATAGCCAGAACTCATTTAGATCTCACCACTCACTATTAATCGTTCGCTAAAATTCGTCGATATCGTACTTAGGTATGTAGCACTTTTCCACAATTTAAGAAATTACGTAAAAAATCCACAAGGAAATTAATTACCTTGTGGGTTCACTTGTTTATATAGTCACTCTGACCCCAATCGCAAATTTACTCGCTTTCAGGTAACTGATCAAAGTCCTTTAACAATCTTTGAATATTCTTCTCGTAATAACTCCCCACCGTTACAATGGGAGGCTCAGGACGAGTGCGGTCATATAAGCTTTCGTAAATATCTTCAATTTCTTCACCAGTTAAGTCTCCTCTTTTTAGAAGCTCTTGGGCAATTGAATGTACGAATTCAGAGTGGTCTTTTACAAGTTTTTTGACTTGGTTCATTTGATCCATTAGAAGAAGGTTGATTTTAGGTCGAAGTGCTCTTAGACCTTCTGCTTGTGATCCTAATGCATTCCAGCTGAAAAGTTCATCTCCCATACCGACTAAACCTAAATATGCACCACCAAGAAGTGTAGCTTGTTGCAGGTCAGAAGTAACACCGTTTAATTTTTTGTGTAGAAATTCTTCTTCTACTGCTCTAGCCGCTAAGCAAACTTGGATACCTGCGAGAATCTCGCTATCGCTTCGGTTGTATCTTTCGGTTGTTGGTTTAGTTGCTGCTAGGCCTAGAGCGTCACCTCTACGAATGATCGTTACTTTCCAAACTCGGTCATGTGGTTTTAGTAAATATTGAGCAACTGCGTGGCCCGCTTCATGATAAGCTACATTACTCTTCTCATCTTCACTCATGGATCTAAGTGGCTGTTTAAGTCCCCACTCATAAGTCTCCATTGCATCCCTGAAGTCAGTATAATTTGTAACCTCTGCGCCTCGCTGATGAGCGATTACAACAGACTCATTCACAATATGTTTAATCTGTGCAGGGCTATAGCCAATTGTATCAAGTGCAGCCCGCTCTGGTGTTAGAGTATCATCACTTTTCACCTTTTTAAGATAATATTGGAAAACATCGATTCTTCCGTCATAATCTGGAGAATCTACCCAAAGTTTTCGGTCAAAACGCCCTGGTCGAAGTAGCGCTTGATCAAGTACATCAGGTAAATTTGTAGCTGCAATCGTCAGAACCGCCGGACGCTCAGCTTTCTTTTTCCGTAACCCAAGTGAGCGAAGCAATTTTGCGATTTTAGAATTATCAATATTTGGCGGGTCCATTTGTAATAACAACTCATTCAATAATCCGGATCCCATTCCCATACCGAACATTCCTGCGCCGCCTGCTCCTCCACCGCCTTGACGAGACATTCCGATTGCGTCTACCTCATCTATAAAAATAATACACGCCCCGTAAATATTAGCTAACTTTCTAGCCTTTTTGTATATTCCCATTACCTTCAAATTCCCTACGCCAAAGAACATGTTTTGAAAACTTGGTGCCGAAGCATAAGCAAAAGGTACTTGAGCTTCATTGGCAATTACTTGAGCAAGATAGGATTTCCCTGTACCTGGAGGACCACAAAGTAGCAATCCACGGATTGCCTCTCCACCCATCTCCTTAAATGTTTTGACACCTTTTAATAGCGTTACGATTCGTTTTGCATTTTCAACAATCTCAGGGTTTCCACGATAATCATCCCACGTCGAACCAGTTTCACCAGGCAATATCCAATAGGTACGTCCCCGGGCAAGAAACCAGAAAAGCGCTACAAATTGTATAATCATAAACAGCATTGCTAAGACTAGCTGAAATAAAATACTAACAAGCGATAATGCTACACTCCAGTAAGTTGGGCCACCATGTATAAGCACAGCACCAATAATAACGATAACTGCAAACCAAATTATTACTCTTCGCCATTTTACCCATTGATATTTCTTCATGACATGACTTCCTTTTAGGGAATTTTTTGAATATCCTATGAAATTCTCAGCCCATTGGTGCCTATAAATTTATGTATGTAAAAACTATATTTTAAAAATAAGAAAGCCCTCTGTTATGAGGGCTTTCCATGCTTATTGAAATTTACTAAAAATATCTTTCAAATACTTAATAACAACTGCGATTCCGCAGATAAAATAAAATGTAATTAGAATCCAACCAGAAGGATCAAGTGCATACATCGATATTAAAAACTGCAATGGAAATACAAAGTAAAGAATATCTTTTAAATATCCTAGTATAAAAGAAGTATCGAATGAACCTTTCCAGAAAGAACGAATAAATGCTACTAAAAAATCAAGAATCAATAATCCCATAACTGCCCATAAAGTATATAGCATCCAATCCGCAAGTCCGAAACCTAAATCCATAAATTATCACCACCTTACATCATACTATTCAAAGATAATAGGCTGGTGATATAAATTAACTTAATTTTCAGATAACATTTTTAAATCGTTATAAAGTCATTAGGATAGGTCTTTATCCTTGTATTTAACATATTAATTTAATAAGAGATTCAGATGAAAATAATTTAAATACTCACTTCATATTGATCGGCAGTTACTCTTTTACTAAAATTTAAATTTAAAAATAGCCAGGCCACTATTTAATTCATACTTCCTAGAAAAGCATTTTTCTAACTACACGTTAGCCCAACTAAATAAACCCAAGTTCCCCCATCTATTCCTGAACATAAAATATTAGAAAAAAATAAAGAAAGGGAGAAATAGTAGTGGGATTATTTATTAATAAGAATGAACACCCAGATGTCTTTAAAAACAATGAAAAAATTCAAACAGCAAATCAAGGGCTTGTTCGGCATAATTACTTAGCTGAACTAATGGAAGAGCAACAAAAGAATAACATGAACTTAGAAAAATCAATTTCTGATTTGAAGCCGCATTATGAACAATTAGAAGAATTGCAAACAAACCAATGGAATCATGTTATAAATCAAATAAATAGTCTCATAGTTAGTAACCATGAGCGTGAAAAATTTGATAGCGCAATGATTCAACGGTTACAAATATTAGACGCAAATGAAAGTCTAGAGAAACAAACGCTTATTGATCAAATGATTAGTTTAAATAAAGCGTATACAGATTTAACAAAACGTTTAGAAAAAAGTGAATCTGATAACCAAACTCTTTCCTTACAATTAAATCAGTTAATCGAAAAACAAAATGAAGTGGCTCATAGTTTACTTCAGCAAGAAGAATTTCAACACGGGGTTTTAGATCGACTTGATACACAAGAGGCGTTACTGGAAAGAGTCTCTCACCAACTCAACAATATCCGTTCTATAATATTTGAACGAGCAAGTTATTTAACGACAAAGATTGAAGATAGCTATAAACTCACTTCTGATTATATATATAAGCTAATAAAAGGTTCCGAAAAAAACAAAACCTATACTACTTCAGTGAATAATAAAAAAGAGGAAAAAGAAAAACAAAAACAGTCAGACTAACGATTACAATAAAAGCATTGTTCGACATTTATTAATGTCTACTAAATCGAGCATTAAAAAAGCTTCTCGACATGTCTATGTATAGACTTGATCGAAAAGCTTTTTTTGGTGGCTAAATGTTATTAGAAATACACTAATGCAGTTTTTTCTTTTTTTTCTAAGTTTTCAATCATTGAATACCATGAATCTGGTCTATTTGATAATACTGTGTAATAACGCTTCAGAAATTTTACGATTAAGCTTGATGGCAGTTCATTTGTTTCGTCGTTCATCGGAAGGAAACATAAATCAAGTCCTGTAACAGCCTCACCATCGTTATTCCATGATGGGTGAACATAATCAAAATCTAGTCGCTTATAGCCTAGGTGAGCTAATACTTCACGTCTTACATACGGGTCCATTGGTTTAACGCCGCCAAACTCATAGTGTTCTACTTTATAAGGATTATATATTTCAGCAAACATGCCAGATAACTTCTTATTATTCTCAGCTGCTAACGCTTGTAAATCTACTAATCTATTTTGTGCTAAATATGGACCGATTCCTAAACCGGCTTGTCCGATTATTGTAAAATCAGTCATGGCAACATTAAAATCCTCATAATAGCGATATTCAGTAGCGCCAACAACTTTATCTTCATGAACTGCAACAAAAACACGAATTCCTGGATCCTCCAAGGGCTCTTTCCAAAGATCAAATTCTAATACTTCTTCTGGAGGGAATACATCTTGCATTAACTGATGCATTTGTTTAAATAATGGGTCATTAATATTCGTAATTCTTCTATATTCCATTTTCTTAATCTCCTTTTAATTAGAATGTATAAATGGATTTCTCCATTCCATTAGAGTCCCATAATTACATGATTCATTATCCTCTAGATAATTTGCTACAACCTTAACAGGCATGCGACCGCATCGTAGTAAAAAGCTAATCACGGGATCTTTTAAATCACCTTTAACTACAGCATCTACATATTGTTCTGGTGACAGATTATTTGCGACTCTATGGTAGCCTGGCATTCTTCCTCCACCTAGTAATCTTTCCAAACCTAGGTGAACGACAACTTCATACATTGCAAACATTAGCCACTTGCCTAAACCCAATTTTCGGTAAGTTGGTTTGACGCCTATATCAACAACATATAAGGTATTCCCATTCGGATTATGGGTACGAATATAGCCATTATCTGTAACCTCTTCCCATGAATGGTCCGGTTGTTGAGGATTAAAATCGACGCGCAAACCAGTCATGGAGCCAGCCATTTGACCATTTACTTCGATGCATAACGCGCCTTGCGAAAAGAGAGTCACATGATTTTTTAGCTGTTCTTCATTCCACCATAACTCTGATGGAAATGGCGGTGGAAAGCTTTCTTGTTGAATGCGAATTAAATCTGCAAAATCATTTTCATTATAATTTCGGATTACTACTGAGACTGGTTTATCTTGTTCGAAAACAAAAAATTCTTTTCGATACATATTGAATCCTCTTTTCTCTTTAAGAGTAAACTTATTCAAATTACCAATCTGGATAAAGATCTGTTCGTCTGTCACGCCATGTTGTAACAGATCCTTTTTCACGAACTTTATATAATAAATCTAAATTAAGATCAGCTGTCACAATCATATCCTGATTAATTTCACCTTCCACCATAATGCCTTTGGGAGGAAACGGAATATCATTAGGAGTAATCACTGCTGCCTGACCAAAATTTGCACGCATAAAATCAACGGTTGGAAGTGAACCGACCGTACCCGTATTGACGACATATACTTGATTTTCGATTGCTCTTGCATGACATGTATAACGTACTCGATGGAATCCATGACGATCATCTGTGCAGGACGGACAGAAAATAACGTCTGCACCTTTTGCCTTTGCCATTCGAACGATTTCCGGAAACTCAATATCATAGCAAGTTAGCATAGCAACCGTACCCTTATCTGTCTCGAAAACCTCTAAGCCATCTCCAGTGCTCATATTCCATTCATTAACCTCAGTTGGCGTCATATGAAGCTTTGCCTGCTCACCAATCCGACCATCTGGATAAAACAAATGTGCAACATTTAATAGTCGATCCCCTTTACGGATTACATGAGTTCCTCCAATAATATGGACATTGTATTGTTTAGCCATCTTAATAAATAAAGAGCGATATAGCTCCGTAAAGCTAGGTAAATCTTGAATCGTTAACGCTTCACCTTTTTCATTGCCAATAGACATAAGCTGAGTCGTAAAAAATTCCGGAAAAATGATAAAATCCGCTTCAAATTCCTCTGCAGTTTTAATATAATGCTCTACTTGATTTTCAAACTCTTCAAAGGAGTTAATTGTGTGAAGATGATATTGAACAGCTGAAACTCTTAATTGCATAGAATCCCCCTCTTCCTATTTATTCTTTTAATCCTATTATTAGGTAAATAGAAAGAAGGGGCAAGTATATACTTTTTCATTTCATTGAGTGCAAAAATTTACTATGTACTATTTACTTAATAATATTACATTCTTATCTTTGTCCAAGGTAATAACAAGATCGGTCATACCAACAAATAATCCATTTTCTACCACACCAGGTATTAAGTTAAGCTCTCTTTCTATTATTTCAGATTGAACGTTATTAGGTATATTGCAGTCAAAAATATAGTTTCCATTATCCGTAATAAACGGTGTCGTTCCATTTAAACGAATTTCAGGGCATAAACCAATTGCTCTAATCTGTTTCATAGTCATTTCCATGCCAAATGGAATAACTTCTACCGGAAGTCGGAACTTACCTAATTTCTCTACCATCTTATTTGGATCGGCAACTACTAAAAATGTTTTAGCTGCCTTCGCAATGATTTTCTCTCTTAAAAGCGCACCTCCTCCTCCTTTAATAAGCTCCAAGTCTGGATTAATTTCATCTGCCCCATCTATCGCAATATCAATTTGCTCAATTTCACTAAAACTTGTGAGTTGGATTCCAACCTCTTTAGCAAACTTTTCCGTCTGAACAGAGGTTGCAATACCCTTTATATTTAGTCCGTCTTTAACTAATTGCCCTAGCTTTTTTATCGTATAAAAAACGGTCGATCCCGTACCCAAACCAACGATCATACCATCTTTTACATACTCTACTGCCTTTTCACCTACAATTTGTTTATCATTCATTTTGACACCCTCTATTTAATAGTTTTACTTCTTAAATTAGTATAAGTCATAAAAGAGAATTTCATTTTTGTATAAAAAAGAATAACTAACGATAAATAAGAAAAACTAATTAAAATAAAAAATACTTTTGTAAGGTGAAAAACATATGGATTATCCTAGTTTTGTGCTTAAGTTTTGCATTATTATAATGGTTTTACCTATAACTTTGGCGTGTTGTTATCTTGGTTATGTAGATAAAAACTATCAAATCGTTCTATTCGGTTTTGGGTACTTATTTTTAGCAGGAATATTGAATTATATAATTTTTATTAATGGAAATAAGAAACAGAATTAGTCATAAATAATAACCGACCAAATTAAGAAATCTAATCGGTCGGTTATTCATTCGTATGTGTTCAGTTCAAAACCAAAAATTTAACGGTGGAATGCTTTGTGGAAAATTAAATAGATTGTATGGATCATATTCTCGTTTCACGATTCTAAGACGTTGTAAATTTCCACCATAATATGCAGTTGGCCAGTTTCTAATAAATCGATCAGGCCAATTCACATAGTCACCAGTAGTGTATTTTGATAAAGTACTCCTTAACTCTTCTACCCATCGTATACTATTTTCTTCCTCTTCAGGCCTTTTCCATCTAGAATAATACTCTTGAACGATAATGGCATCCCTGTAATAGTAGGCTGTTTCATCTGGTTTAATGCGTTTTACTTCTCCCCCAAGAGATTGTTGCCAAATGGCGGTTGTTTCATTTGGTGTATTTTCAAGAAAACTTTTCATAATTAAAATTGCTCTTTTTGGAAGTATTTCATTAATAAAGGATCCAGATCTCTTTTTGTAAGTAGGAATGTTACCAATTGGTTCGTCAAAGAAATGAACAGCTTCAATATAAGGAACTTCCTTTATTTCCACATTTATAGGTGTGCCGGTTTCCGTTAGCGGTCGGAGTAGTTCTCTTAATTTCGCAGCCGGCCCTACAAATTCACCTTGAGCAATAATTTGATTTGCTTGTTTAGATCTTAGTTCAATTTCTGAAGTTAGTCTGCTATCAGTGTTTGTTGCAAATTTTTGCCATGCATCAAAAGCAGCTTCGAAGTCATTCCACTCCCATATTATTGAGAAAATGGATACATTTGAAATTGGATGAACTTTATATTTAAGCGACGTTACGATGCCAAAATTCCCTCCACCACCGCCACGGCAAGCCCAAAATAGATCACTATTTTGTTTCTTATTTGCCTTAATGATTTTAGCTTTTCCCTTGCCATTCGATACAACTAATTCTACTTCAAGCAAATTATCACATGTAAGTCCATACAATCGTGACAGCATTCCAATGCCCCCGCCAAGCGAAAGACCGACAACCCCCACACTGCTTTCTGTTCCTGCTGGAATTGTCGTACCGTTTTCCCATAGTACATTATAAACTTTCCCTAAATTAGCCCCAGCCTGTATTTTAGCGGTCATATTTTTACAATCAACAGTAACAGTATTCATTTCGCTAACATCTATTACAAGCCCACCATTTACGAGGGAAAAGTTTTCAAAGCTATGCCTGCCGCTTCTAACTCTAAATGGCATATTATTTTCCTTCGCCCAATTTAAAGCATTCAATACATCACGTTTCTTTTGACAAAATACGATTATTTTAGGAAATTTTGGATTGTTTAAAGTATTGTTTGTTCTGGCTTGTTCATATTCCGCATCATCAGGTGTAACAATCCTACCAGTAAGTCTTGTCTTTTCCAAGTAATATAACCCCTTCCAAAAATACTGTATAGAGAATGTTATATTCTATGAAAAAACCTAGGAAAGGACACTTACATGACTATAGGTACTTTAGTCTGCTTATTTTCTCTTTTTTACAATCATTCGAAGTCCATTTTTCGGGCGAAGTGTAATAAGCGGTTCTGTCTCTACCTTATGATGATTTGGTGCTAATTCAATAGAAAAATGCTGCACAATGGTTGCTAATACTAAAGTTGCTTCCATTATTGCAAAATGATTCCCGATACAAACACGTGGTCCGCCACCAAAAGGGAAGTACGCAAACTCAGGCACTCCTTCTACCTTTCCATTTTTAAAGCGCTCTGGGATAAACTCCCCTGCATTTTGGAAATACTTATCGGAATGTTGCATAATATATGAGCTCATCATAACGGTTTCCCCTTTATGAATTCTGTAATCTCCAATACTAACATCCTCTACTGCTTTCCTACTTATAAGCCATGCAGGAGGATAAAGACGCATACTTTCCCAAATAATTTGCTGTGTATAAATCAAATCTTTCATCGAATGATAATTTACACGTCTTTTTCCAAGAACACGATCTACTTCCTCATATAATAATTTAGCTTTATCAGAATGCTGAGTTAATAGATAAAGACACCATGATAATGCATTTGCTGTTGTTTCATGACCTGCTAGGAATATTGTCATTGCTTCATCTCTTAATTGTTGATTAGTCATTCCCTGTTTTGACTCTTCGTCTCTTGCTCGCATTAACAGTCCAAGTAAATCATCCTTAGTATCCGAGTTATTTCTTTTTTCAATAATTTCATATAGGACCTTATCAATCGCTTTAATAGCCTCCGTTAAGGATTTATTTTTTGGTGTGTTCAACAAGAGAGGCGTTTTTAATACAGACCGGATTCTCTTCGTTGCTATATCCATAATAATATCGAAATGCCGCCCAACTCGATCATGCCCTTGTTTCATATCCATACTAAACATCGTTTTAGCAATAATCGCTAATGTAAGCTCCATCATATCTCTACTAATTAGACGGTCTTCTCCGTCATTCCAATAACGAATAAACTCCTCGGTGATCATCGCCATATCCTCTGCATAGGATTGTATGTGCTGCTTCGTAAACGACGGTTGAATTAAACGACGCTGGCGCATATGTACTTCATCCTCACTTGTTAATAAACCCTCTCCAAGTAAGGTTTTCATCTCCTGAAATGGCTTTGATTTATGAAAGGAATTTTGTTTCGTTACTAATACTTCTCTTATGAGATCTGGATCTAATAGTAAATTCATTTTACGATGAGCAAATCGAAAAGAAACAATCGTTTCATGGTTTGTATAAAGATCAATTAAAAACCGTAGAGGATCTTTCCGAAATTCATTCAAATGCCCTAAAGGTGAATAAGAAGACAACCCTTTAACTTCAACCATAAAACCAACTCCATTCAAGAAGGATTAATCGAAAGATATTCTATTATATTAGGTGAAGGAGGAAGCTCATGCTTTTATATTTTGATATTCAAATAATTAAAATTTAAAATTAAAAAATTGTTTTGAAATAAAAAAAGAATGCCTAATTAGACATTCTTAGTGAACCTATATTCTATCTATACAACTATTTCTCTTTCAATTGAGATTCCTTATATTTCTTCTCATCACGCTTAACAATCTTTATGATTACTAGACTACTTAAGATGATTAATATTGGTATTCCTTCAATAAAAAAGAAACCAGCCCAAAAAGCCCACCATGGAGCATTTGGATCATCTGTTGACATGCCTCCAATAAAGTAAGCCACAGGTAATGCTAAAATGAATAATATTGTTCCAATTGTAAGTAATACTTTCCCAAAGAACATATTGCTTTACTCCTTTTCCAACCATAGCAAAAACTATTTTGTAATCGGGGACTTTTCTTTTTCCCAATTTGTAGGTCCTTCATTATTTGGTAAAAACTTTCTCCAATATTCTCCGGTTTCTTTGTTGAAAATAATCACATTATTATCGTTAACTGGAATCATTTCAAATTTGTATTCTTTCGAAATTTTGGATGGTTCGTTTTTATTATTTGAAAATGTCAACTGTATGAAAAATCCTAAAATCGCACACCCAATAATAATTGATGCTCCTATAATTGCTGAATTGCTTTTCATATACTCCACTCCATTTTACAAAATTTAACAATATATTTGTTTCTTAACTATTCTAGAAAACAATTATTTTTCCTCTTTTCCTTATTCATTCACCCTTTGCATAAGACATTCCAATTTAAAAAATAGGCTCTGTTAGAGTAGATTATTAAAATTCTTATGTAGCTAAATGACAGTCTAGTTTAATTAAGAAAAGGACTTTATTAATAAAAATTGAATAAAATTATATATGGATTAAATTGGAAGAGGAGAAATCTATGAAATATTTCTATTTTGGTATCATACTTTCAATAATTGGAGTTTTGTTCTCTTTATTCATATTTGGAATTAATAACGCATCACTAATTACAGGAGCAACTGGAGTTGTGTTTATTGTGTTATCAATGTTATTTTCTGGTTCACTGGTTAGTGGTGATCGAATGCGAGCAAATTATTCATCTGAATCAAAAGAAGATAGACGTCAACGACTTGAAACAACTATAAGGTTAGCTTTAATAGGATTTCCAAGCATAATAGTTTCATTATTATTTTACTGGCTGTCCAACTAACGCATGCGATTCTTCAATAAGAAGATCGCTTTTTTTATTCAACAAAATGACAGATTAGTTTAATGAGAGTTATTCAAATTTATTATAAAATTTAGAATAAAAAGGAGGGGAAATAATGAAGTTTTATATTGCATCAAGTCTTAAAAATATTGAATTGGTTAGGTATGTTAGTAAAATTTTAATAGAAAAAGGATTCATTAATACATATGATTGGACCACAAATGAGAACGTTGCAACACTTGAAGAACTAAAAGTAATAGGTCAAGAAGAGAAGGAAGCTGTAATTAAAGCTGATTTTGTAGTTGTTTTGTTTCCAGCAGGAAAAGGAAGCCATATTGAATTAGGTATCGCTCTTGGAAGTGGCAAAAAAGTCTATTTATATTCACCAAACAAAGAAGTAGATAACTTTGAAACTACGAGTACATTTTACCATTTGCCCGAAGTCGAAAAATACTTCGGTACAATAGAGGATTTAGTGGAAAGTATAGAGTCTAAATCAAAAAAAGTATTCAACTAAAGCATGCTTTAGTCCAGTAACAGTTCCTAAACTGTTGTCTAATTACTCAACATTTTTCCAACTCAAAATCAACATTAAATTTAACAGAGCCAAAAATAAAAAAACAGAAACAAGCCATAGACCGTTTCTGTTTTTCATCATTATTTCCCTTTATTACGTGTCATTACGTCAAAAACTACTGCAAGAACAAGAACTGCGCCTCGGATGACGTATTGGTATGAAATATCGATACCCATTAAGTTCATACCGCTTGTTAATGAAGCCATAACGAATGCACCAATGATTGTACCTGTTACTTTACCAACACCACCTGCAGCAGAAACACCACCTACATAAGCAGCAGCAATTGCGTCTAACTCAAACATTGTACCTGCCTGGGGAGAAGCAGATGCAAGTCGAGCTGTAAATAATACGCCTGATAATGCCGCAAGCATACTCATTGAACCAAATACGATGTAAGTGATTTTCTTTACGCTAATACCACTTAGCTGTGCAGCTTCAGGGTTCCCACCAACTGCATAGATGTGACGTCCTAAAGGAGTTCTTGTTGTAATAAAATGATAAACTGCTACAACAATAAGCATGATGACAGCAGTCCAAGAAATTCCTTGATAGCCTGCAAGAATATAGGAAATGTAACCAATGATACCGGAAATAAATAATAATTTGATGATTTGCATTGGCATTGAAAGTACTTCAAAACCATATTTTATGTTTACACTTCGCTTTTTAAAGTCACTCCATATGAAAAGAATAATAGAGATCGCACCAATTAATAGTGTTGATAAGTGTAAGCCATTCAAATCTCCTAAACTAGGAATATAGCCATTTCCAATCGCTTTAAAGCTTTCGTTAGCTACGATGATCGTACCAGTTTTAACAAGAGACATTAGTAGCAGTCCCTTGAATATTAACATTCCCGCTAGTGAAACTACGAATGATGGAATTCCTAAATTAGCAACAAAGAATCCATTAATTAAACCAATAACAGCACCAAATACTAGAACTGCAATTATTGAGATCCACACTGGCAAACCGTGTGTTAGAAATAGAGCAACTACTGCTCCTAGAAAACCTGCAACGAATCCAACTGAAAGGTCAATATGACGGATGACGATTACTAGTGTCATACCTACAGCAAGGACTGCAACATAACCTGTCATATTAATTAAATCACTTAAGTTACGAGATGACATAAATAGTCCATCTGTATTTAAAGTAAATACTAACATTATTACTGCAAGAGCAATATACATTCCATATTCACGGATGTTTTTTCTTAATAACATGCCTGCTTCTTGAAAAAAGTTCATTTTATTCAACCTCTCTTAAACGGTAGCTAGAGCCATAACGCTCTCTTGAGTTGCTTCTTCTCTTGATAATTCCCCGGTTATTTTACCTTCTGCCATAACATAAATTCGGTCACTCATACCAAGGACTTCTGGAAGTTCAGAGGAAATCATGACAATGCTCATGCCTTGTTCAACCAGTAGATTCATAAAGCTATAGATTTCAAATTTTGCACCTACGTCTATTCCACGTGTTGGTTCATCTAGAATAAGTACATTCGGATTTGTAAATAGCCATTTACTCAATGATACTTTTTGCTGATTACCACCACTTAATTTCCCAACGATTGAAGTGATTGAAGGAGCTTTAATGTTTAGCTTATTTAAGTAATCATTTGCAACGACAATTTCTTCATGTTGATTAATCACACTTGATTTGGAAATTTCGAATAAATTTGTAATGGAAATATTGTTTTTAATATCTTGTTCAAGGATTAATCCATCGCCTTTACGATCCTCTGTTACATAGGCAATACCAGATTTTATTGCATCTTTTGGATGTTTAAAGCGCTTCACTTCACCTTTTACTAATACAGAACCATCAAGTTTGAAGTTTGTTGGATTTCCAAAAATACTTTTCGCTAATTCTGTTCGTCCAGACCCCATCAATCCAGCAATCCCGATAATTTCACCTTTTCGAACATTTAGATTGATATCATGAAGAATCTTTCGACCTAATTTTGGATCGTATACATTCCAGTCTTTTAATTCTAATGAAACTTCACCAAACTTCTGGTTTGGACGTTTCGGATAAATATCGTCAATCTCACGACCAACCATATGTTTAATAATTGTGTTTTCGGTGATTTCTTCTTTATTTAAAGAACAAATTGTTTTCCCATCGCGAAGTACTGTAACAGTATCGGCAATAGCAATTACTTCTTTAAGCTTATGCGAAATCATAATACAAGAAATGCCTTGATTTTTTAACTCTTCCATTAAGAAAAGTAGATTTTCACTATCATCTTCATTTAAAGCTGCAGTAGGTTCGTCAAGAATAAGCAATTTAACATCTTTACAAAGTGCTTTAGCGATCTCAACAAGTTGCTGTTTCCCTACACCTAATTCTTTTATTTGCACGTCTGGATTTACATCCAATTTTACTTTTTTTAGCATTTCGATTGCTTTTACAATCGTTTCATTGAAATCTACAGTAATTCCCTTTTTAATTTCATGTCCGATAAAAATATTTTCGTAAACGGACAACTCTGGAAAAAGAGATAATTCCTGATAGATAATTCCAATTCCCTTTTTTTCACTATCACTTATTTTTGAAAACTTTTGAACTTCGTCTCCAAAAACAATATCACCTGTATATGTTCCAAAAGGATAAATACCACTTAATACTTTCATTAAAGTTGATTTTCCAGCACCATTTTCACCAACTAAGCAATGTATTTCACCTTTTTTAACTTTGAAGTTAACATCGCTTAATGCTTTAACGCCTGGAAACTCTTTTGAGATATTTCTCATCTCCAAAATATATTCACTCATATGATCCGTCTCCCGAATTTGCCATCTACTTGAGTCTTTATTAAATTGAATAATTAACAAAATAGTGACGGTTAGACCATCACTATTTTGTAATTGTTTCTTATATTAATTACTTCAATCCAGTGAAGTCTGAAGCACTATAGTATCCAGAATCAACTAAGTCTTTCTTCACTGTGCTTTGATCAACAACAATAATATCTGTTTGTTTTGTTTTAATATCAGCTTTACCATTGTTTGTAACGCCTGAAGCATCAGGTGTTTCATTTTTTAAGATTGAAGTTGCAGTTGAGATTGCATCTTTAACTAAAGTACGAACATCTTTGAAAACAGTCATAGATTGTTTGCCATCAATGATGTATTGTACAGAAGCTTTTTCAGCATCTTGACCAGTAATAATATATGAAGATACATCTTTATCAGCTTTAAACGTATCAGCGATTGAACGAGCAGTTCCATCATTTGGAGCTAGAACTAATACATCACCTTTGTCAGCTTTTGTAGCTTTTGTTAAGTTAGATGAAGTTAAGTTTTTAGCAACGTTAAAGTCCCAGTTAGTTGTAACTTGACCGATAATTTTAGCTTGCTCATCACGAGTTAAATCAGCTTTAGCTTTTAAGCTATTTGCAGCAGCAGAGTTTTCAACTTTGAATGTACCATCAGCAATTTTTGGTTGAAGAACTTTCCAAGCACCTTGGAAGAATAAGAATGCATTGTTATCAGATGCAGCACCTGCGTATAGGTATAAAGGTTGACCTGATTTACCTGAAGCATGGTCTACAAGATATTGTGCTTGTGCAGCACCTACAGCAACACTATCAAATGAAACATAGTAATCAACAGCGTCAGTACCTGTAATTAAACGATCGTAAGAAATAACTTTAACACCAGCAGCTTTTGCAGCTTCAGCTGAAGCAGCAGCAGCAGCGCCGTCCTGAGGACAAATAATTAAAACTTTGATGCCTTTTGCGATTAAAGAATCAACGTTTGCTTTTTCTTTAGCAGAGTCACCTTGTGAGAATAAAATTTCAACTGAATAATCTGTATCTTTTAAAGCATTTTTAAAACGAGTTTCATCTTGAGTCCAACGAGGCTCATCTTTTGTAGGTAAAACGATACCGATATCAACTTTACCATTTTTGCTTTTCTTACCAGCAGAACTACTATCACCTGATGTTGAAGAAGTTCCACATCCAGCAGCAAGAAGAGTCATTACTAAAATTACTGAAATTATTGAAAAAATCCTTGTTAACTTTTTCAAAGTATTTCCCCCTTTTTTTCTGGTTACGCTTACAAAATAAGATTATCATGTTTTCAATTGAAAACGCTTACCCATTTCCTTCACTCTCTTGTCTATTACCTGTACTAATTTACCCCACCACAGAAAACGGTTACATTCAGAATATTAAAACTAGCACTTTTTAAACTTTAGGACATATTAGTGCAGAAAATTTCAATTTTAATTAAGTAATAGACTGATTGTAAACACTAAAAAATACTAGTTAACTAGAAAAAATAAAACATAACCACTCGTGGTCAAGCCGACGGTTAAAGTAACTGGATTTGTGCATAATTGGGTGAGTTTTGTCCATAAACCGGTGAGCTGATGCTATTTTGGTTTGCGGACCAAAAAAGTTTAGTACCTCTGAGGAATTTTTATACTACCACGCTGTAAGCTTTTTGGAACCTTAGGCTTAGCCAGGGGTTTTCGTTTCCATAAAAAAACCTTTCCTCGACATAACGTCAAGAAAAGGTCGGAACTTACTCTTCTACTAGTATAAATTTATTGTATTTATCATCGTACAAACTTCATCATATTAAATTTTGTCCCTCTTTTTAGATTATATATGAGTACAACTATCAGTAATTCTTCAAATATTCATTAAAACTTTCTTCCTATATTCTTTCGGAGATTCATTCGTACATTTTTTAAAAACTCGGCTAAAATAATTCGGATCATTATAGCCTACTTGGTAGCAAATTTCTTTTAAGTTCAATTCTCTATTTTCCATTAATTGTTTTGCCTTATTAATTCTTAAATTCATTAAATAATCACTGAAAGTTTCAGCCGTTTGCTTTTTAAATAATTTACTAAAATAAACTGGATTTAATTTTAAATAGTTGGCTACTTGCTCCAGCGATATATCCTCTATGAAGTGTTGAGCTATGTATTCTCTAGCCAATACCATCATATGATTCGTTTTAATTTCTTTTTCTCGATCAATCTTTGTAATTAAATTAATGATTTGTTGCTCTACAATCATCTTCAACTGATTGAGATCGTCTATATCTGGGATATGGAATTTCTCAACATCAATCGATGAGTTACGGAGAGATTGAAAAATTTGATTGAATAGAGAATTTAATTCTGTTCTCACCTTTAAAACATGATAATTAACGAATCTTTCATATAAATGATTGAATTGGTTCATCACATCTTCTAAATCAGCTTTTCTAAAAGAATCGATAAGAATTTGCTTTTCGTCATCTGATATACTTAAAGACACTCTCTCTGAATACTGACTAACCCGAGCTAGTTCATTGCAATCTAAGCTTGCTTGCATTGCCTCATTATATGATTTCTTAAATCCTTCAATTCCTTGATTTAAGGACCCTATACCAATTACCGTTTTATGACCGGTTTGATTTTCAATATACTCAATCGTTTTTAAAGCATCTTGATAGAATACTAGCTTTTGCAGATTGTCTTCACGCTTCGGTTGGACTGGAATAAATATAGCTAATTGACCATTTACAACTGGACTAATTAAACAATCTCTCGCAGATTTCATAAAATGCCTAACACATTCATAAACACGTCTTTGTTCTTTATCATTTTGAATGATTTCTTTTGGAAATTTAATGACACTCGCATAACCGTACTCCATCTCAAAACCTAGAATCCCGGACAATTGATTTACATTTAGTTCTTGAACAGTATTAAACATTAACATTAATGTATATTCATTTTCCGTTAAAGGTCGTATAAGTGATAAATTTTCAATAGCCTCTAATTCTTGTAATCTCTTTTTATAATCATCTTCAATTTCATCGATCATCTTTTGCAGTAAAGAGATGATATGGTCCTTTTTAGCAGGCTTTAAAATATAATCCTTCACACCTAATGAGATTGCTTCTTGTGCATATGTAAAATAGTCATATGCAGTGACAATGAATATTTTCGTGTCCGGCAGTTTTTGTTTGATTACTGAAACGGCTTCAAGTCCTTGAATACCTGGCATTTTTATATCCATAAAGATAATATGGGGCTGATATTCAATTGATTTTTCGATCGCTATTCTTCCATTCCCAGCTTGTTCAAATTGAAACTGATTAGGCATTGATCGATTAATCATCAATTCAAGTCCCTCACGCTCTAATGGTTCATCATCCACAATTAATAACCGATACATAGGTTACCTCCTTCAATTATAAAATTATGATGTAACAGGTAGTTTTAAAATAATGGTTGTCCCTTTATTTACTTCACTTTTAATATCAACAATATCTTCTTCTTCATAAAATAAGCGCCAGCGTTTAAAAACATTTGTTGTACCTAATCCTGTTGAGCTTTTTTGAGAGATAATCGGCATAGATGAACTTAACAGCGCTTCTCTAGTTTCTTCTTTCATACCAGCACCATTGTCGTAAATCTCAATGAAAATATACTTATCAAGATTCTTGATCGTTATTCCTATTACAGCACCTTGTTCCATCCCCTCAATACCATGTATAAATGCGTTTTCAAGAAGGGGTTGCAATGTTAAACAAGGAACTTTATGCCCTAAGCAAGATTCCTCAATATTCAATTCGAAACGTACACGATCTCTAAATCTTGCTTTTTGAATTGAAAAATATTCTTCAGCATTTCTTACTTCATCCAAAAGAGTTACAGGCTCGTCTAATTTTCGTAAATTATAGCGTAACAAATTCGAGGTCGATACAGTGAGATCACTCGTTTGTTCAGCCCCTTCGATATAAGCTAGCTTAGAGATAACGTTTAATGTATTGAACAGAAAGTGCGGGTTAATCTGACTTTGTAAGGCCTTTAATTCAAGCTCCTTCACAAGTCGATCCTTCTCTACGATTTCAATATTTTTTATCATTAAATTACTTAAATTCTTTGACATTTCATTGAGGATTTTCCCAAGGATACCAATTTCATTATTTTGATACAAAGTAGGAGGAGCTACATTAAAATTCCCTTTTCCTATTTGCTTGGCCATATAAACTAGACGATTAATCGGAATTACAATACTTCTTGAGAGCCAAATCGCAAAAACAATGCTAATGACTGTCGTAATAACAAACAGCTGTACACCTAATTGATTCATAGACTGAGTATTTGAAATAATCTTTCGAAAAATAGGCTGATAATTACTAAGCTCTAAATCAACTAAATTTTGACTATCCTCTCTAATAAATCCTGCTATTTTCTCTATATCGCGGTACTCGTCTGTATAGCTTGAAAAATTTTGAGAGACAAGATTGTCTGTAATTGAAGATTCTAACGCTAAAAATGAATCAATCATATGAGTAAAATTCTCTAGTACGAGCTGATTATTTTTTGTAGCATTATGCGTTAGCAATTCCTTTTTTAATTTTTGCAGATTGCTTCTATGCTGGATAATTGAACGATAGTTCTTAGGTTGTGGGTTTATAATATAACTACTAACTAAGCTTAAATTCTCTTGGGTTTCTAAAGAGATTTGCTTATATAAAAATATTTTATTAATCATTAAATTATAACTCTCTTGAACCTTCTTTCCATTTTCAAAAACAAAAAACGAAACTAAATTCAATAAAATAACGAGAATGGGGATAAAAATAAATAATTTCGTTCTAATTTTCAACGTTTCTCCTCCTGATCAACGTTTCTTTCGTCACCACCTCGGTTGGTGTAAAATTTTCTTTATTAATAGCTTTTCCATGTAATGAATCAATCAATAATCCAACAGATTGATAGCCCATTTCATATGGCTTTTGAATGACAGTTGCTTTAATTGAATCATCTTGAACTGCTTGAAGTGTACCTTCAATATTATCAAATCCAAATATCTCAACTTGATTTAACTTTAAATTTTTTGACGCATTTAAAATTCCGATTGCATCTAGTGCACTTGTACCAACCATAATTGAAATATCTTTATTATTTCGCATCATATTTTCAGCTTGGAGTTTTGCTTGAATGATTGATATATTAGAGGACTCAATTTCCTTTACTACTAAATTCGGATTTTTTTTAACAACATTTAAAAAGCCATTTAGTCTTGCCTGTTGACTTTCTGATTTTTCACTCCCAATTATCACGCCAATTTTCCCAACTCCACCTGTTTCCTCTACAACAACTCTTCCTAATTGCTCCCCAGCATTAAAATTATTCGTACCGACATAAGCGATACGCTTACTTTTTGGCGCATCTGTATCGATTGTAATAACCGGAATATGTTGTGTAACCGCTTTATTAATTACGGGCGAAAACGTACTCTCATCAAGACTTTGTACGATAATTCCATCTACCTGAGAAGCAATTGCCTTTTCTAATAATTTAATTTGCTCTTCCGGACTTGTACGTAAAGGACCGATGTATTCAACATTTACGCCGTATTTTTCTGCGGCAACATCTGCTCCCTCTTGTACTTTCCTCCAGTACGGATTATCGAACTCTTGTGAAATAAGGACAAAATGAAGTTTCTTCTTCGGCTCTATTTCTTGATCCCGTAATTTTTGAACTGAGTTTTCTATATTTCGAGCATTTATTTCAAAATGAATAAGTACATAAACAAACAATAAAAAAAGTACGCTTAAAATAATCGACCATTTCTTCTCTTCCATGACGTCCCCCAGTCCTATATTAAAATAGTACATTTTGATTATACAGTTTACAAGACTATTAGATTTACAATTTTTTCCCTCGCCAAAATTAAATTAATTTAGTGACCTATTGACGTTGAAAAATATAGCAATAAAATTCCCATTAGAAGAGATCATTCTTATTTTGTTATTTCCACATAAAGAAAACTCACTGATTGGCAAGCCGTCAAGCGAATACAGAGGCGTAGTTGCACTTATACTTATACCTAAAATTGGCATATACGCCGACATTTTTTCATCGTTGTCAATTTTATACTTTCTTAATATATAACAAAAAACTCCTCATTTTTTTGAGGAGCCTTCTTTACTATTTATATCGTTTCATTTATTTTCTTACTATTAATTGAAGATTTTCTTTTTCGTTTTGAAGGTAAATAATAAAATAATAAAGGAATTAATAAGCCGACCACCCAAGCAATATCTGTACCGTTTAATGCTTTAGCGATAGGTCCCTCATACATTTCAGCATTTACGAAAGGAATTTCGAGAATCACCGCAATGAAATAAGAAATAATGGCTGTCCAATTAAATTTCCCATATTGACCATTTACATTAAAAACGTCCTGTATGTTAAATTCACCCATGCTCAATAAATAATAATCAATTAAATTAATTGCAGTCCATGGCACCATAAAATAGGATAACAATAAAATAAAGCTTTCAAAATTATGTAAGAAGTTCCCTTGACCCCAAATAGAAAGTGATGTGCCTATAATTACTGTTATAAACACCAACCAAAAACGTGTTTTTTCTGTACCTTTTAAACTTGTAAATGCTTCAAGAGTTGTTGTAATGGACATAAACGCTCCATATAAATTCAGTACATTTACAGCTAAAACTCCTAAAACAATAACGATATAAATGATTAATGAGAATCGGTTTCCAACTAAATTAGCAAGCCCTGTACTTGAGTTATTTAAAAACTTAGGAATCGCTAGACTTAACAAAACACCTAATGACATCATCCAAACAGTTCCGATTACTGTACCAGCATATGTATAAAAAAAGGTTTTTGCTGATGAAGTATTCGTTGGTAAATATCTTGAATAATCTGCCACATAAGGTGCATACGTTAACTGCCACGTTGCTGCAATACTAACCATTAATAAAAAAGGACCAATTTCAACATGTCCAATTGAGAACATTTTTGAAGGCATTGGTAGACTTAGAGCCTTATACGTTACTATTAAAAAAACAATCGTAAAAATAATTGCAAAATACTTTTCCATTTTATGAATTAAGTCATAGCCAAATAATGTAATTAGTAGTGTAACGATACCAAGTAAAACAATTCCAGCATTAACTGGTAAAGAAAACGCACTGCTAATCGCTTGAGCTCCTAAAACCCCACTACTCGCAAAGAATCCCATATACATAAGGATCACAATAACAAGAGGTACAACTGCTCCAATTACACCAAATTGTGCACGGCTTTGAATCATTTGTGGAATCCCTAGTTTTGGTCCTTGAACTGAATGTGAAGCCATAAAAATTGCTCCTAATAGATTACCGATTACAATGGCTGTTACTCCCCAGAAAAAATCCAGTCCAAATACTACTGCTAAAGCGCCAGTTACAAGTGTTGTAATTTGCATATTTGCACTAAACCAAATTGAAAACAAACTACGAGCATTTCCGTGTCTTTCATTCTCTGGTATAAAATCTAAAGTCCGTTTTTCTACATTCACATTCATTTCCCCCTTGATTCAAATATTCATTTTACAAGCTGCAAATACATCCCGAATTATACACTATTTAGATTATTCAGAAAATAATAATTATATTATTTTAATAAATCAGTTAGCAAGATAATAGAAACTTCTGGGTTGAATGAATTAAGTCTTTAGTAAACTAGGAAATTTGGCTACATGAATATCGCCACGAATTCAAGTACCATCTGGTGTATCACATACGTTGCAGCCGAGGAAGAAATACGTCGATTTTTTGCCGCTATTCTTATTTATGGTGCAAAAAAGATGATCCCCTATTTATATCGGAGATCATCTTTTTAAATTCATCTACCCTCAGCTCACATGTCCTTCTGCAAATTGAGTATTATATAGATTTGCATAAAAGCCATTTTTCTTCAAGAGCTCTTCGTGCGATCCTTTTTCAATAATTTGACCATCGTTAATGACTAGGATTGCGTCAGCCTCTCGAATGGTGCTAAGTCGATGAGCAATCACAAATGAAGTTCTACCATTCATCAATGTTTTCATTGCCTCTTGAATGTGGAATTCCGTTCTTGTATCAACGCTACTTGTTGCTTCATCTAAAATAAGAATTGATGGATTAGCAAGTACTGCCCTGGCTATTGTCAAAAGCTGTTTTTGACCTTGGCTTAAGTTACTTCCTTCCGCATTTAAATGCGTATCGTATCCTTTAGGAAGTTTTCTAATAAACGTGTCCGCGTTAGCTAAACGAGCTGCATTTTCTACTTCTTTATCTGACGCATCTAATCGACCGTATCGTATATTATCTCGGATTGTTCCTGAAAAAACATATGCATCCTGTAGCACTAAACCGATTTGCTTTCTTAAAAAGTGTTTGTCATATTTGTTAATTTCTTCACCGTCAATTAAAATCCTACCTGATTGGATATCGTAAAAACGCGTCAACAAATTAATAATTGTTGTTTTTCCCGCTCCGGTTGGTCCGACTAAAGCGATCATCTGGCCTGGTGAAGCTTGGAAGGAAAGGTCTTTTAAAACAGATACATTTTTTGTATAACCAAATTGAACGTGATCAAATATAACTTCACCGGTTAATTTTTTATCAACGATTTGATTCGTTTCTTCAAATGTTTCAGACTTCAAGTCTAATATTTCAAATACACGTTCGGCTCCAGCAATGGCTGATTGAAGTAAATTATACTGATTAGCAAGCTGATTAAGTGGCTGACTAAATTGGCTTGAATAATTCAGAAAACTAACAATCACTCCAATTGTAATCGCATGATGATATGCAAACACGCCACCGACTACAGCAATAATAACAAAACTTAAATTTCGCATTGCGTTCATGATTGGTCCCATTGAGCCCGAAATGCTTAAAGCTTTTAAACCTACCACTCGTAGTCTTTCATTCATCTCTTTAAATTCTTCAATTGATTTTGATTCACGACCAAAAACTTTTGTTACTCTTAAACCTGAAATGCTTTCTTGGACAAATCCATTTACTTCTCCTAAACTCTTTTGCTGCTCTGAAAAATAATGGCGAGTATATTTCGTAATTTTTTTCGTAATAAACGTGATTAATGGCACTGTCAAAAGTGTAATTAACGTCATCCAAACACTCAAACTGAGCATCATCGCAACACTGCCTACTAGTATAAATATACTTGAAATTAACTGGACTACTATTTGATTTAATGTATTCGATACATTTTCAAGGTCATTCGTCGTTCGGCTCATTAATTCACCATGTGTCTTTTGATCAAAAAACGGAATTGGTAAACTTTGATATTTTTCAAATAAATCCTGCCTCATATCTCGCACTGTATTTTGCGAAACACTTGAAGCGACATACTGCTGAAGCCATGTAGAAGCTGAGCCTAATAAATAGACAACAAGTAATACAAAGCTCAATAAAATTGCTCCTTTATACTTTTGAGGAACAATATAGAGATCAATGATTTTTCCTATTAAATAAGGTGCTAAGAGCATGAAACAAGAAGTTAAAGCAGTAGCAATGATGACAATCCATAATCCTTGGCGCTGCTTCTTTAAATAACTCCATATTCTAAATACTGTTGTCTTTGCATTCTTCGACCTAACTTTAGGGATTCCCTGATGGTGTTGCCCTGGGCGAAAACTATTTTGAAAGAGGTTTGGTGAATTTTTCGTATTCGTATTGTTGTTATTGGACATTGTAAACCTCCCTCTCACCATATTGGGATTTATAAATTTCTTGGTAAACCACGCATGTCTTCATTAATTCTTGGTGAGTTCCGCCTCCTACAATGGCCCCATCCTCCATCACAAGTATTTTCTCTGCATTTACGACAGAAGAAATTTTTTGAGCGATTAAGAAAGTAATGCTATCATTCATTAATTGACTTAAAGAATCACGCAGTCTCTTTTCCGTATTAAGGTCTAAAGCACTCGTGCTGTCATCTAAAATTAAAACAGGTGGTTTAATTAGTAATGCACGGGCGATTGAAATTCGCTGTTTTTGTCCTCCAGACAAGTTGACGCCTCTTTGCCCGATTTTCGTTTCATAACCATCTGGTAATTTGGAAATAAAATCATGAGCCTGTGCGACTGTTCCAGCTGCTTCAATTTCCTCTTGAGTCGCATCCGATTTTCCAAATGCAATATTATCTCTTATTGAACCAGTAAATAAAAATGACTCCTGTAGTACCATTCCAATTTTCTTTCTAAGTTCTAAAAGAGGCAGTCTTTGAATATTTACTCCATCCATTAAAATCGATCCCGCAGTAACATCATATAACCTTGGGATTAGCTGAACTAATGAAGTTTTTCCAGAACCAGTTGAGCCAATTATTGCAATTGTTTCTCCTTGCTTTGCCTCAAAGCTCACGTCTTTCAAAATTGCTTCATCCTCATTTGATGTACTTCCATAAGAAAATCCTACTTGATGAAATTCAATCATATTACCTGAGACAGAAATATGATCTTGCTCTAGAGCATTTTCAATTGTAGGTTTTGTTGTAAGTACTTCTTGAATACGTTTTGCAGACACGCTAGATTGCGAAATATTTACAAGAATTGTGCTGACCATCAGTAAAGATGAAAGAACTTGCGTTACATAATTTATAAATGCTATTAAATCTCCAACTTGAACTGAATTCATTCGAACTAGATTTCCACCATACAAAAGAATTCCTACAAGACACATATTCATAATAAATGTAACAATCGGTGTATTCATCGCAATCACACGCGCAGCTTTTATAGCACTTTGCGAATAATCTTTATTTGCAATTTTAAATTGTTTCGTTTCGTAATCAGAACGCACAAAAGCTTTTACAACTCGAATTCCGGCTAAATTTTCTTGTAAGCGACTATTAACAGCATCAAGCTTTGCTTGTACATTCGAAAATAATGGGTAAGAAAACCGAATTAAAATAACTAATAGTACAACTAACACAAATAAAGTTCCCATTAGGATTAATCCTAAACGAGAGCTGATCCAAATCGCCATAATAACGCTACCGATTAATAAGCCCGGTGTACGCACAAGCGATTGCAATGCAATTCTTAATAGGTTTTGAACTTGCACTACATCATTTGTCATTCGAGTAATTAATGATCCCGTCTTATACGAATCAAGATTTTCAAAAGAGAATGTTTGAACTTTTGTAAATAGCCCATCTCTTAAATCTGCACCAAAATTTTGAGATGCTCGAATTGCAAAGTAATTACACCCTACGCCCGCTAGTAACCCTAATACAGCTACCAAAACCATTAAAGCACCAGTCTGTTCAATCGTATGGATATCATGTTTTACTAAACCAAGATTAACAATATCAGCCGCATATTTTGGCTGAAGCAAATCAAAAAACACTTCAAAAATCATAAATAACGGAGCAATTAAAGCAGATTTCCAATATGGCTTTATATAACTTCTCAGCCCCCACATGTTAACTCACCATCCATCAACAAATCCTCCTATAGCTTTCATCTCCCTACATCAAAGGGTCACTTTTCATCATTTCCGATTGACTCACTAGAATCCAATGCCGTCGTTTCATCAGTTTCATTTGTACTTTCACTTTTTTCCACCAGTTCACTTTCGTGGATTTCGAACACTTTAACAAATTCATTAATTACCATATCTATAGCCTTTAACTCTCCAACGATAATTTGGTGAATTGATTGAAACTCTGGTGCATTTAACTGTTGCATCAATGTCGAACGCTTAATATTCATCATTTCTAAAAAGCCAATTGCTCTTCTACGGCGAAAAGTTTTTGCCCCATTTCGGTGATGCTCTTTTCGTCTAGAGCCATCCCCGCGGTGTTTTTCTTCCTTGTGATGATCGTTAAATTCTTCATTTCTCATTTATTAACCCCCTCATTTGTATACATATGTATACACTAGTTCATTAACTATAATGTATACATATGTATACAAAATGTCAAAGGATAATAATTTTAAATTTTCACATTTTTAATCACATAACCACACGTGAAAACGGGAGGTTTGCTCTGCAGCTGTAGTCCTTTGTTACTGACCGAACCCTAAAGGGATACTGAACGGCCACTAAATCATCTATTTGTGCATAAATAGGTGATTTTTGTTCATTAACTACAAACTTTTGTTCATAAAGGCTTTTCCGCGCTGAATTATGATGGCAATCCAATGAAAAACATAAGGAATATGTTTGGTAGGCGAACCAAAAATAGTTTAGCACCTCGGGTAATTTTTTTAATACCACGCTGTAAGCTTTTTGGAACCCAGGCCTAGCTGGGTTTTCGTTTCCACAATCATAAAAGCCCAATTTCTTCAAAGTATAATTGAGAAATCGGGCTTTTATTTACATTTGCTTATTCGGTTAAAGTCTTTCATTTTCATATGATAGCTAGTTAATCCCCGTATCCCCTTGGATGACTTTTATGCCAGTTCCATGAATCAGTAATAATTTGGCGGATATCGTTTCGCTTCGGATACCAGCCTAAAATTTTTTTAGCCTTTTCGGATGATGCAATTAAAATAGCCGGGTCACCTTGACGTCTTTCTCCTATTTTCATAGAGATTGATTGATTTGTGACTTCGCTAACTGCATTAATGATTTCCTTTACTGAAAATCCTTTCTCACTCCCTAAATTGAAAACATTACTCTGTCCACCACTTATTAAGTAACTAAGTGCTAAAGTATGAGCACTAATTAAATCTTCCACATGAATATAATCACGAATACATGTACCATCTCGTGTGTCATAATCATTTCCAAATACGGTAATATGCTCTCTCTGTCCTAAAGCAACCTGTAAAATAGAAGGGATTAAATGTGTTTCAGGAGCATGGTCTTCTCCAATCTCACCTGTTTCTTTAGCACCAGCAACATTGAAATAACGAAGTGCAACGTATTTTATGCCATATGCTTGGTCACACCAATTCAACATTTTTTCCATCATTAACTTTGTTTCACCGTAAGTATTTGTGGGTTTCATTTCTAAATCTTCGGTAATTGGCATTTGTTTTTGCTCTCCGTATGTTGCGGCCGAGGAAGAAAATACAATGTATTTAACTTTAAATTCATTCATTACATCCAATAGATTTTGCGTACCATAAACATTATGATCAAAATAATGAATTGGGTTTTCCATTGATTCACCAACTAATGATTTGGCTGCAAAATGAATAACGCCTTCAATCTTTTTCTGTTGAAATATTTCTCTTAAGAAAGATTTATTCCTAATATCTCCTTTATAAAAAATTGCATTTGGATGAACGGCTTTTTCATGGCCAGTATAAAGATTGTCGATCACCACAACCTCCATACCCTTTTCAATTAACTGATAAACTGCATGTGAGCCAATATAGCCAGCACCACCTACAACTAAGATTCTCATCAAATGTTTCTCCAATCCTATTTTGTATCAATGACTTACTATATTTAAACGAATTTTGCACTCTCTTCTTCGATCAATCCTTTTATATATGGTAATAATTGCGGATATAAATCTTCTCTCTGTAGACCGATTTCCATCGTTGCTTTTAAATAACCTAATTTATCGCCAATGTCATATCGATTACCTGATAGTTCTAATGCAAGCAATCCTTCTAGACCACAGCTTTTATGGAGAGCATCCGTTAATTGATACTCACCTCCTGCACCTTTTTCAAGCGATCTAAGAATAGGGAAAATAGACGGATTTAAAACATATCTTCCCATAATCGCCATATTTGATGGTGCATCTATTGGATTTGGTTTTTCTACGAGTCCAAATACGTCATGCACATTTGGATTAATTTTGGATGAAGATATAATCCCGTATTTGTTCACGTCAGATGTTGGAACTGGCTTGACTCCAATAACTTGCTTTCCAGTTTCCTCGTATAAATGAATCATTTGCTGGAGTGCTGGTGGATCAGAAATCATAATATCGTCTCCTAGTAATACTGCGAAAGGTTCATCACCAATAAATTGTTCTGCACACAATATGGCATGCCCTAAACCTAAAGGTTCTCTTTGACGTATATAATGGATATTCGCCATTTCGCTAATACTTTGGACAAGCTTTAGCGTATCTAGTTTTCCACTCGTAAAAAGAGAATGCTCTAATTCTACTGATTTATCAAAATGATCTTCAATTGATTTTTTGTTTCTCCCCGTTACAATAATGATACTTTCAATCCCTGATTGAACCGCTTCTTCGACGATATATTGAATAGCTGGCTTATCAACGATCGGCAGCATTTCTTTTGCTTGTGCCTTTGTTGCAGGTAGAAATCTAGTTCCTAAACCTGCCGCCGGAATAACAGCTTTTTTTATTTTCATTTTTAAACTCCTCCCACCTTAGACGAAGTAAATACCCAGTAACGACTTCCTACGTAATTCATTAATACACTAACGCAAGTTGCTACTAATTTACTGACTAACACTGACAATCCAAACCATTCACTACAAACTTTTAAAATTAATAATGTTAATAGCAATGTAATGGCGTTAACGATCACAAAGCGCATTTTTTCTTGTACGCCATTTTGATTTTTAGCTTTAAATGTCCACCTCTTATTTAGTAGATAACTATTCACAATTCCACAAGAGTACGAGATAACCTGTGCTACTATATAGGGCATATTCGTAAGTGCATAAATTAGTAAAGTAAATACGATAAAATCTACTCCTGTGTTTATTAACCCTACAATTCCAAACTTAACAAAACCTTTAAATTGATTTATCATAGTTGAAAATCAAGCTTATCTTTTGACTTCTCTTTTTCTAACCCTTGTAACTCCCGCACAATATATAGTGGTCGACCTTTTGTTTCATCGTAGATTCGACCAACATATTCGCCAAGTATTCCAAGAATAATTAGGACAAACCCATTAAATAAAAGCATAATACTTATTAAGGAAGACCAGCCTTTTATAACTGAATCAGTAAATAAAGCTAAATAAATGACGTAAATCATATACACAAATCCTAAGCTTGATAGAATTGCTCCTAAATATCCTGCAAGTTTTAAAGGTTTATAGGAGAATGAAGTAATACCATCCAAACAAAGCTTAATCATTTTTTTTAGTGGATATTTCGTTTCTCCTGCTAATCTCTCATCACGTTCATATTCAATTGCCGTTTGTCGGAAGCCCACCCAGCTTACTAGTCCACGTACGAATCGATTATTCTCAGATAGCTGTTTCATTTCATCACAAACTTTTCGATCCATCAGTCTAAAGTCACCAGTATCAACAGGAATTAATATATCAGTAGATGCCCTTAAAATTCTGTAAAACATTGCAGCTGACCATTTCTTAAATATAGTCTCGCCATTACGCTTTATCCGTTTCGCATAAACAACTTCATAGCCTTCCTTCCATCTACCAATCATGTCTAGGATAAGGCTAGGCGGATCTTGAAGATCCGCGTCAATGATAATCACTGCCTCACCCGATGCATAATCCATCCCAGCTGAAATCGCAATTTGATGACCGAAATTCCTAGAGAAGTCAATCAATTTCACCGTTTGATCCCAACTGTAATAATCCTTAATGATGTCAACAGAACCATCCTTACTTCCATCATTAATAAAGATCAACTCGTAAGGATCACCTGCACTGTTCATAACCTTTTTTAATTGTCTATATGTTTCCTGTATAACTGCCTCTTCGTTATACATTGGAATAATGACTGAATATTTAACTGCTGCCACTTTACGATCCCTCCTTTTTATAGTGAAACTTTGTAAAGCTTCTTACTTCCTCCAGGGAAGCCCATACCATTACCGTTACTAGAATTAGTTTGCCATTTATCAGAAGAAATTTCTTTACCGTGTTTTTTGATCCAATCCGTAATTTCAGAGCTGCCTCCACGGCCGCCTATGCCATCAGATATCATAAAGTATTTAACTTTTCCTTCTTTCACTAATTTTTCAAGCTTATCAACTGTCAGAATTGGATCCGAACCAGAGAAACCACCCATTGCCATAACTGCTTTTCCAGTTTCAATAATGTAAGAAGCCGCTGTACTATAATCTGCAGTAGCAAATAAGAATTTCTCACCAGTATTATTTTTCGTCAAATATGCGTACGTTTTCTTATCGATTTGTTCATTGCCCATACCATTATCGTTCTTGTTACTACCTTGCCCTGGCATACTTGGCATATTTCCTTGACTAGTTCCATCCTGTCCACCTTGACCCGGCATTCCACTTGGCATATTACCATCCTGCTGACCTTGACCTGGCGTACCGTTTTGGGTATTTCCATCTTGCCCGCCTTGTCCTGGGATGCCGTCTTGCGCGTTTCCATCTTGCTGACCTTGTCCTGGCATTCCATCTGACATATCTCCTGATGGCATATTACCATTCATTCCGCCTGGTCCACCAAAGCCACCCATTGATGAAGTTGGCCCTGCTGCAGGCAACATGCTACTTTGTCCATAAGTAATTGGCGTAAAAGCCCAGTACATAGGTCCAATTAGTAAAACGAAAAATCCAATAATCGCTGCCATAAATTGCATACGACTTTCACTTACCTTGATGATCGACAGCCAAATTGTTACGCCAATACCTAAAATTAAAATCGCAATTGACCAACCAATGCCAATAACTGAATCATAAGGATGAACGATGAACCATTCGAAAACCGCAGTAATAAAGATAGCCGCTGGCAGTAAGAAAGATTTCCAATTTAATTTACTTTGATATAACTCAAAAAGCTTTGACCAACCCGCCCCAGCAAGTGCTGCCACTGGTGGAGCAAGCATGATTAAATAATATTGATGGAAAAATCCTGCAACACTAAAGAATCCCATTACTGGTACTAACCATGCCGTCCAAAATAATGCTTCCTTATGTTTCTGTGTAAAATTCTTCTTACGTAAATCGATAAAGATTCCTACTAAACCAAATAATACAAATGGAATCAACCAGCTCGCTTGTCCAGAAAGCTCTGATTGGAATAATCGGAAAGGTCCAGCTGTTCCTGTATTAAACATACCGCTACTATTTTTACCTTTCGTTCCACCATCAAAATTTGGGAATCCTTCTGGCATTCCATTTTGCCCTTGAGTCAATTCATTAGTTGGAACTGTATTGTTTGAATTACTTGAAGCTACATTGTTTGAATTATTAGCAGTACCATCATTTTGAGAAGCACTATTTTCCGTGCTACTTTGCGATTTACTTGTACTTTGACTAGGTGGATTTCCTCCGCCTCCATCCATACCAAGTAAACGTGAAACGCCATTATAACCAAATGCAAGTTCAAGCACTGAGTTCGTTTGGCTACTACCAACATAAGGCCGTTTACTTGCTGGTATCGAATCGACAATTACTGCCCATGATAGAGAAACTGCAAGAAGAATCGATGTGGCTATCGCCATTATCCCAAGCTTCTTTTTCCAATTAACTTTTGCAGCTACCCAATACAGTAGATAAAACGCTGGTAAAACCATATACGCTTGAAGCATTTTTTCATTGAAGCCAACACCGATCATTGCAAAAGCAACAAACACATACCATAATTTATTTTTCTTAAGTCCTTTAAATAGGAACCACGATGCAAGTAACAGAGTAAAGACAAGCATACTATCAATATTATTCGTACGACTAACTGCTACTAAAACCGGCGTAATAGCAATTGCCAATGCACTTAATCGAGCTGCAGTTTTACCAAATGTAGGCTTTACCATTACATATATTAAACAAACCGATCCTATTCCCGATAAAGCTTGAGGAAGAATGACACTCCAACCATGCAAGCCAAAAATATAAGCACTAATCGTTTGAATCCAAAATGTAACTGGCGGCTTATCGACTGTTACATATCCTCCTGGATCAAAGGATGCAAAAAAGAAGTTGTGAAAACTTTGAAGCATACTCGCAACTGCCGACGTATAATACGAATTTACGTATTTATCCGTCCAAATGTTATACCCGTTAAGAATTGCTGAAAGTAGTACGATTAAAACAAACGGGATGTCTAATCGTGATTTCCATTTTGAAAACATTGTTAAATCACTCCTATAATTTAAATTTCAAGTTGCAACACTGTTGTTGCATCTGCCTGTGTCTTTGTTTACCTGTAACCATTTTGCCTTGTCTAACTGAATTCCCCATGAGTGCTAACTGAAAGTTTACTGAAAGCTTACTTGCTTATACGAAATTCAAATTTATTTGTGCTACTATATGATTAAAAATTAGTATGGGAAGGTATTAATATGACATCAATAAAGGGCATAAAAATACTGCTTGTAGATGATGAACCACATATATTGCAATTTTTACAATTGGGGCTTGAAAATGAAGGATTTATTATAGAAACCGCACCAGATGGTATGAGTGCAATCAATATTGCTCAACAATTTAAACCACATGTTGCGATTCTCGATGTAATGATGCCTGGAATGGATGGATTTGAGACATGTAAAATGTTGAGAAAATTAGGACTCGATCTAGCCATCATCATGCTGACAGCTAAAGACGAAGTAGATGACCGAGTAAAAGGCTTAAAAATTGGAGCAGACGATTATGTCGCCAAACCATTTAGTTTCGATGAGCTACTAGCACGAATTGAAGCTAGAGTGAGAAATCAATTCCCTAGCCTTTTTAGTGAAGTTGTTCTAGGACCGTTTCGAATTGACGATAAAAGGAAAGAAATTAACTTTCGTGAACAAGCACTTGGGCTCTCGCCAACTGAATATGAACTCCTCAAATACTTAGTTTTAAACCACGGAATTGTTTTAAGTAAAGCAATGATTTTAGATAAAGTGTGGGGCTATAATTTCGGAGGAGAAGAAAATATAGTAGAAGTTTATATCCGCTCATTAAGAGATAAATTAAATGATAAGGAACACCGATTAATCCGAACACTTAGAGGTGCCGGTTATCGAATCGACTTAGTATGATAAAACAATTTAAAAGAATTTTTTCACCAAACTCACTTAAATATCAGCTATTTTCGAAGTCATTATTCATATTAGCCGTTCTACTTTTATTAATAGGCGGGCTCCAATTTATATTAATGAAGCAATTTATGTACCGAAATCAAGCTGAATCATTAAATGCACAATTGCGCTCAATTCCTTGGGATGTACTCTCAAAGCAATATCCCTTACCAAATGGATTTACCGATAATACGAATAAGCCAATCGTAAAAGACCAAAATCCAAATAATCGAGTTTTATTTTTGCCCTATTTATCTTTAACGTTTATCGATGTAAATGGTAAATGCATTAACTTAGCAAAGGAAAGTAATTTAAACACTCCTTGTCTCACAAAGAATGAATATAAGAAAATAGAAACTAATTTTAATAATCGAACGCCTGTAGGATACCAAATAATAAAGAATGAAAAAGGTGTACAACAGCTAGTAGTTTTTCAACCATTTGGAGGACCTGACCACTTTGAAGGCATCGTTCAAATGGGAATTGAAACTACTCCAATAAAAGACGTTTTATTACAGCAGCTTCTCATCTTCGGAAGCTTATCCTTATTAGCCTTAGCAGGTGGTCTCGCTCTTTATATTCCTTCACTTCGCCGGACACTTGTACCATTAAATAATATGGTCACTGCAGTAGAACGAACAAACGCTGGAAATTTAACCGAGCACTTCCCTGTTAATCAGGGACAAGAAGAGATTGATCGATTAGCCGAATCATTTAACAACATGCTAAAACGATTAGAAACTTCATTCAAATCAGAACGAGAAGCAAAAGAACAAATGCGTCGCTTCATTGCAGATGCATCTCATGAGCTCCGTACACCACTAACATCAATCCATGGATTTTTAGAAGTACTTTTACGCGGTGCCGCTAATAAACCTGAACAACTAAATGCAGCACTCAACAGTATGCTCGGCGAATCAACAAGAATTAAAAAACTAGTCGAGGATTTACTACTACTAGCAAAACTAGACCGTGCACCAGAAATGAATCTAACTGACACTAGACTTGATGAACTAATGACAGAAATGGAACCACAGCTACGAATTTTAGCAGGTGGACGAAATGTCCACTTCGATTTAACAGCGAACATAAAAGGAATGTACGATCCAGATAAAATAAAACAAATTATCCTAAACTTATTTCAAAATGCCGTCCAACATACAGACGCAACAAATGGCAACATTAAATTATCACTCGTTATTAATAGCACTACGACCCCATGCGCCGAAATTATAATCAGTGATAACGGCCCTGGTATTGATGAATCACATCTACCACATTTATTTGAACGATTTTACCGAAGCGACAGCTCCCGTGCTAGAAAATATGGCGGCGCTGGGTTAGGCTTATCGATTACTCAGTCAATTGTAGAGGCTCATGGCGGGAATATAATTGTGGAAAGTGTGTTGAGTGAAGGTAGTACTTTTATTGTTCGGTTGCCTATTTGATTTTTGATGAGTCGGGGCGGGGCGGGTGACGAAAATGCGAACACAATGTGTTATTTGAGCATAAAGTTGTGAACTACGTGCATAAAGCTGTGGGTTTTGTTCATAAATCATCCTTTTTTGTTCATAAAGCACCGAACTTTGCTCATAAACTGTTTGAAGCCACCTTTTAGGGTGGCTTCTTTGTTTGATTCTTGATGGTTAATCTAATTTATCAATAATTACACTCCTTCATGAGCGACTTTCACTGCTAAATAAGCCAACTTCATCATTATTTCCGACAACTTCACTGCTTTTTACTCGATGATCACAAATCGTTCGTGGTTTATCAATATTTGATATCAAAAAAAGACAGCAATAACCGCTGCCTTTAGATCACATCACATGTAAAATTAATGTATGGTCAATTAGAAGTTAGAAGAATGTAAGTTGCAAGTGGTTCACATAAATTTTGATTACAAAACCTATGTAAAAGTTCACTCGTATCAATATTTTCATTTATATTATTTTTAATCAACTCATTAAATTGACTAAAATTCAAATAATCTTTCGTGGCATCTAATTTATATTGTGGGAATTCGCCGTCTAATTTTTTTATTACTTTTTCATAACTAACCCTCTTACCATATTTACTCATTGACATAAAGGTCATAAAATCAGTGATAAATTCAATATCTTCTTCCTTAAATCCTTGTTCCGAACACCATTCCATTAATGTTAATTCCTCCACAAACTTACTCCCCTTCAATTAATTATTATTTTTATAAAAATAACCAGTCCGCCCCTTTTATTGCCCATTTAATAGTAATAGCAATTGTTTCAGCCGTCCCTTTGCTCATATTTGTATTCGTAGTTAAATAAATTGGTAATCGAGTTCTTGCCATATTGGCGGCATCATCGCCTGCATTACTAATGCTTATCTAAAAATTGAGCAATTTTTCCACTATGAGATTTCATAGTTTTTGCTACTTTAGAATCGATAATATTAAAAGCACGTGCCATATCAATTACCTCATCTCCAACGGCACGCATTAATTGAGCAACTTTTATAACGGCTTTGGATTTAATTCCTCTATTATCTTTAACTAAAATTGGTTGACTTTTTAATTCTTTTAACTGCGCTTCTGATGTGAGTTCAGCTTCTTCAGGTGTAATAACCACTTCTTCATTCTGACTTGCAATTACTTCGGCTTTTGAAGTAATTGTTCCTAACGAACAAAAAAGTAATACAAAAGATAACATTACTACTAATACCTTTTTCATAAGAACTCCTCCTTGTATACTATTTAAAAATAACTTTACACACCTACAATAACATGAATTTTTTTCCATAAATGAATAATTTTATGATATTTTTGTGTAAAAACGATTTGTCCAAAACAAAAAGGCCCGCAATCTCTGCGAACCTACGAAATAACCAATCCTATTTAACAACTAAGGAATTGGACTAATTTTAACAGCTATTCAATCTAATGCTACTTGAACAGTAATTGGTGTAATGTCTGACCAATCAGTTAGATTAGTCGGGGTATAAGCTAAACTAAATGCATCATCGACTCTAATTAAAAAGATACTTATGATGTTGGAGATGGAAATCTCGCAGCTTCAAAATGAGTGCTAACTTCACCATCGACATTTCTTTCGATACTTCCAGATGTGCTACTTTGTGCAAAAACTTCCACCTTATCCCTCGCGGTTAGTTTCAGGATTGATGAGACATTTACAATATTTCCGAATAGTATTGGACCGAAGAAATCATTATCAAGAGCGATTGCAGGTTTTCCGTTCACACGAAGTTCGATCCTTACTCTATAATTAACATCGTTATTATTAGGGAAAAAGCTAATTGTTGCGGAAACTAAATAAACCCCATTATTTCTTGGTCTAAACGTTGAGGTTAACGCATTATATTCAACTGCTAAATCAAATTGTTTTTTTTGATAGTTTACTTTCACAAAAGTATCTTCAGGCACCCTTAGACTTGTACTACTTACAGCTCTAAAGGCTGAGGCAATATTAATATTCTCTTCATTCGAATCAATTGGTTTTTTGGGCTTTGGAGGCATAATGTTCACTTCACTCTCTTATAAACTTCTATATTATATAGAGACAAGCTTTAAATGTTTGTATGCATGTCCATGTATGATAATTTTTTATGTAAAATTCATTAGTTCATTTACCTATTAGTAAAGACAGAGGTGTGGCTTGCACTTTTACCTAAAAATAGAAATATGCAAAAAGACCTCTACGGAATCTTCCATAGAGATCTTAAAACTTTTCATTATCTTTTTGCCCCTGTAAAACGTCTATTTAAAAACTTTGCAAACACTCGAGCAAATAAATTAAATAGAAGAATCATGACAATAAGAACAGCAGCAGATTTTGTTGCGATTGATTGTGCATCTGGAACAATACCTTCTGAATTTAACTTCCAAATGTGAACTGTTAATGTTTCTGCTGGTCTAAAAATATTAAACGGATTCATCGGTGTATCTAATGGAGCAGCATTATTTAAAATTGGTGTTGTTAATCCAGCTGTATAAATTAATGCCGCTGCTTCACCAAATATTCTTCCTGCCGCTAAAATGATACCTGTAATTAATTGTGGAAATGCTGATGGAATACTGATTTTAACAATTGTTTGCCATTTTGTAGCACCTAAACCAAGACTACCTTCTTTACTACTTTTCGGAACATTTAATAATGCTGTTTCACTTACCCTTGTTAAACCTGGTAGATTTAAAATTGAGATTGCTAATGCTCCGCCAATTAATGTATATCCCCAGCCAGTTAGCGTTACAAATACTAATAATCCGAATAACCCTACTACGATTGATGGTAAAGAAGCTAATGTTTCAATACATAATCTTAAAAATCCTAAAAAACGACCTGGTTTTGCGTATTCTGCCATATAAATTCCAGCACCTACACCAATTGGAACTGAAATAATTAATGTTAAAACTAGAATATAAAAAGAGTTAAAAAGTTGTGGTCCGATTCCTCCACCTGCTTGTGTATTACTAGGTTTTCCAAACAAGAAATTGAAATCCCAGAATCCCCAGCCTTTATAGATAATTTCACTTAACAAAAATAATAATAAAACTACAACTAAACCAGCTATTCCGTAAAGAACTCCAGTCCAAATTTTATCCATTTTTCTTGCGATCATGACTCATATCCTCCTTTTCTCCCAATTAAACGAATGAATAGAATAAAGAGGAATGAAATTAGTAGTAAAATCATTGCCAAAGTCCATAACGTATTATTCCATGCTGTACCATTTAATGTATTCGCCATATCCATTGTTAAAATTCCTGTTAATGTTGCTGTCGGATCAAAAATACCATTCGGGAATTTCACCGTATTTCCAATTACCATCTGTACTGCTAATGCTTCACCAAAAGCTCGTGCTAGACCTAAAACGATTGCTGTTAAAATATTTGTTTTTGCAGCAGGGATGATTGCTAATTTAATTGCTTGCCATCTTGTAGAGCCAAGTCCATATGATGCTTCTAAATACGTTCCAGGAACAGCTCTCACAGCATCAGAAGCTATACTTGCTATTGTAGGTAAAATCATAACACTTAGAACAATAATCCCGGCAATTAAACTAAAACCTACTCCACCTACCAAATTTCTAAGAAGTGGAACTAAGATTGTTACGCCAAGAAATCCATAAACTACTGAAGGAATACCTACTAGAATCTCCAAAACTGGGATTAATACTTTTTGACCAAATTTAGGTGAGATAAAGTTCATAAAAACCGCTAATGCAATTGCAACTGGTGCAGCAATAATGACAGCACCAATAGATACTAGAATCGATCCAACAATAAAAATTAGTGCACCATATGTCGGATGTTCTGCATTATTTGGGCTCCAATTTTTTGAAAATAATATATCACTTAACGATAAATGATTTACTGTAAACGATTGAATTCCCTTACTAACAATAAAACCTATTATTGATATTGTAATCGCAACCATTAAGAAACCACATAAAGTTACAAGAGTTCTTCCAAGGTATTCAATTAGAAAAAAGTTTCTTTTTTTGAAATTCATGATAAACCCCTATCATCCATTAATAAATTAGTTTAAAGAGTTGGTATAAAAACCAACTCTCTTTTTTTTATTTTTTATTCTAGACCTGCCATTTTTGAAGCTGGGATATAGCCCATCTCAACTAATTTATTAGCAAACTCGTCTCCACTAATAAATTCGATATATTCTTTTACAGGAGATTTTGCATCGCCTTTTGTAATCATGTACTCATAAGAATAGAATGGGTAATCACCTGCAACGATATTGTCTGTAGAAGATTCTTTTCCGTCAATTTTAACTGTTTTTAATGCATCTTTTTTATCGCCAATTAAATATGAGTTAGCAAGATAAGAAATCGCACCAGGAGTAGAGTTAACAGCTTGTTCTACCGCACCATTTGAATCTTGAACTGTTCCTACGCTATCGTTAATTTTAACGTCTTTCATAATTTTCTTTTCAAAAGCTGCACGAGTACCAGATGATGCTGGACGGTTAATTACGTTAATTTTCTCATCTTTACCGCCAACTTCTTTCCAGTTCGTTACTTTACCAGCGAAAATATCTTCAATTTGTTGAAGTGTAAGTGAATCTACACCAACATCTTTATTCGTTACCATTGAATAACCAACACCAGCAACTTTAGCCTCTACTAATGAACTTGCTAATGTTTTATCTTCTAATTTTTCAGCAGCTGGTACATCTGAGTTACCAATTTGAATAGCACCCGTAGATACTTGGTTTACACCAGTTCCACTACCGCCACCTTGAACTGTAACTGATACTTGTGGGAACTTTGTCATAAATTCTGTAGCCGCTTCGTCAGCTAGTGGTTGTAACGCTGTTGATCCCGCAGCACCAATTGTTCCAGTTAATTCTACTTTTTTATCATCTGTTGCCTTACCAGTAGTCTTGTCATCTTTATTTGAACATCCTGCTAACATACCAGTAATAGCCATTGCAGCGAAAGTTAATTTTAATCCACGTTTCATTTGAATAATCCCCCTAAAATGTTTGTTTTTATTTTTAAATTTGTTTTTGTTTTTGTTTGTTATCTCTTACAATCTCTACTTTAAAGTTTTAAGGTTAAGCAAGTTTTAATCAATCGTAAAGAAATTGTAAATCTTTTTAAGAGGGTGTATATTTAGTTGATTTTAGGGGATAGCAAAATAAAAAAAGAAAACTACTTTATCTATTTAAGTAGTTTTCTCGATATGTCTATATTTAGAAATTAGGAAAAATCCTCTGGATGCTTTATTACGATCTTTTTCCATATGTATTCAGTGTGGTTTCTATCCTTTTGATCAACCCAGCTTACTTTCATATAAACAACATGTAATTTCTTACTAGCATTTTCAAAAGTCGCTTCAGGGAACAAGTTAAAACTTCTACCTGTAGAAATACCACCAGGTGATTTAATAGAAGGAGAAATCGTGTATTGTTTTGAAACTTCTTTATCAGAAAAAGAATCCTTTATTAAAATATTCGTAATCAACAAATCAGGAGTGTACAAAAAATCAAAAGCATTCTTTGTTAGAATCCCTGAAATGATAACATTCTTCATGTATGTTTTTGGTTTTGAAACTCGAATATCTAACTCTAATCTTCCCTTGGCTGACTGATACGTTTCAGCTTCAATTTGAAAATTTTTGCTATTTGAAGCGAATTCAGAAGAATTTTTCATCAGCAGTTCTTTTGATTCCTTTTTCATCAAATTACTTATCTTTTCACTTGAAACCTGTTCTGACGTTACAGCCTCTAAAGAATCATTTTTGTCGCAAGCTGAGAATACCATCACTATAAAAATGGAAGCTATTACTATTATTAGTTTTTTCTTTTTTAAAGTTACAGAATCAATCAACTCTATTCCTCTCCTTCCTTTCAATTTCGTACACAATTAAGAACACCATATTAATCATACACTATTAGAAAATAAGAGAGTTTTCAATAGAATCATTAAAAAAATTTAATTTTTCTGGAAAATAAAAAAGCTAACCCAAAAAGTTGCATAGCAACCTTTTCGAGTCAGCTTAATTTGAATATTATTCTAGACCTGACATTTCTGAAGCAGGGATATAGCCCATTTCAACTAATTTATTTGAGAACTCGTCTCCACTAATATATTCGATATATTCTTTAACTGGAGATTTTGCATCGCCGTTTGTAATCATGTATTCATATGAATAGAATGGGTAAGCACCTGAAGTAATGTTTTCAGTAGAAGAATCTTTCCCATCAATTTGAACAGTTTTTAAAGCATCCTTTTTATCGCCAATTAAATATGAGTTAGCAAGGTAAGAAACCGCACCAGGAGTTGAGTTTACAGCTTGTTCAACTGCACCGTTTGAATCTTGAACTGTTCCAACGCTATCGTTAATTTTAACTTCTTTCATAACTTTCTTTTCAAAAGCTGCACGTGTACCAGATGATGCTGGACGGTTGATTACGTTGATTTTCTCGTCTTTACCGCCAACTTCTTTCCAGTTCGTTACTTTTCCAGCAAAAATATCTTCAATTTGTTGAAGTGTAAGTGAATCTACACCAACATCTTTATTTGTTACCATTGAATAACCAACACCAGCAACTTTTGTTTCTACTAAAGCACTTGCTTTTGATTTGTCTTCTAATTTTTCAGCAGCTGGTACATCTGAGTTACCAATTTGAATAGCACCAGTAGATACTTGGTTTACTCCAGTTCCACTACCGCCACCTTGTACTGTAACTGACACTTGTGGGAACTTAGACATAAATTCTGTAGCAGCTTCGTCAGCTAGTGGTTGTAACGCTGTTGATCCTGCAGCACTAATTGTACCTGTTAGTTCAATTTTTTTATCATCTGTGCTTGCTTTACCAGTAGTCTTGTCATCTTTATTATTACATCCTGCTAGCATACCTGTAACGACCATTGCTGCAAATGTTAATTTTAATCCACGTTTCATTATTGTTTGTCCTCCTAAGGAAAGTTATTATTTTCTACATCTCTAACTATAAAAAAGAATAATTAACCTAGTTTTAAACGATTGTAAATAATTCGTAAAGTTAGTTTAAGAGTACATAATTTCTTTATTTTCAATTTTAAAAATTAGTTTTAAAACTTACTTTACTTTAATCAAAAAAGATAACACCCTATCTCCATAAAGAAGATAGGGTGTTTTGATAATACTATTTAGAAAATAAACTCAGATTATTTTGACCAAACCATTGCTCCACCTGTTAATACATTAGCTGTATATCCCTCAGCATTTACAGTAACAATACTTGGTGACTCAGAATAGATTTCAACATTTTCACTAATAATCCCGTTACCCGTTAAAGTAAAGCTTGCTTCTTCACTAGCCTTCTTATCAACGTTTACACCGTACCAGCCGTTTCCACTAGTGTTTAAATTGTTCGCTTTTACATTCGAGCTATTTACAATTAAACCGGCCGCAGCATTATTTGTTAACGTGACATTATTTAAAGTTACATTCGATGAACTTACTACGTTTATACCACTTCCATAATCAGTTCCTGTACCTACCATTGCAATATTTGCTGCACCAGTAATTTTTAGATTTTCTAATGTTATATCTTTGACAACACTATTAATGGTAATTAATGAGGCATATCCTTTTTTTGTTGTATTATTTGTCCATGGTGCTGTACCTTTTGTAATTACCGTAGACTCTCCTGCTCCAATGATCGTAATTGCTTTCTCAATTCTAAGCTGGCTATTCAATTTGTAAGTTCCTGCTGGTACCTTTACTGTATCTCCATCTTTTGCTGCGTTTACCGCTGTTTCAAGATTTGAGTAAACTGTATTAGAATGTGTTACGTTAATGAAATTCTCTGGAGCTTTGTTGTTCCACATTGTAGCTGTTGTTCCATCAATCGTGTAAGGCGAGTATCCATTTACTTGTACTGTTACATTTGATGTTTTATCTGAGATAATTTGAGTAGTTTCTCCAATCACACCATTGCCTGTTAAAGTAAAGCTTGCTGGGCCACTTTCACTTTGATCAACATTTACACCATACCAGCTATTTCCGCTCGTATTAAAATTGTTCGCTGTTACATTTGCGCTGTTGACAATTAAACCAGCCGCTGCGTTATTTGTTGATGTCACATTATTTAAAGTTACATTCGATGAACTTACTACGTTAATACCACTTCCATAGTCAGTTCCTGAAATAGCGGTCATTTTAATGTTTTCTGCTCCAGTTACTTTAATGTTTTGTAATTTAACTGGTTGGTCTTCAGCTCGAATCGTGATTAACGATGCAGCTCCTTTTTTCGTTGTATCATTTGTCCAAGGCGTAGAACCTTTTTTAATGATTGTTGAAGAACCTGCACCAACTATAGTTAGTGATTTTTCAATTCTAATTTGATGATTTAGTTCATACGTTCCTTTTGGAATATAAATCAGATTTCCAACCTGTGCTGCGTCTACTGCTGCTTGAATATCCGTGAAAGATCTTGTGCCATTTTGACTTGCTAACGTAATGCTATTAGGAATTCCGATTGGATTTCTGTTTTCAATCGTATAAATATTTTGATTATTATCAGTGATTTGAATCACCGCTTTTGATGGCGTTGAGAAGTCATAAGCCGAGCTTGTCCATGAATCATCTGTTACATTATTATCTTTTTGAACAAATTCAGTACTTACCGTTTTGCCATCTGCTTTTAAATGTGCAATCTGATTACCTTTAGCTGTTTTAGTTGCAATTGACTTTCCATTTTGATCAAGTAGTGTAATTTTAATTTCTTTAATCGAACTAGAAGGTAAATCTTTTTCGTCTAATTTGAATCCAACATTATAAGCAAAATATCCGACATTATAGTTATTAGAGAATTTGAAGTCTTGAAATTGCACGTAGTCTTCAGAATTTGAAATTGTGACAGGCCCCATGACAACAACTTTAATGCTTGCTTTCTTAGTTGTATCCGCTACAGTACCATAAACAGTATATGTCCCCGCCTTGCTAAAATCGGTTTGATTCCATTGAACTGATTTAGTTATTTTAGAGCCATTCAAAAGTGTTACACCTACCGTTTTAGGGAGAGTTACCTTCTGCCCACCGTTTACAGTAATATTATTTAAACTACTTACACTTGCAACTTGTAATCCAGCAATTTTCTTTGTAATGTCCGACTTAATGCTATTTAGCTTTGAGATTAAAGTTGATTTAACATCTGAATATTTTAAGTTGTTAACTACTTTCGATGCAACATTATAATGAGCAGTCACTTCACTACTTGTTGTTTTTACTGTGACCTTACCCCCGAATGATTGAAATTCTTTGATTGCATCATTTGCATTTTTTTCTGCTTTATCTTCTATCGCCTCATAAGAAACCACTTTTTTGTGCTGACTCGTAATTTGGTTAGTAAATAGGCTTTTCTTTGTTTTATATTTACTCGTTAATTTTGCTACTTCTTTTTTAGCTTTACTCTCTAATGATGCAATCCTTTTTTCATCGGTTGTTTTCTTAGGTAGTCCAGCTTTAACAAAATTATTTGTTGCTCTTAATGCATTTGCATAGGTTGTATAAGATGAATCTGCGTATGCGGGTGTCACTGAAGTTGCTACGATAGCAACTAACACAGTTGTAGATAAGACCTTTCGAACAGACTTAAATTGTTCTTTCATTTTTAGTGTTCCTCCTAAGATGCTATACTTTATGAGCACTAATTGTATACAATATAGATTAAAAAAATTAATTATCTCCTTCTTATCCGTAATATCACACAAACAAATTTAAAAGGAAAAAATATTTATTCATTTAAAGTCCTTTTTTGGCTTAATCGAGACTTAAAATTAAATAATTTTACTCTCCTCTCTTTTTTTATGAACTTACAAATTCACTTTAGCATGTATCATTACAAAATAAGTGTTTAACTTTGAACAAATTGTGAAATATCTCACAATAAAATGATACAATATGAAAAGTATGGAATAATACAATAAAATCCCCTAAAGTAGGCTTTTATAGAAGCTCAATTTAAGGGATTATTTCAATGATCTATACTGTATTTTATCTTCAAAAGTATCATTACAACTTCTTTATCCCCCCAACAAATAGAAAGAAAAAATCTTGCTGGGTCTATAAAATAAAATTTATGATGAAACAGTTTAGTGGTTCACTTTCTCAACGCATAATTTTAATACAGCATTAAGTAAAACGTTAGCCCCTTTAGCACAATCCTCATATGAAGTTAATTCATCCTCACGATGACTATATCCATTTATACTTGGTACAAAAATCATTGCCGTTGGAATATAAGAAGCAATGAATTGGGCATCATGCCCAGCACCACTATACATTCGATTTTCTTTATACCCTAACTCTTTGCAAGCAGAATCTACTGCATTTATTACGGTTTCATCAAACTTAACAGTATCACGGTCCCATAGACGTGTAGAGTTGATTGGACAGCGATTTAAATTTACTGGCAGTTCTTCCACCATTCGTGTAACTGCCGCAATAACCCCAGGGTCCTTATGTCTTGCTTCCAACGTAAAAGTCACTTCAGAAGGAATGACTGTATGAATATTTGGATATGCATTTATTCGACCGATTGTGTAAACAAGATCTGAATCTAGTCTCTGTAGCTGCTTTTGTAAATCTACTACCACATTAGCAGCAGTAAACATTGGATCTTTGCGCATACTGATTGGCGTCGTACCTGCATGATTCGATTCTCCAAAAATTGAAATTTCATAGCATACCATTCCTAGTACACCTTCTACTATTCCAATGTCTAAGTTTTTCCGCTCCAGTACTGGACCTTGTTCAATATGTAGTTCGATATAGGCACTGGCTTCTACTAAGCGATTTGTTTCTGAACCTTCAAAACCGCTTTCGACTAATGCTTGAGCAAATGAAGTCCCATTTTTATCTGTTGAAGCAATCATTTTCTTTTTATCAAATTTTCCAGATAACACACCTGAAGACATAAGTGATGGCTCAAATCGTGCGCCTTCTTCATTCGTAAAATTGACAAGCATAATCGGATAGTCAAGTTCGATATTTTTTTCTTTTATTGTATAGATAGTTTCTAAAGCTGTTAGCACGCCTAACACACCATCAAACCGCCCACCTTTAATAACGGAGTCCAAATGTGAACCTATTACGATTGGTGGCAAGTTTTGCTTGCCCGTTAATGTTGCATACATATTTCCCATGTCATCATACTTTACTGTCATTTCAACCTCTTCGCATAAAGCTTGAAGTCTCCTTCTTGCAGCAATATCTTCGGCAGATAATGCAAGTCTAGTCACACCATTATTTTCTGTTTTTCCATATTCACTAAACATTTCAACTAACTTTTGAAGCCGATTAGGATTTGTTTTAATCATCTCAGGGGCCTCCCTTTAACTATCAACGAATGTGTTAATGATTAAACTTACGCTAACAATTACAAGAATATTAATACCGATTGCTATAAAACCAATGTTTATATCATTTATTGAACTTAGACTATTTGATAAACTATTTAAAGGAAGTCATTGTATTACATAATACGAAGGAAACTCCAACTATAATACCTTTGCACTTTATTATTCATAAATTTGTGTTCTGAGGATTGGTTGCGGATTTGAACTTGATGTTGAACTAAGAATAGGGGATCGGTATTTTTTATCGGTTAATATGTAGCTTGATACAAAATCTAAAAAATCTTCAACCGAACGAACATATTTTCATTTGATAGTTCCATTGAATTTGAAAAGCATTACAGGATTTTTCCAAGCTTCAATAGCGTGCTTAGGTATTTTTTGTTGCCCTTTTTCGCCAACCGCTTCTAAACCTCTTTCAATATATTTGTAGACCATTTGACGTGATACACCTAACTCTTTTGACGCTTGAGTAGTCGTCATCATTCTCTTAAATCATAATCAAAGACTAATATGCCTTCTGAAGTAATCTGATAAAACCACGTATCAAATTTAATTTTCACATTATTAAAATCTATTTTTTTTTCATGCATTTTTTGTTGAGATCTCCATCATTTCTTTCAAAAGGTTAGTTAATTCAGCATTATTAATTACCTCTGGCTTTTAATTAAATAGCTCGTCTTCTAAAATTTGAAACTCCATCTTAATGAACATCAATTGTAATTAATTCAGAAAATTTGTATTATTTTGCCATTTACCATTGATTTGTGTTGATAAAAAGATATAATTATTTTGAAAACAATTTGTGCAAACGGTTGCAATAGATTAGCATTACCTACATACATATTTTTATTGCATCTTTTGTATAAACGTTTTCCTAATTTAGAAAGAGGAAAGGGGTTTTTTCATGAGGAGAAAACAAAGATCAATATTATCGCTCGTCACTGTATTAGGATTAGTTCTTCAGATGTTTCCGGGACTAATTACAAATGGATCTGCAAAAGCAGCAGAAACGGTAGCTAAACAAGTTGTACTTGTTGGTAGCGTTCAAAGCTTGTTAGGCAATCAAAGCGATTGGGACCCAGCTTCGGCCAAAACGGAAATGGTGTACAAAGGTAATGGTCTCTATACTTTTACTGGTACTTTACCGGCCGGTGAATATGAGTATAAAATCGCCATTGGTGGAAACTGGTCGGAAAATTACGGTGAAGGCGGAAATCCAGGTGGCAACAACATTAAACTAGTACTTTCCGAACAAAAAGATGTCACCTTCTACTACAATGATAACACTCATTCAATTTCAGACAGCACTCATTACACTCCTTTAGCAGATGAAAGACAACCTCGTCTTGTTGGAACGATACAGCCTGCAATTAGTGCAGGGGCAGCTTGGAGCCCAGCGGAATCAACAGCCTTTTTAAAGGATGACAATTTTAAAAATATCTATTCCTTCACTACAAAGGTGCCAAGTGGTACATATGAATACAAGATTGTATTGGGCAAGGATTGGAACGAGTCCTACCCTACTTCAAATTTGAAATTAAATGTAATCTCTGAAACTACTATTACATTTTTCTATAATAATCAAACAAAAGAAGTTTATACAGATTATAAACCAGCAGGCTCTGATGGCTTGATTGATCAGAATGCCCTGTATCATGATTCATGGGATCAAATCTACCGAAAGCCATTTGGGGCAGTTCCTGCTAAGACACCTGTAACCTTCAGGATATCGGCTAAGAAAGGTGATCTGACAAGCGCAAGCCTTTATGTAAAAAACTACAATTCAGGTACAACAAAAGTCTTGGCTATGAAAAATGTTGGCTGGTCAAATACAACTGGCAAAGGTGATCTTGAGTACTGGGAAGCCACTTTTACTCCAGCAGATAAAGGAATTCATGGATATAAATTCATTGTAAGAGATCAAAATACAACAGCAGAATATGGAGAAGACACGCAAGAAGGTCATACTGGAAAAGCAGAAGATAAAAATGCAGGTCTTTTCCAATTGACAGTTTATGACCCTGAATATCAAACTCCAGATTGGATGAAAGAAGCTGTAGTCTATCAGATCTTTCCGGATCGCTTTTTTAACGGCAACAAGACAAATGACCATATTAAGGATAAGGTTGGAGCTCGCGGTAACCAGCCAATCGAACATCCCGCTTCTTGGTCAAGCTTACCAGATAATCCTTATGAACAAGGAACTGGTTCATATACTGGAGACGGAGAGTTTAGTAATGATTTTTATGGAGGCGACATTGCTGGAATCAAAGCCAAGCTTGATTACCTTCAATCACTTGGAGTTAACACACTCTATATAAATCCGATTGCTCTTGCACCATCTAACCATAAATATGATGCAACCGATTACAAAGAACTTGATCCGATGTTTGGCTCAGAAAAAGAATTTAAGGATTTCACAAAAGAGTTATCGAAACGTAACATGCATTTGATTTTGGATGGCGTTTTTAACCACGTCTCTGACGACTCGATCTATTTTGACCGCTATAACAAATATAAAACGGTTGGCGCATATGAATATTGGTCTCGTGTTTATAATTTGATGAATGACGAAAAATTGACCGAAGCTGCTGCAAAAGAGAAAGCGAAAAAACAACTTATCTCTGAAGGTCAATCCTTTAGCCCATACGGTTTTGAAAACTGGTTCCATATTGAAAATGTTAAAGTTCCTAATGAAAAAGTTAACGGCGTTTCAAATGGTGAACATTATAAGTATGAGGGATGGTGGGGCTATGATAGTCTGCCAGTATTTGAATCAGTTGAAGGATCAAAGGTTGATCACCCTAGTGAACTTAACAACACTGAATTTGCTAACTATATAATGTATGAAAAGGACTCCGTAGGAAAATCGTGGATAGATCGAGGTTCTTCGGGTTGGCGTTTAGATGTAGCGAATGAAGTGGACAGTTCATTTTGGCAGGAATTCCGAAAACAAATGAAATCCAAGACTATGACAGGATCCGGAAGTACGCTTCAAAAAGATGAAAAACCACTTATTTTAGGAGAAATTTGGGATGATGCTTCCAAGTACTTCTTAGGAGATCAATATGATTCCGTAATGAACTATCGTTTCCGAGGCGCAATTTTGGATTATTTAAAGAACGGTAATGCAGAAAATGCACAAAACTCACTTGAAGCTGTTCAAGAAGACTATCCTAAAGAAGCGTTTTATGCACTCATGAACTTAATGGGATCTCATGATACTGCACGCGCTATATTCCTGTTAGGAAATGGAACAGATACTTATAACAGAGCTGAACAGGATCCGAACTATAATTACAATGAAGGTGTAAAGCGATTAAAGTTAGCTTCTATTCTTCAAATGGGCTACCCTGGTGCGCCGACTATTTATTATGGAGATGAAGCAGGACAAACAGGATCAAAGGATCCAGATGATCGCCGTACGTATCCATGGGGAAATGAAAACCAAGATTTAATTAAACATTATCAAACGATAGGTAAAATTCGTAGTAAAAATTCCGATTTATTTAGCTTTGGTGATCTTCACCATATTTACGCAAAAGATGATGTATTAGCTTACACTCGAACAAAAGGATCAAAATCTGCACTTGTTATAATCAACAGAGGGAAAACTTCACAAACTGTTGAAATTGATACAAAAGGACTTATTGCGAATGGTGTTCAATATGTAGACCAATTAGATACTAAGTATTTAGCTACAGCAAAAGATGGTAAGCTTACATTGACCGTACCAGCTGAATCCGGAAGAATGTTACTATCAAACAATGAAGTGAAACAACCACAGTCAGTTAAGAGTGTTGTAGGTACTGCAGGTTCTAAACAAATTACTTTAAACTGGACAGGAAATGGAACAAAATTCAATGTCTACCAATCAAATATTGCTGGTGGATTATGGACAAAAGTGAAAGAAACTACTAGTAAATCCGTTGATATTTCAGGTTTGAATAATGGGCGTACCTATTATTTTGAAGTGGTAGCTGTAGATTCTAATGGCAACGAATCTGAACCAGTTGCCTCAGCTGGTCTCGTGCCACATTATGATGTTGCGAATGCTAGCGCTAGCAACCTGACTGCCTTATCTAATGGGGAGCTGAACTTAGCGCTTGATTCTACTGTTAAAGCATCTTTTTACTTGTCAGGTGCTACTGAAGCTGGCCCGGCCGAGGGAATCACAGCCGAACTTCAAATAAGAATTAAAGGCCAAACAACTTGGACAACATATCAAGCTCTATATACAGGTCAAACTCAGGAAAATAAGGCAAATGAGTTTCAAGGTAGCTTTACACCATTGGAGTCAGGTACTTATGAATACAGAATGTCCTTTACTCCTGATCTAGGTAAAACATGGGTATCTACTTCAACAGCAGAAGTAAATTATACACGGAGCACATCAGATACGACTCCTCCTGCTAAAGAAGTCACATTAGATACACCAATTCAAGAGTCTGGTCAAGTTAACTTAAACTGGAACCTTAAGCAACCAGATCAGCCATATAAAACGATTATTTATCGTGACGATCAATTACTTACAACAGTAAATGGAGACACTACCACATTCCGTGATTATCAGGTAGCTAACGGTACAACTTATAAATACAAAATCCGTGTATTCGATCAAGCTGGGAATTATGTGGACTCTAACACGGTAACTGTGACACCTGATATCGTCATGGTACAAGTCACTTTCAAAGTGCATGCACCAGATGATACTCCACTATCTTCTCAAATGAATATTCCAAACAGCTTAAATGGCTGGAATACAGGTGCTTGGTCAATGAGCCGAAATGGTGCCGTTACAGCTGATTGGGAATATACAACTGAGCTTGAGGAAGGAACTGAAATTACTTATAAATACACGAGAGACAACACTTGGGATCATGAAGGTTTAACAGACCATACACCATCTGATTCATCGGATGATGATATCAGTTACTATGGTTACGGTGCGACTGGAACTGATATGAAAGTAGTTGTTACAAACCAAGGTGGCAACAAAATGGTTGTCCAAGACAAGATTTTACGCTGGATTGATAACCCACTTGTAGTGAGCCAAATTGACTTGAAAGGTTCGACATTAACGATCAAAGGAAATAGTATTAAAGGTGCTAACCTCACCATCAATGGGGAAAAAGTAACTGACTATAATGGAATGAATTTCACTCAATCTATTAATCTAAGCGAAGGTCAAACGCAAGTCCCAGTACACATTGAACCAACTGATACTACCAAATCCACGATTTTTAAAGGTGATGGCGGTTCGATAGCTAAAAATACAAAGAACTACGTGATTGATGTTATTAATAAAACGATTAGTGAATCCAAGTAATTAGAATTAGAAAATGTCTGCTGCGTCGTGCGGCAGACATTTTTTGGGTAATTATGAGAAAATTTTCTTAAAGTTGAATTATGTATTTTCTTTTAGCTTACCATTTCACTTTTTATCTTAGAGTATGAGAATGTCCCCATTTCACACTCCATATCTATATGTTTTTTTAAACTCATTAAATCTTCCATTTTTTCAAAATCTTTATCATATAAAGAAATGACAATTCGCCTAGCCAAGCGATGTTGTTTAATTCGAGAATAATTTGCAACTCCTATGGGAAAAGCGAAAAGGCTAAAGACCCCAGGCGCGCCGAGGAGACTCAGGTCTCTCCTAATGGAAAGTGAACAACCTTTAGTGAAAATCAACATCATACAGCTTCCTTCTGGAAATCTAGCAATTACATTAGCCACGATTTCGTTGTTAGGCTCGGAAAAAATCTTATATTAGTCATTAGTTATACACCGACGTGTCGTCTCCGTCTAGAAAAGAAAAAGAAGAGTACAGACTGGATCAGCATCCTATGCAAATACCAATGCAAAAAAGCCCCAGCAAAATATTGGGGCCATTTAATATAGGGACACTTCTATTCTTCGCTTATCCCAATATAATTCTTTGCCATAAATTTATCGAGCATATCACGCACTTCTTCTGTTGATTCTGTGTTCATTAATTGATTTCTTAATTCGCCTGCTCCTCTAAACCCACGGACATAGATCTTAAAGAAGCGATGAAGAGCTTTGAACGAGCGCAGCTCATATTGATCATGAAGATCCAAATGCAGTCTTAACAGATTAAGTAATTCCTCACTACTGTGTTCTTTTGGCTCCACTTCAAAAGCAAATGGATTATGGAAAATTCCACGTCCAATCATAACCCCATCAATACCATATTGTTCAGCAAGCTTTAAGCCAGTTTGACGATCAGGGATATCACCATTGATTGTCAACAGTGTATCTGGTGCTACTTCATCACGAAGTTTCTTAATCTCAGGAATTAGTTCCCAATGAGCATCTACTTTGCTCATTTCATCTCTTGTACGCAAGTGAATGGATAAATTGGCAATGTCTTGTTTCAATATGTGTGTCAGCCAGTCACGCCATTCGTCTATTTTAGAGAAACCAAGCCTTGTCTTAACGCTTACGGGTAGTCCTCCTGCTTTTGCTGCTTGTATTAGTTCTGCCGCAACTTCTGGGCGAAGGATTAGGCCGCTTCCCTTCCCATGTCCTGCCACATTAGGTACAGGACAGCCCATATTGAGATCTATACCTCGAAAACCAAGTTCCGCCATACCAATACTCATTTGCTTAAAGAATTCAGGCTTATCCCCCCAAATATGTGCTACTAGTGGCTGCTCATCTTCTGTAAAAGTCAAACGACCGCGTACACTTTGGTGCCCTTCTGGGTGGCAGTAACTCTCACTGTTTGTAAACTCTGTAAAAAACACATCAGGTCTGGCTGCTTCACTTACAACATGGCGAAAAACAACATCCGTCACATCTTCCATTGGAGCCAGTATAAAAAAAGGTCGCGGTAATTCACGCCAAAAATTATCTTTCATTTTCAAATTCAAATCCTCTCATGATGGGAAACTAGGCCAACCACTTATCCGAAAATTAAAAAGTAAGATGACCATGCTTATTCATTTATTATCAAACTGATCAAAAATGTTAATCGGTGTTTACTAAAATTTTCTCCAACATTCTTCAATAAGAAGAAACCGAATTGCCAAGAGTTTAACAGAAAAAAGCCCCCGAATTCGAAAAAAGTACTTTCTAACGAAATAAGGGTGGCTAATGTTTATTTAAACTAGCAAGAGCATTTTTAATTAGACATCTTCAATTCCAAATTCGCTACAACTTCTACATGTGCAGTATGCGGGAACATATCTACTGGCTGCAAATACTTCACATCGTAACTCTTACTTAATACCTTTAAATCTCTAGCCAAAGTAGAAGGATTACAAGAAACATATACTAATTTTTTCGGTTTAATTTTTAATACAGTATTTAAGAACTCCTCATCGCAACCAGTTCTAGGTGGATCAGTAATAATCACATCTGGTTTCCAGCCTTCTTTTAACCATTTTGGTAATACTTGTTCAGCATTACCTGCTTCGTAATGAGTGTTTGTAAATCCATGACTTAATGCATTTGTTTTCGCATCGATGATCGCCTCTTTCGTAACGTCCATACCTCGAACTTCTTTTGCATCTTTAGCAAGCCATAATCCGATTGTACCTACTCCACAATAAGCATCAACGACTTTTTCCGTTCCTGTAAGTGCCGCTGCTTTTTTCACTTCATCATATAGTTTAACCGTTTGCTCAGGGTTTAATTGGAAAAATGCTCTAGCCGAAAGCTCAAATGATAAGTCACCAAGCTTTTCTTCGATTACTTCTTCCCCAGCTAAATAAACAGTTTCACGACCAAAAATTACTGAAGTCATTTGATTATTAATGTTTTGCATTAAACTAGTTACTTCAGGCATTCTCTTTTTAATTTCACTAATTAATTCATTTTTCTGTGGAAAATCTTTCGTACCAGTTACTAGAACTAATTGAATTTGACCTGTTCGTAATCCGACACGGGCAACAATTGTTCGAATAACTCCTTTATTTTTTCGTTCATTATAAACAGGAATATTTAAACGAGTTAAAATCTTCTTCACTTTACCTGTGATTTTATTTAAATCCTCATGTTGAATTGGGCAATGGCCAATATCGACAACTTCGTGTGAGTTTTGTTTATATAATCCAGCGATAATCTTATTTTTTTCAAGTCCAGTTTGAAGTTGACTTTTGTTGCGGTAATTCCAAGGATTTTCCATACCAACCGTTTCTTTAATTGGTGTTTTTTCTAGTAAATCTTTCGCATACTTTTCCATTGCTTGGATGACAATATCGCGTTTATATCGAAGCTGCCCTTCATATGAAGCATGCTGAATTTGGCAACCACCACATTTTTCATAGATTTTACAAGTTGGATCTACACGGTCTGGCGATGACTTACGAATACGTTGAATCTTCCCTTCAGCAAAGCCGTTGCGCACATTCGTTACTTCAGCAACTACTTCCTCACCAGGTAATGCTCCTTTAATAAATACAACTTGTCGTTTGAAGTAACCTACACCCTCACCATTAATTCCGATACGTTTAATTGTAATAGGAAAGGATTGCCCTACTTCTAATTTATTTTCTAACTGATTGCTCATATATACAACTCCATTATTCTATGCTCTTCCAAAGATACAGAGCAGCGTAGCTTCCAAACGGTGAAACCTGCTCTTTAACATACTCCATTATTTCTTTTGAAGGCTTTTCATCTAAATTTAAAAGCTTTTGAAGTGCGATTCGAATGCCAACATCACCAACTGGGAAAATATCTTTTCTTCCTAAACCAAATAATAAGAAGTTTTCAACCGTCCAAGGACCTACCCCTTTTAGCTTAATTAACTCCTTTGAAATTTCCTCTGAAGATAATGTTCGATAATCTTGGTGACTCAAATCTCCTTCACTCCACGCTTTAGCAATGCCGATCATATATTCAGCTTTTCTAGTACTAAGCTGCAAATCTCTTAACTCATCAATCGTTAACATGGCAATTTTCTCTGGCGAAGGAAAAAACCACGCATTACCAATTCTCTCACCATACATTCGAACAAAGCGCTTTGTGACTTGAATCGCAAAAGTACGCTGAATTTGCTGATGAATAATACATGTAATTAAACAGGCGAAAGGATCATTAGAAACAGTGATTGGTGTATGTCCAAAAAGGTCTATTAGAGGCGATATAGTAGTTTGTCTTAAATGATGATGTAACTCTTCAAATTCAGTTTGCCATTGCAAAATCGTAGCAATTTCATCGAGAATTTTAGCTTTATCTACATGTTCACTAATAACTTCAAATCGAACCGGAGCATCATCTATTTTCTTAACCTTTACAACTGTATGCTCTCCCTCAATATAAAGTGGAATGCTTAACCGCTTTTCAGCAGAATGCACTGTAAATGTTGGCTCATGCTCTAATCTCTTTAAAACCTCTTCCCATTGATATGGAGTTTCTAAAGCAACCTCTTCCTTCCACATTCTCCCGTTCCTCCTTAATTACTCTGAAGTGTATTATAGCATAATCAGTACCGGTTAAGAAAATTTGTGTGAAACGCAAAAAAACTAGAGAAATGATCTCTAGTTACATGCTTAACAATTTTATTTTCAGAAAGCTCTCATACAGTCTGAAAGCACAAAAAAAGCTTGGGGACTAATCAAGCTTTTTTTGACACATTAAATTTTAAGGGAATGGGGAAACTTTCAAGTCCAATCAGGTTTTAAAACTTATCAAATATCGCTACAGCGGGTTTTGATATTTAATATACTTAAATGATAACGATTATCATTATCAAAGTCAATAGATTTAATAAAAATTTACTTAATCTTTTCTAAAACTACCACTCATAAAATAAAGCCAATTTAGAAACTCTGCATCTACTACCCCTCTTAATAAATATCTCCATCAAATATTGGAGAAAATACTACTACAAAAACCACTTACCAAGCGTAAATTAATATATGATGGAAGACACATTAGTTTATAATTTATGATAAACTATTTAATTGAAAGTAGAGACTAGTGAGGTAAGACTATTATGGAAAAAGCAAAAATAAGTATAGTCGTTGTCGCACATAATCATGAAGATGTCTTAAAAGATTGCCTTAACAGTTTACTAGGTCAATCATTAACTAATCTTCAAATTATCGTGATTGACAACGGTTCAACAGATAATAGTAAAAAATTAATTGAAGAATACTCAAATTCACATAAAAATTTCCAATCCTTATCAATCGATTTTACGGCAAAAAATAAAGCACGTAACATAGGCTTACAAGAGGCTATTGGTGAATTTATTGCCTTTATCGATGCAGATGATATTGTAAATTCTTCATCTTATGAAAAACTATATGACGGTGCTACTAAAGCAAATGCTGAGATCGCTTTAGGAAATATCCAATTATTCAATGGTACAAGAAAATGGGAGCACCATGACTTAAAATCCATTTTCAAAAAAGATTTACCGCAAATACGCCAATTTGACCAACAGCCAGAACTTCTTTTAAATCCTTCTATTAAAAATATGATTATCAAAAGAAGCATATTGAGCGACAATCAAATACAATTTAATGAGAATATAACTGAACAACAAGATTTATTATTTACTCAACAATCCTTTATTTGTTCGAATAAAGTTTATGTCACTTCAGATATCGTCATTAATGTGAGAGATTTAACGAATAGCGATGTTATTAAACAAACTAGTACTTTAGATTTTTTTAATGACCTTCTTATTACTCAAACAGAATTACTGAACTATTATAAATTAAAAGATGTTACCTCTCATTACGCTCATATTGAGAAAAAATTATGGGATTATTATTTAACATCTTTATTAACTAAAGCGTACTACTTCCCTTCTGAGCAGTTCGATGAATTATTAACGATTTCATCTGACTTTGCTAATAACATGTCAGAAAATCAAATAGAGCATAATACTTCTAAAATTAGTAAAGTATTCTATACGATATTTGTTAATAAAGTTTCAGAAGAATTTAATTTACTAATGCGCCTATTATCTGATCGAACATTACAAAAAGGTGCAGTGAAAATTGAAGGAAACTATTATCACTACTTTGCAAAATATTTTCCAAATTATAAAGAATACCTAGAAATAAAAGCATTTAACCTATATCAAAAAATTGAAATCCTTTCATTACGTGAAGATCGCTTACAAGTAGGTGGCTTTGCCTTTATTGAGGAAATTAATAATGATGATTCTATTAAAGAAATACAGTTTACGAATAAGTCAAACGGACAAGTCATTACAGTTACGCTTGAAACACTTGAACGTTCAGATTTATCTTACTTATTCTCAAAAAATAGTATCAATTATAACGATGGTGGCTATAAAACAACGACGATTGAATTAAGTGAAATTTTACCAGATGGTGATTATGAAGTTTCAATCTCGGTAACAGTCGAAGATATCACGATAAAAAAACCACTTCATATATTTTATTTTTCAACAAAAGCAAATTCAAAACCAGCAACAACTAAAACACACAGCATTGTCCCATATTTTCCAAAGAAGAATTTGCATATTCGAATTAAAAAAACAGGCCTATTAGGAAGATTAAAAACAAAAATACAAAAATCCTTCCGTGATTTAGTCTATGAATTTGGTTTACTTGTGCTAAGAAGAGAATGGAAATCCTTCCTTATCTTTTTCTTATACCGCTTAACAAACAGGCACTATCGAAATAAACATATTTGGTTAATTGGAGAAAGAAAAGATACAGCACAAGATAATTCGTATCATTTATTCAAGTATATACAGAAAAATAATCTAAGAGAAAACTGTTACTATTTAATCGATAAAAATGCTAAAGATTATGAACATATAAAGGAATTCGGCAACATCGTACAATACGGAAGTATAAAGCATACACTTTACTTATTAACTTGTGATAAAACAATTAATGCATATTCCGAGCGTGCTAACATGTACACCCATGAATACCTACAAGTTTTAAAATGCCATCCTGAATGGCAGCAAAATCAAAAAATCCTTATTCAACATGGCGTAATTGGAGTTAGTCGAGTAAACCATGTACTAAATAAAAATCGAATGGGCTATTCATTATTTATCGTTTCATCTGATTTTGAAAAAGATCATATCGTGAACGAATTTGGATATGCCGAAAATGAAGTTGCCGTAACTGGATTAGCTAGATGGGACGCCCTTGAAAATACAGGTAATGGGAAAACGATTCTAATTATGCCAACGTGGAGAAACTGGAATAAAAGTACTCAGCAATTAATGAACTCTGAATACTTTAACCGTTACTTATCTTTACTTAGTAATCCTGATTTACACCAAATTTTAGAAGATAACGATTTAAATATTATTTTCTATCCACATTACCAAACTCAGGTGTATATGAAAGATGTTCCAGATTTCCATAAACGAATCAAAGTAATCCGTCAAGGTGAAGAAACCGTTCAATCACTTTTAAAACGATCCGATTTATTAATCACTGATTACTCAACAGTTTCGTTTGACTTTTCATACATGGAAAAACCAGTTATTTTCTATCAATTTGACTATAAACGATTCTATTATGAACACTATAACCAAGGCCCAATCACACAAGAATTACTTTTTGGAGAAGTTGTATCAGAAGAAGAACAAGTTCTTAACGGAATTAAAAAATTCGCAAATAAGGACCAACAATTCTTAGAAAATACAGTCGAAAATCCTTTCGTAATTAAAACGTCTAAACAACACGCAAAATTAAACTACGAGGCAATCGCAAACCGATAAAAAAAAGCTAATGATTAAAGCAGTTTTACTAAACTACTCAATCATTAGCTTTTTATTTTTTAGGAAGATAGAAATTAGGATCAAATCCACTTCTCTCCATCATTAACTCATCTAAACTTCCAAAACGATATCCTCTTTTATGTAAACCGGTAATAATCGCATCCATCGCCTCTGCATTATCCTTCGATACAGTATGCATTAAAATAACCGCTCCTGGATGAATCAAATCCATCACATTATCATAAGCATATTTCCAACCTCTTTGCTGATCAACCTTCCAATCAACATATGCCAATGACCAAAAAATATTTTCATACCCCTCTTTATTGACCAACTTCAAAGTACGCTCACTAAAAACTCCGCGTGCAGGTCTAAAATATTTCATATCTGTTCGGCCAGTTAATTCTTGGTAAGCCATTTTAACTTGTTCCAATTCCTCAACAATCTTCTGATCACCAATCGTTGTCATATCAGGATGACTCCACGAATGATTTCCAACTATATGCCCTTCATTTACCATCCGTTTTACTAGCTCAGGATTCTCCTTAATATAATGACCCGTTATGAAAAAAGTCGCATGAACACCATGCTTCTTTAAAACATCCAAAAACTTCGGCGTAAACCCATTTTCATAACCATTGTCAAAAGTTAAATAAACATCCTTTTTCGTAGTATCACCTAAATACACTGACCCCGTATTAGATAACAATTTATTAAGCTGCTCACCAGCATCTGGCGGAACCTCATTCTTCGCACGAACAATCCCCCAGCCATGTGGCGTATTACTATAAGCAAAAGTAGTACTAGGAAACACTAACAAGAAAGCAAGAATCGATACGATAAACTTTTTCAACTCACTCACCTCACTTAAAATTAGTATCTGTAAATAAATTAGAAATATGAATAAAATTGGTGCATTTTTGAAATAAAACTAAGTTTTTCTAGCTCAGGATTTTGTCGGCTCAGGAATTTAAATTTTCTAATGAATATAGGGGTTTTTCAATCCAAACCATTCAATTTTGCTTAATTTACCCTAAAATCAAACTTTTTCTTCATGAATTAACGCCTTATTTGCAGTTTTCATGATTTTATTTGCACTTGGGAATTTAATTGCAGTCGCTGGGGCCTTATTTGCACTCCTCACGTTTTTATTTGCGACCTCCCATCTTTTATTTGCAGTTTTCATTTTTCTTATCTACCCTTCGAATTTAATTGTAGTACCCCACTCCTTTACACACCACCCACAAATAATATCCAAAAAAAAAGCAATGCCATAAAAATGACATTGCCCCTAAATCTCAACTATTAAAATACCTTCTCAGCCATAGTAGCTAATTTCTCAAGTGAGCTCTTATCTACATCTTTATGCAATGAGTTACCGTGAGAATCCATTGTTACAACTGCTTTGAAATCTTCAACTTGTAAGTGCCACATTGCTTCTGGAATTCCGAATTCTAAATAGTTTACGTCTTTTACTTCTTTAATACATTGTGAGTAGTATTGTGCTGCTCCACCAATTGCATTTAAGTAAACACCGCCGTGCTCTTCTAATGCTTTTAATGTTTTTGCACCCATTCCGCCTTTACCGATTACAGCGCGAATACCGAATTTTTTCATGATATCGCCTTGGTATGGCTCCTCACGAATACTTGTTGTTGGACCAGCTGCTTTAATGTGATATTTGCCTTCTTCATCTTTTAATACAACAGGTCCACAGTGGTAAATAATTTGACCATTTAAGTCTACTGGACAGTCATGGTCTTTTAAATGATGGTGAATTGCGTCACGGCCAGTGTACATCATTCCACTAATCGAAACTACATCTCCAACTTTTAAATCACGAATTTGTTCTTCAGTAATTGGCGCTACTAATTTCACTTCACGAGGTGCTTCTGCAGTATCCGCAGCTTCATTTGTAAAGCTAATTTCCTCACCATCACGATAGATCCATTCTGAAACTTCGCCAGTCTCAGGATTAATTTTCATACCTAAACGACGGAATGCCCAGCAGTTATACGCTACTGATACGAAGAAACTTGCAGGTAGACGGTTCATTACGCCGATTTTACAACCAAGTAATGTTGTCTCTCCGCCAAAGCCCATTGTTCCTACGCCAAGCTTGTTTGCATTTTCCAAAATATAATCTTCCATTGCTTTAAGCTCTGGAATTGGATTTTCATCTTCAGTTAAACGGAATAGTTGATCTTTTGCAAGCTCATAACCGCTTGTACGGTCTCCACCGATACCAACTCCGATGAAGCCTGCGCTACAGCCTTGTCCTTGTGCTTGGTATACGCTGTGTAAAATACATTTACGGATACCGTCTAAATCACGACCTGCTTTACCAAGACCTTCAAGTTCACATGGTAAGCTGTATTGGATATTTTTATTTTCACATCCGCCACCTTTTAAGATTAGACGAATATCGATATAATCGCTCTCATGTTGCTCAAATTTCACAACAGGAGTACCCGGTCCTAAGTTATTTCCGCTGTTTTTACCAAATAAAGAATCTACAGAGTTCGAACGAAGCTTACCATCTTTAGTAGCTTGTTCAATTGCAGCATAAATTGCTTCTTTTATCACAAGCTGGTTTACACCAACTGGAGTTTTTACTTTAAACGTTGGCATACCAGTATCTTGGCAAATTGGTGAAACATCGTTTTCAGCCATCATAATATTATTTGTAATCGTTTCCAACGCAATGGCACTTCTAGTTCCAGCAGTTTCATTTGCTTTAGCTTGTCTGATTGCTTTACGTACGTCCTTTGGTAGATTCGTTGATGTCTCAACGATTAATTGATAAATACTTTCCTGTATGTTTTGCATTGTTGCTCCCCCTCAACCCTTTATAAAAAAGACAGAATGTTCCCCTTCTCATTATAATACAATTTTTAATAAACGGAATAAAAAAAGCCCTGACAAGTATGTTTCTTGATGTAGCTGTCACGTCGCTTTTTCAATAAATAAAAAAAGCCCATTTTAATGGACTCATTCAGGTTGATTCACTTCACGACATTTAGTTTCTATGTCATCTAAAACAGATAATAATTGATCTAATTCTTCTAAGCTTACTTCTTCAGCTTCTAAAGATTCGATTGCTTCCATTACTGAGTTAAAACGCTCTTTAATATAAGATAATTGTTCTGTGCTTGACATAAATAACTCGTCCTTTCTTAATACAATTCATTTTATATTATACCCTTCTTCGACTATATATCGTAAAACTTTCGACATTTTTTTATTTTTTAAGCATTTATTTCTATACAATGATTAACTTTCTTTCTTATAATGGTTGAGGAAAATTAAATTTATCTTATACTTATGGGTGCACTTTTGTACCTGAAGGAGTTTTTTTATGAAAAATTTATTACAACAAATAACACCTACATATGACCCTTGGGAAGCATATTTGGATGTTGAAGAGTATGGTAAAAACATATTAACAAATGTAGAATTTACAACAACAACAATATGTAATATGCGATGCGAGCATTGTGCTGTCGGATATACTTTACAACCTAAGGATCCAAATCCATTACCGATTGAGCTAGTACTAAATCGCTTAGAAGAGATCGAAAAGCTTCGTTGCATTAGTATTACCGGCGGAGAGCCGATGCTTTCTAATAAAATGCTGAACGGTTACGTAGTGCCATTATTAAAGTATGCCCATGAGCGCGGTGTCCGAACTCAAATTAATTCAAATCTAACATTAGATTTTGAAAGATATGAAAAAATCATTCCTTATTTAGACGTACTACATATCTCACATAACTGGGGAACAGTTGACGAATTCGTTGAAGCAGGATTTGCCATGATGGATCGCAAGCCAACATATGAGCAACGTGCAAAATTATTTGAAAACATGATTGAAAACAGTCGCCGTCTTGCTGAAGCTGGCGTTATGGTATCTGCTGAAACAATGCTAAATAAACGTACTCTTCCATACTTAGAAAAAATTCATCGTCAAATTATTGATGAAATGAAATGTCAAAGGCACGAAGTACACCCTATGTATGCGAGTGATTTCGCTAGTACATTAGAAGTTTTAACTAAGGATGAATTACGTAAAGCAATCTCTACTTTACTAGATGTCCGCGATGAAAACATTTGGATGCTATTTGGTACTCTGCCATTTTATCCATGTAGCGATGATCAGAAGGATTTAGACATTATTCAAAGACTATATAATAGTAAAAATGTAACACTACGAAATGATCCTGACGGACGTTCTCGCTTAAATGTAAATGTATTTGATGGAAGCATTATCGTAACTGACTTTGGTGATGTACCTCATCTTGGTAATATTCAAACTCATACACTTCAGGAAGCATATGATACTTGGTCATTATCAAAAACTGCAAAAGAACTAAGCTGTCATTGTCCAGCAGTTAAATGTTTAGGGCCTAATATTCTAGTGAAGAATAGCTACTATCGTGATACTGATTTTACTGGTAGAAGTTCAAAACTTTAAAAGTTAAGCATGTCATTTTTATGGCATGCTTTTTTTGTTGATTAAATCATATTTAATTGTCACCTATCTTCACATATTGAGAATACGAACACAATTTGAACAATATTGATAAAGTTGTGAACTCCGTTGATATATGGTTAATTCTCGTTGATATATCGCTGTTCTTCGTTGATATATCCTCATAAGCCGTTGATAAATTACAATCCCCATCTCTAAATCTCATTGATATAGCGGCGCAGTAAAACAAAAAATCCACAAGCAAGATCACCCTTGTGGATTTAACATATTTTATCTAGGTTGCGGCGTAGCTAAATACCCAAACGATACATAATCTTGGACAGGAATCCATGCGCCTACACCTTGCGACACGACATTTTTCACTTGAAGTGATCTTTTATTACCTTTTAAGATTAAATATACTTCTCCAAATGTAACTTTTCCTTTTTCATTAACAGCAGGAGCGTATGCGTATAAATAGCCTAGTTGCTTTGGTGGTACATTATATACTCGTTCGTTTTTCGTACCTGCTCCGACTACTGTTTGGTATGCTAATGGCAAAGTTGTTTTTTCTGAAGCATCATGCATCATTAGGTTAATAACGTCATCTGAATCTCTAACTTTTGCAGTTAAACCACCGCGAATAATTTGCTGTGTGTTTTGATAGTACTTAATACGTTTATACGTTTTTTCTCCTCGATTATCGAGAAAGTTTGTATTGATTTTTTTATATTGCCAATTAATTGTTGTCTCATTTGACTCATAATTTAAAGGCCAAACACCTAGGAAAATCTTCGCGTTATACCCAACAGCAAATGGTGCTTTACTTACTGAGGATTCATTAAACATACGAATTAGATTAGGATTCTCTATTTTTACATTCGATGAATCTAATAACTGCTTAGCCAGTCCACCTGGTTGTAATTCTGGCAAGTCTTGAGTTGGATTTGGATAAGTGTTTTCCTTTGTCACATTTGCTGCCGAGCCTGGGACTCTTATTTCTGAATTTGCTGCAAAAGTTGTTTGTCCATTATTTAAAGAAATAAATAAAATGACTATATTTAGTAGAACGAATGGTTTTAACCATTTAGACATGTTCATGCCCCTTTCACAAATAAGGAAATTATTTACTCTTAGCATGAACATTTTATTTAAATATATGTATTCCATAAATGAATTATTTCGTTATGAACTTAGCTTATTATAAAGCTTTTCAATTGGAACTCTAATTTTTTGTAGTATTGGCCCGATACTGAAAGTAATTACTACAGTACCGATTCCAATTGGACCTTTTAGAAGAAATGCCAATACTAGGGCAAACACTTCCCCAATCGTTTTAGCTACGCCTAAGCTTACGCCAAATCGTTTACTGAGTGAAATCATTAAATCATCAATTGGACTTAATGGAAACTTTGCTTGTAAATAAATAGCAATACCAATTGTCATGCTTAAAATAGCTAGTACGAGTTGGATGTATCTAGTAATAATATTTGCATCAAATAAATGTTCTGACTCAACTGTTAACCAAAAATCTAGAAACCGACCAATTAATATAAACGTAATTGCTGCAAGCCAATCAGGTCGTTTTTTTTGTAAAAAGGCATTAATAAATAAAAGTACTGACGAGTTAATGATAATCCAATTCCCTACAGATAAACCGAATGTTTTCGATTCACCGACTGCAAGCGCATCCCATGCACTTGCACCAAGTTCAGCTTTTATCGCTAAACTAATTCCTAAAGTTAAAAATAGTAATCCAATTAAATAAAATACAATACGTATTAATATTTTCAACTATTACCACCTTCAATTTTAGTTTTTATAATAAATAGAAACCGATCCCCATGATGAAATAGGCAGCTAATAAAGTTAGCCCTTCAAACCAGTTCGTATCACCATCGTTCATAATAGCAATTGTTAAAAATACAGATGTAATCATAGAAACCAATTCAGGCATAGAGAAAATTAAAGGCATTCTCTCACCTATAAATAATGAGCAAATAACTAACACTGGCGCTACAAACATTGCAATTTGTAGTGATGAACCAACAGCGATTTCCACTGAAACCCCTACTTTATTTTTAAATGCCATCACAATTGCAGACGCATGCTCAGCAGCATTACCAACGATTGCAACAACGATAATACCGATAAATAACTCAGTCCATCCAAATTTATCGCCGACGGTCGTAAATGTATGAACAAGCTTCTCAGAAACATAGCCCACTGCTATAGTAGCTAAAGCTAAAACAATCATAGCTTTCGTTGTTCCCCACTCAGCTTCTTCATGTTCCTCTACAATCTCTTGATTTTTTGCAACATAAACTCCACGATGCGTAACTAATTTAAATAATAATGCCGCTAAATATAAAATCATTAAAACAATCGAAACCCCTACACTAAGCGTCATCGTTTCATTCGGTGTCATCTTTACTGAAAAAATTTCTGGAATGACAAAGGCTAGTACAACTGCAAAAATTAGTAAACCTGAATTATGCCTCGCATCATAAACATTAAAGCTTTGACGCTTATACTTTAATCCCCCAACAAAAAACGATAGACCACCTACAAGAAGTAAATTTCCAATAACAGAACCCGTTAACGATGCCAAAACTACTTCTGATAACCCGTTTTGCAATGCAAATATCGCAATAATTAACTCTACCGCATTACCAAATGTCGCATTTAAAAGTCCCCCAATTCGTGGGCCAGCTGCGATCGCTAAGCTCTCTGTCGCTCTTCCCATAATGCCAGCTAATGCAATAATCGTTACACAGTAAATGATAAATAAAAGAATTTCACTCCAATGCATCAAGCTCCCAATTACCGATAATGGAACACCGATAAAAGTAACAATAAAAAACAAACGATGAGCCATAATAACCTCCTAAATAATTTTCCTTACTAAATATCATATGCAAAAGGATTAAAAAAATAGGTTTAAATGTAAAACAATTAACAAACACTTAAACTGTTGATGAGTAAATGCAGATAAAAGTTTAGTTTTACCTAAATTACGAAAAGGATTATAACCTCGAGAACTAGAATTACTAATGTTGGAGATGAACATGGTAGAATCCAGCAACCAGTCATCTTTCGAACTTGAAGGGAGTTATTTAAAAATGATTCAACAAAATATTATGAAGGTATTAAAAGCGAAGCAATTAGGTCTATTTACGACCATTCGCGAAGACTTTCCACATAGCTGCTACATGATATTTTTCTTTAAAGGCCTAACACCTTATATCGCTACTAATAAGAATTCACAAAAAATAGATGATATAAAAAATAATCCAAATGTACATATACTACTAGGCCACGACGGAGATCGATTAGACGACAACTTTGTAGAAATGTTTGCAAAGGCCGAAATAATTGAAAATCCAAGTGCCGAAGAAAAAGTTTGGACTGAAGAATTGTCTAAATGGCTAGAAGGTCCAGAAGACCCTAACTATGTTCTAATTCAAATGAATCCTGTTAAAATCGGCTATGTAGAAAAAGCCGGCACAGAACCTAATTTCATTAAACTGTAAGAGATGGAATCTTATCTAACTCGAGGTTAGATAAGATTTTTTTATGTGTGGGAATTGGTTAGCGGGTGTTGGAGCTGGAAATGGCGAACACTTTGTGTACTTTATTGATAAAGCTGTGAACTTTGTTGATAAAGCATTGGTTTTTGATGATATAACACTGGTTCTTGTTGATATAACACTAGTTTTTGTTGATATATCGATTTATTTTGTTGATATGACACTTACCAGCACTGCAAAAAAGCCATTAGATAATCCTCTAATGGCTTCATAATGTAGACATTGCTTATTCTTCAGTTTTTTTCGCCTTAAAACCACTACCAGTAATCTTTAAAGTTAATGCACATGATAATATAATTCCTACCGCCCATAGTGAAGCACTAAATAATGACATCATTCGTTCCCCCTTGTATGTAGTAAAGCAACTTATTTAGAAAATATTGGAAAAATTTTCCTCCCCCATTATAAAACATATTTCCATTTTTTGTAAGTGGTGGAAAATTGCTGAATCTAGTTGAATATGCGAACACTTTGTGTACTTTATTGATAAAGCTGTGAACTTTGTTGATAAAGCATTAGTTTTTGTTGATATAGTACTGATTTTTGTTGATATATTGGATTTTTTGTTGATATGATACTTGGCAGGTCTTGCAATCAGTGGGTTTGTGCATAAATCATTGGGTTTTGTGCGTAAATGGATAGATTTCGTGCATAAAGCCACAGGCTCTCGCGTATTCATCAGATTTCGCGCATAATGTCACATCTATCTGCCTATTTCATCAGATTTCCCCCTCAATCCCACATCCTCTACATAAATCAATAGATCATTCCCACATTCCCTCAACGTCTACGTAAATCACTAAATCCCCTCCACAATGCCCCCTGCTCCTCCGTTTAGTAAAACGCAAATCACAACAAAAAAAAAAAACCATTAGATTAAACTCTAATGGTTTTCTGTACTCTAGCATTATGCCTTTTATTAATAAGATAATACAAACAAGCTCCGACCATTGCACCGATGCAATCAATCACGACATCTTGAACTAGCGGCGTACGACCCGCTGTAAATGATTGGTGGAATTCGTCGCCCATTGCGTAGATGGCTGGGAAAAGAATTCCTACTAGGTAATATCTTTTGAAATAAAGTCTTGATAGTCTTATTGTAAAAAATGCTAGTAGTAGGTAAATGGTGAAGTGGGAGAGTTTTCGGATAAAGAATTCTGTAAATCCTGGGACTCCCAAGCTTTTGATACTTACCTCTTCTCCAGCATAATTAAAGTGAACAAAGTCGAAATGCTCCATCATGTCATATAGGAATGTCATATGACTGATTTCTGGTCTTATGTCTTGCTTTTCGTACGGTGTAGCCGAAGAATAGAATATAATACCGGCTATTAGAATAACTGGTAACCAATATTTGATTACAGTGTTAATAGAACTATTTTTCTGCATATGAAACTCCATACGAATCAGTTTTTAATTTTGTTTAGTTTTCGATTTCATCGATTTTTTGTTTTATATATGCCATTAAATCGTGTTTTAAGTCATCGCGTTGTAGTGCGAAATCGATTGAAGTTGTGATGAATCCTAGTTTTTCACCAACGTCGTAGCGTTTGCCTTCAAAGTCGTATGCAAATACTCTTTGGATTTTATTTAGCTTTTGAATTGCGTCAGTTAGTTGGATTTCTCCACCTGCTCCTACTTCTTGTTCTTCTAGGAATTCAAAGATTTCAGGTGTTAATAAGTAACGGCCCATGATTGCTAAGTTTGATGGTTGTGTACCTTTAGCTGGCTTTTCAACGAAGTTACGTACTTGATAGCGGCGGCCATCTTGTTCAACTGGGTCAATTACTCCATAGCGGTAAGCTTCGTCTTCAGGTACTTCTTGTACACCGATCACTGAAGAGTGTGTTAACTCGTATTGTTTAATTAATTGTTCAACACAAGGAACATCTGATTGAATAATGTCATCGCCAAGTAGTACTGCGAATGGTTCGTCACCAATAAATTTACGAGCACACCAAACTGCGTGTCCTAAACCTCTTGGCTCTTTTTGTCTAATATAGTGAATTTCAACTTTAGACGGTGCTTGTACTCTTTCAAGTATTTCGAATTTCTTTTTCTCTAATAAGTTTTGTTCTAATTCGATTGAAATATCAAAATGATCTTCAATAGAGCGCTTTCCTTTTCCTGTTACAATAATGATATCTTCAATTCCAGCTGCAATAGCTTCTTCAACGATATATTGAATAGTTGGTTTATCTACGATTGGTAACATTTCTTTCGGCATTGCTTTTGTTGCAGGTAAGAAACGTGTTCCTAGTCCTGCTGCTGGTATAATTGCTTTTCTTACTTTATTCAAGAGTATACTTCCTCCTATGTTCCATTCGAAACTTTTTGTTTATTTTTATAAATATAATTAGGAAACCAATTATAGTCATTGGTCTCCTAATTTTTATTAATTAACTAACAGTTAATTTCATATGCTTTTCTCGATCTAATTCTCTCTCTTCAGCTGAAAGTTTATTGTATTCAGTTAGAAACTTTTGATAGTTTTCACATGTTTCAGCACATTCACCATATTCACGAACTGTACCATAGTGCATCCACAGTGCTTTTGTACAAAAACTTTTCACTTGGCTTAAAGAATGACTGATAAAGAATATTGTCTTTCCTTGCTCTTTGAATTCATTCATTTTATCTAAGCATCGTTTTGTAAATGTAGGGTCACCAACAGATAATGCTTCATCGACAACCATAATATCTGGGTCAATATTTACTGATATGGCAAATCCTAGACGGGAACGCATTCCGCTTGAATATGTTTTTACAGGTTGATTAATAAATTTACCGATTTCTGCAAATTTAATTACTTTAGGAATAATTTCATCGATTTGACTTTTGCTTAATCCCATCATTAATCCTTTTAAGCGAATATTCTCAAGTCCAGTTAGTCGGTTATCTAATCCAGCCTGAATAGCAATCAATGTTGCCATCCCGTTTACTTCAACTTCACCTTCGTTCGGAATTGTAACACCTGCAATTAAATTTGACATTGTACTCTTACCTGAACCATTCAATCCAATGATCCCGACGATTTCGCCTTGATTTACTTCAAAAGAAACATCTTGAAGTGCATGAAAATATTCTCCACTTTTACCACCAAAGAATAAATCTTTTAATTTATCAGTTGGCTTACTATACATTTTAAATTTCTTCGACACATTACGAAAAATTACTTTTTTGACCAATTTTCTCACCTACGATCCGAGCTATTTAATTTAAAACTCCGCTCGACTAACTCTCTACTTATTCATTAAACATAGAAAAGATTTTATAAAATATCAACAAATGACTTTCTAAATTTAATATGAATTACAGCTCCAAAAATTAATAAAGCTAACATAAAACACCAAAAGTAAACTGAATACAATGAAAAAATCATATGATAGTCATTATATAGTATCGATCTACGATAGCCAGTTACAATATAGTAGTACGGATTTAACATCATAATTTTCTGAAGCATTCCTCCAGAACGAGGTACCCATAAGATTGGCGTTAAGTATAACAACATTCTAGTTGTAGACTGGATTAATAAGTGAATATCACGTATTAATGTTGAAAGCGTTGATGAAACTAAAGCTAAACATATCGCAAATAGTAGGTTTACGAACATAAAGTACAGTAAAGAAAGTACATTGATATGTCCAAAACCTTGACTAAAAACTACGCTAATTAATAATAACGCAAGCATAAACAAATGTGTATAAAATCTCGAAAGTATAACATATGTCGGGATAATACTTAATGGGAAATTCATTTTTGACACTGTATTAAGTCGATTAAAGATGGCACTAGAGCCTTGTAAAATTGACGAACTAATGAAGAACCAAGGAATTAATCCACATAGCATCCAAAAGATGAATGGAATCCCGTCAACAGGTAGTCCCTTTCTAATACCAGTACCGAATATTAACCAGTATACACCAATTTGTAGAAGAGGATTAATAAAAGCCCAGACCGTACCCAATTGGCTATCAGCGAACTCCTTTTTCATCTCATAATTGGATAAACGTCCAATCATATAGAAATTGCTAAAATGCTCTTTAAAGATTGTAGTTAAATTCTTCATACCTCAACCACGTTCTCATTTGTATACTGATATAAATTCCCAAAATTTACATACGCTAACTCCCCACCGTTAACTGGCGGAACACAGTTTTTAGTATCAAATAACATTCTATTTTCCATTTGTTTCGAGATTGATTCAAAGTCCATATTCTTAAATTCATTATGATCCGTTAAGACTAAGATTAAGTGAGCACCTTCTACTGCTTCCTCCATCGAACTCAATTGAATCTTGTTTGAGTGTACATGTGGATCATGAATTGAAATGTTCATCTCTTCATTATTTAATAAATCAATGATATCCATTGCCGGACTTTCACGAATATCATCTACGTTACCTTTATAAGTAATTCCAAATACTGCAACTTTTGGATTTTCTATGCCTACTAATAGTTTTTTAACACTGTCTACTACATATTGTGGCATAGATACATTTGTGTCACGAGATAGTTTGATAATATTTGCTAAATCTGGTGATTTTGCAACGATAAAATATGGGTCAACAGCTAAGCAATGTCCACCAACACCAGGACCTGGTGAATGAATATTTACTCGAGGATGCTTATTAGCCATTTGAATCACGTCTAATACGTTAATGTCTAATGAATTACAAACCTTTGTTAATTCGTTAGCAAGGGCAATATTTACATCTCTAAATGTATTCTCCATTAATTTGGACATTTCTGCTGTTTTTGCATCTGTTTTAATAATTTCGCCTTTTACGAAAGTGCGATATACATTCGCTCCAGCTTCTGAACATGCTGGTGTAATTCCACCAACAATTCGATTATTATTGATTAATTCATCCATAATTTGTCCAGGTAAAACTCGTTCTGGGCAATGTACTAGGAAAATATCTTCGCCCACTTTAAAGCCAGCTTCCTCTACAAGTGGCTTAACGAAATCATCCATACTTCTTGGCGCAATTGTTGATTCAACAATTAAGACATTACCTTTTTGTAAAAATGGTATTGTCGATTTAACTGCTGATAATACAAAGCCTAAATCACAAGATTTATGTTCATCTTCAATATTTGGAGTCGGTACTGCAATAATGAATGCATCAGCGTGTTCAGGTTGTAATGAAGCTCTAAAGTTCCCCTTATTAACTACATCTTTTACAACTTCACCTAATCCAGGCTCTTCTATATGAATTTCCCCTGCATTTAATTTATCAATAACACTTTTATTAATATCCACACCTACGACTTCATTACCATATTTAGCGAACATGGCAGAAGTTGGTAATCCTATATATCCTAATCCAATTGTACATATTTTCATAAATTCTACCTCTTTCAATTGAAATCACTCAATCAAAACAAAGTCGTTGTAATCAGTTTGAATACTGAATCGACTTTGATCTATTTCACATCTTATTTTCTAGTACATCGTATAATAGATTAACACTATTTTGATGACTATTCACTAAATGTGAATAGCGACTGTTAGTACGTTGATCAAGTATAAAATCTTCTTCTATATATTTGTTCATCCTTTGGAGAACTTCTTTTTCAGTTTCAAAGAAAACATCAGTTAATGTACTATTCATATAATCTCTACTAACTGAATAATTAGCATTAAAATAATCAAAACCATACATTATAATCGGTTTTTTTAAATAAATAAAATCAAATAAAATACTCGAATAATCTGTTATCAACATACTACTATTCTCAATAGCTTGTTTCACATCTGTTTCTGTCAGCTTTTCCAATATGATTCGGTTATGTAGTTTAGGCATTAAATCAACATACTCGATCATTCTTGGATGAACTAAGACTTTTAACGAGACATTGTAGGATTCTAATTTTTTTAATAACTCTTTGTTAAGTAACAAACCTTTTAATCTATAGAAGAATTCACTTTGTAAAAAATCTTCTTTACTTTTTATTTCTGTTCGCCAAGTAAACATAACTAGTATAACTTTTTCCGTCACATGATTCATTAAATATGATGTACGTGGCAAACCTGTAACAAAAACATTATTCGGTTCATAACCAAAGTGTCTAATAAAGATTTCCTTCTCTTGTTCCGTAGAAACAATTATTTGATTAGCTACTCCCCTACTTGCATGATAAACATGGTCAACCTTTTTAAATAAGGTTACACCATGACCAATAAATACAAGATTAGCATGACTAATGTCCCTAAGTTCTTTTGGAATTAATATTTTTACATTATCTGTGCTAATAATTGTCTTAGCGAAAATAGAAAGGAGAAAATGTTTAAAGCCATTATATGGGATTACATTACCTAATTTCTTTATCTCATTATAATTTTTTGCATCTTTTCTTATTAGATAATAAATATTACTAGCATCAGAACGTTCACGACAATATTGAAAAAATGCAAAGCCGTTATCATTTGTACTATCAGCTAATTTTTCACTGATAATTGTAAACTTTCGGTTACCTATTGTATAACCAAATAACTCAATAAATATGATAATGATAGCAAAATTTATCTTTTCCCTTGTGGAGTTGTTTGGATTATGAAAAAATCTTGAAATCAATATCTTTTTTTCTTTACTACGTGTAATTACATTTTTTATAACGCTATTAACAAAAGTCACAGGTTCTATTTTAAAAGAAAAATATGATTTATGTAATAGATTAAGTTTTAATTTTTTATTAACAATCGTTAAATTATTGTTAAATTGATAATTTTTTCTCACATTGATTGCATATTTTAATTTACTTTTAATAGTTCTTCCATAGCAAACCGTTTCAAGTGTTACATCGTAATTGCCTACTTTAGAAAAATCATCCAAATTAATATGGAATTCATAACCACCTGCGCAATAATTATATCTAGAACTATTGAAATGATTTGTGCGTGCCCTTTTTATCTGAATAGTTTTTGTCTTATTATTTGAATCCTTAATGATTAATTGATGATCAATATCTTCATCATTTATTAAATTAATACCTTGAAAAAAAGCATTTCCTCTAATTACCAGCTTATTCTCCAATTTTTCAATATCAATAATCTGATTTTCAAAATGGGCTTTTTCCAACCAGTCTGATATATCAACTTCTACTAGTTCATTATCATAAGAAAAAGTAAACAATACTTTTGTATTTATTTTCTTAATCTTAAAAATAGAATAATCTAGTTCAGTAGTATATTGGTCTAAACTATTTATTAACTCAGAAAATGTAACTGCTTCTTTAAACTCTTTTTGTAATATTAATTTTGCAAAAACATAATCGTAGACAAAAATTTTGCTTAAATCACACTGACTAAATGTGTCTTTTAATATGAAATATAAATATTCAAT